>JAEVZA010000149.1 GCA_023392475.1 Actinomycetes bacterium | reverse complement strand
CCGCGGAGGAGTGGCCCGAGGTGCTCGAGCGGTGCCGCGACCTCGACCCGGGCGGCGTCGGCCGGTTCGTCGACGTGCCCGGCGGACCGCCCGCGGTCCGGCCCACCTGCGACGCGATCGAGGTGGCGGGCGCGTTCGGCTCCACCGACGGGGCGGGTCCGACCGACGAGCTCGTGGCGTGGCTGCAGGACCGGCAGGATCCGGTGACGGGACTTTTCACCGACCCGGGGGAGCCCGAGCTCGGCGGCGACCCCTTGGCGCTGCGGCTCGACTCGGAGTACCGCCACTACGGCGTGCTGTCGGTCGGCTACGCCCTCGAGGTGCTCGGCGCGGCGCCCCGCCACCCCGTGCACGTGGTCGAGGACCTCCCGTCGGACGAGCTGCTCGGCCGCCTCGACGCCCTCCCGTGGGACGAGCTCGCGTGGCCCGCCGGCTCGTGGGTCGACTTCTGGGGCACGGCCGTGCACCTGAACCGCCGCCACTTCGGCTCCACGCGCGGGCTGGAGGTGGTGCTGGGTTGGCTGGCGACCCGCGTCGACCCCCTGACCGGCATGTGGGGGCGGCCGCACGCCGACTGGGGCTGGCTGATGCCGGTCAACGGCTTCTACCGGCTCACCCGCGGCACCTACGCGCAGTTCGGCGAACCGGTGCTCCACCCGGAGGCCGTGATCGACACGGTCGCCGCGCACGCGCGGCAGCACGGGTGGTTCGTGGAGCGCGGTCGGAGCGCGTGCAACGTGCTCGACGTCGTGCACCCGCTCTGGCTCTGCGCCCGCCAGACGGACCACCGCCGTGCCGAGCTCCGCGACGCGGTGGCGGCGGTGCTCGCAGACACCCTGCGGCGGTGGGAGCGCGGCGCCGGCTTCGCGTTCGAGCCGGGCGCTCCGGCCGGGCTCCAGGGCACGGAGATGTGGTTGTCGATCGCGTGGCTGGCGGCCGACCTGCTCGGCGAGTCCGCGGGGCTCCCCTGGCGACCGCGTGGCGTGCACCGCCCGGAGCCGGCCGGGTCCGTCCACCGGCGACCCGGTGTCGACCATGATTGACGCCCATGAGCGACCGTGGTCCGGGGCCCTGGGACCCCGAACCGGCTGACGCCCATCGGGTCCGGCGCCCACGCCCGACGTCCCGTCCGCCCACCGCCGACGCCGCGCGCCGGCGGCAGCTGCTCGTCGGCACCGTGGCCGTGATCGCGCTGCTCGGCATCGCCACCGCGGGCGCGTCCCTCCTCGGCGGCGGTGACGACGACGGGACCGACGGCGCGACCGCGGTCGGGGGGGGACGCGGCGTCGGGCACGTCGGGGGCGTCCGACGCCGGGCACGCGACGACCACGGCGAGCGCCCGGACCGCGTCGAAGGACCTCACCCAGGTCCCGGCGAAGGGCACCGACCAGTTCGTGAACCCCGCGAGCTCCGGCCGGATGTGGTCGTCGAAGGTGCCCGGCATCCTCACCTTCCGCGGCAACCCGACGCGCACCTACTACGGCCGCGGCGACGTGCCGACGGCCCCCAAGGTCCGCTGGTACTACCCGAAGCAGGGTGGGATGTGCGCCTCCTCGTCGGCGAAGGGCGAGACGAAGACGTGGTGCGGATCGGGGTGGACCGGCCAGCCGGCGGTGTTCGAGCGCGAAGGTCGCACCTGGGTCGTGTTCGGTGCCTACGACCGGGCCGTCCACTTCATGGACGCCGACACGGGCGCCGACATCCTCCCGCCCCTGCCGACCGGGGACATCATCAAGGGCTCCGTCACGATCGACCCCGACGGCTTCCCGCTCGTCTACACGGGGAGCCGCGACAACTACTACCGGGTCATCGCCATCGACCGCGGCCCGACCGCGCAGGTGCTGTGGAAGCTCGGTGCCCACGACGTCTCGCCGACGCTCTGGAACGACGACTGGGACGGCTCGGGCCTCGTCCTGGACGACTACCTCTTCGAGGGCGGCGAGAACAGCCAGTTCCACGCGGTGAAGCTCAACCGCGCCTACGGCGCGGACGGCAAGGTGACGGTGGCGCCGCAGCTCGTCTTCCACACGCCGGGGTGGGACCAGCAGGAGATCGACGACCTGGCGGGCAACCGCGCCAAGGAGATGTCGATCGAGAACTCCGTCGCGATGTCAGGGAACACCGTGTACTTCGCGAACTCGGGCGGGCTCGTGTCGGGCTGGGACGTGGGGCCGCTCCGCACCGGCGGCACGCCGACCCGGACGTTCCGGTTCTGGACGGGCGACGACACCGACGCCTCGGTCGTGATCGACGCTGAGGGGTTCCTGTACGTCGCGGTCGAGTACGAGCGCAGCAACGAGCGCGCGGCCGAGGTCGGCCAGCTGATGAAGCTCGACCCGCGCCGACCGGACGACCCGCTCGTCTGGAAGTACGACGACCGAGGCGCGAACCCCGCGGGCTTCTGGACCACGCCCGCGCTGCACGACGGCGTGGTCATCGCCCCGACCAACGGCGGCAAGGTGGTGGGGCTCGACCAGGGCACCGGCGCCGAGCTCTGGTCGTTCGACCTGACCGGGCCGACCTGGCAGTCGTCGGTCGTCGTGGACGACGTCCTCATCCAGGGTGACTGCGACGGGGTGCTCCACGGCTACGACGTGTCGAACCCGCGGGTCCGCCCACCGGAGATCTGGACGGTGCCGCTCGGCGGCTGCATCGAGTCCACGCCGTCGGTGTGGAAGGGCCGGATGTACTTCGGCACGAGGGCCGGTACGTTCTTCTCGCTCGGCGACGACGGCACCCTCACGTCGCCGACCGCGTCGCAGACGGGTGGCGGCGGCGACTGAGGGGACCGAGGGTCCGGCCACGGACCGGGAGGCGGACCGGTGAGCGGACACGAGATCGATCCGGCGCTCCTCGCCGAGACGGTGGACCACCTGGCGATCAACCGGCTCCAGGCCGAGTACGCCGACACGGTCACGCGGCGTGACTGGGACCACCTCGCCGAGCTGTTCCTGCCCGACGCGGTGCTGCACCTCGACACGGTGACGAGGGACCCGATGCAGGCCACCGGACCGGACGGCATCGGCGCGTTCATCGGCGGCGCGGTGGAGCGGTTCGACTTCTTCGAGTTCGTGGCGCTCAACACCCTGGTCACGCTGTCGGTCGGCGGCGACCCCGACGCCGCCGCGGGCCGCACGTTCATGTGCGAGCTCCGGCGCGGCGCGGCCGACGAGCGCTGGACGACCGCCTACGGCCTCTACCGGGACGACTACCGGCGCGTCGACGGCCGCTGGTGGTTCGCCGGGCGGCGGTACCGGTCGCTGGCCCGGACCGGCGAGGACGGCGGCGTGTTCGGGATCCCCGACCTCCCCGCCGCGCCCTGACCCGGCGGGATCCCGTCGTGCGTGGGACCGGCCGGTGGGAACACCCCCTTGCCCTCCGGAGTTGAAGCAGTTACAACTGTTTCAAAGACCCGGGAGGTCCCCATGGAGCAGCGAACCGCCATCGTCACCGGAGCGTCGCGGGGGCTCGGGAAGGCCCTCACCGCGGCCCTCGTCGACGCCGGCTGGCGCGTCGTCGTGGACGCCCGGGACGGCCGGGCGCTCGCCACCGCCACCGCCGACCTGGAGGGGTCGGTCATCGACGTCCCCGGCGACCTGACCGATCCCGAGCACCGCCGCCACCTCGTGGAGGTCGCCGGCCCGGCGCTGCGCCTGCTGGTGAACAACGCCGGCGGGCTCGGCCCGTCGCCCCTGCCGGCCCTGACCGACTACCCGCTCGACCGGCTGCGCGACCTGTTCGACACGAACGTCGTCGCCCCGTTGGGGCTCGTGCAGCTCGCCGCACCGGCGCTCGTCGCCAACCACGGCACCGTCGTGGACGTCACGTCGGACGCCTCGATCGAGGCGTACGAGGGGTGGGGCGGGTACGGCGCGACCAAGGCCGCGCTCGACCACGTCGGCGCCGTGCTGGCCGTCGAGCGACCCGACCTGCGGGTGCTGACCGTCGACCCCGGCGACATGCGCACGCAGATGCACCAGGACGCGTTCCCCGGCGAGGACATCTCGGACCGCCCGCTCCCCGAGGCGAGCGTCCCGGGGATCCTCGCGCTCGTCGACGGCGACCGACCGTCCGGTCGCTACCGGGCCCGGGAGGTGGTGACGACATGAGCACGACCACCGCCCCCGCGCCGGCGCCCCTCGAAGGCGTCGCCCCCACCACGGCACCGCTGCGCTTCCACCTGCCGCACGAGCTCGAGGCCACCGAGCCGCCGGAGCTCACGCTCGGTCGCCGCGACGCGGTGCGACTGATGGCCTCCGTCGGCGACCGGCCTCCGGTGCACGCCACCGCCGCGGACCTGGCCTCGTTCCTCGACCCCGGCGACCTGGTCGTCGTCAACACGTCGGCCACGATCCCCGCGGCGGTCGACGCCTCGACGCCCGACGGCGAGTACGTCGTGGTCCACCTGTCGACCGAGCTGCCGACCGGGCTGTGGCTCGTCGAGCTGCGCCGTCCGGTCGACGGCGCGGCCACCGTGCCGCACGACCGCGACGTCACCGGGACCACCCTCCGGCTCCCCGGCCGGGCGACGATCACGCCCTGGGGGCGCATGCCCGGCTCGAAGCGGCTGTGGGTGGCGTCGCTCGACCTGCCCGAAGCGGTCGTCGACTACCTCGACCACTGGGGCCGCCCGATCCGCTACCGCTACGTCCCGGCGACCTGGCCGATCGACGCCTACCGCAACTCCTACGCCGGCGAGCCTGGCTCGGCCGAGATGCCGTCCGCCGGCCGGCCGGTGACCGCCGAGGTCATCACCTCCCTCGTCACCCGCGGGGTCGGCGTGAGCCCCTTGGTGCTCCACACCGGCGTGGCGTCGCTCGAGGGCCACGAGCGCCCGTACCCCGAGCGCTACTCGGTGCCGGTGGCGACGGCGCGTCGGATCAACGAGACCCACCGGGCAGGCGGGCGGGTCGTCGCCATCGGCACCACGGTGGTCCGGGCCCTCGAGACGGTGACCGACGAGGACGGGACCACCCACCCCGGCGAGGGGTGGACCGAGCTCGTCGTGACGCCGGCGTCCGGGGTGCGCGCCGTCGACGGCCTGCTCACCGGGTGGCACGAGCCCGAGGCGAGCCACCTCGAGATGCTCGAGGCGGTGGCCGGGCGCCCGGTCCTGGAGGTCGCCTACGAGGAGGCGCTCCGGCAGGGCTACCGCTGGCACGAGTTCGGCGACAGCCACCTCCTGCTGCCGGAGCACCGACCGGTGCCACGATGGTCCGCGTGACCGCCCCGCCGCCCGACACCCCGGTCGAGCTGCCGTCGTCGTCGCCGGCGGCCCCGCCGACGGTGTCGGCCGCGCAGCGCTCGGTGCTCTACGCGCTGCGGCGACGGGGCGAGGCCACCGTCGACCAGGTCGCGTCGACGCTCGACATGACCGTGTCGGGCGCCCGCCAGCACCTCGCCGGGCTCGAGGGCGCGGGGCTGGTCGCTGCGGTCGACGCACCGCGGCGCGAGGGCCAGCGCGGCCGCAGCGAGCGCGTGTTCCACACGACGGCGGCGGCCGCGCCGCTGTTCCCAACGGCGTACGGCGAGCTCACGAACCAGCTGCTCTCCTACCTCGACGACGGGGCCGTCGACGACGTGTTCGACCGCCGCCGTGACGAGCGCATCGACCGCGCCCGCCGGCGGCTCGAGCCGCTGCCCGACCTCGCGTCACGGGCGCGGGAGCTGGCGGCGATCCTGGACGAGGACGGCTACCTCGCGTCGTTCGAGGAGCTCGACGACGGCGCCTTCCGCGTCACCGAGCACAACTGCGCCATCCTCTCGGTGGCGAGCGAGCACCCGCACGCGTGCTCCAGCGAGATCGCCTTCCTCCGCGCCGCGCTGCCCGACGCGACCATCGAGCGCACCACCCACATGATCCAGGGCGCGCACGCCTGCACGTACGAGGTCCGTGCGTCGGGCTGATCGCTCCCTACGCTGTGGTCCGTGACGACCCCGCCCGAGCAACGCCGGAACGTGCCGGCACCACCCGCGTTCGGCCCACCGGCACCCGACCAGTCGTGGTTGGAGCTGTTCTACGACCTGGTCTTCGTCGCGTCGATCGTGGTGCTCTCCGGCGCCTACTCCCAGGACACGACCGCCGAGGGCGTGATCTGGATGATCCTCGTGTTCTCGATGATGTGGGGCACGTGGCTCTGCACGACCCTGCTGCTCAACCGCGTGACGCTGACGGGCTCGTGGCTCCGCACGCTGATGATCCTGCAGATGATCCTCGTGCTCGGGATGGCGATCGCCTCCGACACGACCCACGGCGACTTCAGCGACGCCGTCGGCCCGATCTTCGCCGCGGTGCTCGTCACGTTGGCGCTGCAGTTCCGCTCCGTCGCCAAGCACCAGCCGGACCACCGGACCCGCCTCAACCGCCGGGCGCTCCGGTGCGTGATCGCCGCCGTGATCTTCGGGGCCACGCCGCTCTTCGGCGAGGTCTGGTACATCGTCCCGTGGATCCTGGCGATCGCCCTGTTCGCTCTGCCGTCGTCGAGCCCCGACGAGGCGGACCTGGACGAGCACCACATCATCCACCGCTTCGGCGAGTTCACGATCATCATGCTCGGCGAGGCCTTCGTGAAGATCGGGCTCACCGCGACCCACGAGCCGCTGGACGAGATCGACCTCGTCGGCCTGCCGCTCACGTTCGTGCTGATCTTCGCGATCTGGTGGCTGTACTTCACGGACATCCCGCCGAGCGGCCTGCCACGGAACCCGCTGCGGCGCCACGGCTGGATCTTCAGCCACTTCCCCTTCCACATCTGCATCACCGCGGTGGCGGTGGCGATGTCACGGATCCTCCCGCCGGCGGCCGAGGCGGCCGACAAGCGGTCGGTCCGCTACATCGTCCTGCCGCTGACGATCATCGCCCTCTGCCTCGCGCTGATGAACCTGATGATCGACACCCGGCTCTCCCGGCGGCGAGCGCGCATCCACCTGTGGTCGGCCGGGTGGCTGGTCGTGGCGTGGCTCGTGCTGATCGGTGTCGACTCGTTCGACCTCGAGGGCACCGCGGTCATCGTGACCATCGTCTTCGCGGTCTCGGCCCTGCGGATACGACGGCTCCACCTCGCCCCGTAGGCTGCGCGGCGCCGCCAACCCCTACGCCGGCGGCGGCCCGGCGAAGGAGCCCACCGTGACCGATCGATCCGCGTTCTCCGAGGAGCAGTGGCACGCCCTGACCGACGCGCCCGTGGCGATCATGCTCGCCACCGAGCTGGTGGGCGACCACGGGCCGATCTCGGTCGTGAAGGAGACCAGCGCCGGCGCCAAGGCCATCGCCCGGCCCGCGCACTCAGGCCCGGCCGACGCGCTCATCGCGGAGATCGTCCCGGAGGCGGAGCAGAAGCAGGCCCGCCACGACGCGAAGCAGCACAAGGGCGGCACCCCGAACGTGGTGGTCGACGCGCTGCTCGGCGACGTGGCGAAGGCGGTCGACGCGCTGGCGGGCATCCCCGCCGAGGAGTCGCTGCAGGTGCGCCGCTGGTTCGCGGACATCGGCGCGGCCGTGGCCGGGGCGTCCAAGGGCGTGAAGCCGTCCGAGCAGGAGCTCCTCGACCGGCTGGACGGCGTGCTCGGCCTCGGCGACGCGTCGTAGCGGACGCCGCGGCTACGGGTTGCGGAGCCGCGGCACCAGCCGCTTCCGGTCCCGCTCGGACTCGAGCACGGTGGAGAGCGTCCGCAGGGTGCCGGGGTCCGTGGCCGCGCGGTTCGTGCGCTCCTCCGGGTCCGCCGTGAGGTTGTGCAGCTCGAGCTCCACCTCCGCGGCGGGCCCGGCGAACGGGTCCGGCGCGATGCCGTGCTCGGCGTCCCACCCGTCCAGGCGGTCGTAGTAGCGGTTGAGCTTCCAGAGCTCGTCCTCGCCGCCCGGGCCCGTCGGCAGCGGCGCCACCACGGACTCGATGTTCGACGGGGGTGGGACGGGGTCGAACGGCTCGCCGGTGAGCACGTTGGTCTGCGTCAGCCCGCGGGTCACGTCGTCCTCGGTCATGAAGTAGATCGGCGCGAGCACGGATCCGGGCTCCGCGGCACCGGTGAGCACCGCGCTGAGGTCGCGGCCGGGGAGGTCGTGCACCTCGTCGTGCTCCTCGGCCACGCCGGCGCGGGCACGCTCGAGGTCGATCCCCGCGAGGCCCATGAGCGTCGGGATGAGGTCGACGTGGCTCGTCGGCACCGACACCCCGCCCGGTCGGTCGGCGATCCCCGGACCCGACACGAGGAACGGGACGCGGGTGGCCTCGTCGTACGCGTTGCACCACTTCTGCTGCAGACCGCCGTGCGCGCCGAGCAGGTCACCGTGGTCGGAGGTGAAGACGACGATCGTGTCGTCCGCCATGCCCGAGGCCTCGAGCGAGTCGAGGATCCGACCGATCGCGGCGTCCACCAGCTGGTGGAGGTGGTGGTAGAAGCGGCGGTACGCCTCGTCCGCGGGCTGCGGCGCCACCATACGTGGCCACACGTCGCGGAACCGCTCCTGGCACGCGGGGCGGCCGACGAACGAGTCTGCCTGCGACGGCGCGGGGGCGATCGGGGGCACGGTGGCGTCGGCCGGCTCGCGCCCGATCAGCAGCTCGTACAGCCCGCCGGCGAACGCGATGTCGTGGGGGTTGACGAAGGAGGCGACCGCCAGCCACGGACCGTCGTCCCGGGCGTCGACGAGGTCGGCGAACAGGTCCACCACCTGCTCGGCGAAGACGCCGTCCCGGATGGTGCCGCTGTCGGACTTCGCGGCGCCGTGCGGTTCGCGGCCGAGCCACCCCGAGAACCCGAACGGGTCGAGGCGGTCGGCGCGGCGGTAGGCCTCGAGCGCGGCGGGGATGACGTTGCCGTCGTCGTCGGAGGCCATGAGCCCGTCGTGCGTCCCGGGGATCTCCAGGTCCGCGTGGCTCACGTGCCACTTGCCCCGGTAGTGCGTGCGGTAGCCGCCCGCCCGGAACCAGTCGCCGAGCGTGGGCACCGAGTTCGGGTCGAGCCACCGCATCGCGGGGTCGTGCGGCTGCTTGGCGGTGCCCGAGGTCTTCGACACGCCGTGCAGCGACGGGTACTGACCGGTGAACAGCGTCGCCCGGCTCGGCGTGCAGGCCGTCGACCCCGCGTAGTGCCGGTGCAGCTCCAGCCCCGACGAGCGGATGCGCTCCCGCGCCGGCAGGCGCGTGCGCCGGAACTCCCGCATGGCGTCGTCCTCGTACGGGGGCGGGTAGCGCTCCTCGTCGGTCATGATCAGCAGGACGTTCGGTGCGGTCACGGCACGGAACCGTAGGGGCACCCGGGCCTGACCCGCCGAGGGGGCGGCGACCAGCTGAGGCGCTCCTTCCGGCGGTCCCCCCGCTCGGATCGCGACGGATCCTTGACCTCAAGTCCACTGGAGGTCGCACACTGGCCGGCATGCCCTCCACCACCAGCTCCACCGTCCCCACCATCGACGACGCCGGCGACCACGGCGCCGACCTCGAGGCCATCGCGGCGGTCATCGCCGACGTCGAGGCCGGGTTCAACGGCAACGACCCGGCCCTCGCCACCCGGCACTTCGCCGCCAACGCCCGGGAGGTCGCGGTCACCGGCGCGGCGGTGGCGGGGATCGACGAGATCGTCGACGCCCACGTCCGCGGGTTCGCCGGTCCGCTCCGCGACCAGCACGCTCGCTACGAGGTGGGCGACGTGACGTTCGTGCGGCCCGACGTGGCGCTCGTGCAGAAGCGGGCCACGGCGACGGACCCGGCGGGGACGCCGATCGGCGTCGGTCACCAGATGGTCGCCCTGTACGTCATGGTCCGGGAGCGCGGGCGGTGGTGGATCGTCGCCCGGCAGAACACGCTCGTCCCCGAGGGATGACGGACCGCCCGGCGAGCCGGGGCCCCCTCGCCGGGCGGGTAACCTCGCCTCCTCCGGGGCTGTAGCTCAGCTGGCTAGAGCACCTGCTTTGCAAGCAGGGGGTCGTGGGTTCGAGTCCCATCAGCTCCACTCTCCGGATCGGCCTCGTCCCGGGCACCGGGCCCTCGTCCGCCCCGGCGCCGTCGCACGCAACATGATGGGCGGATGGCGCACCTCGGGGACCTGAGCGGGAGGCGGGTGCTCGTCACGGGCGCCGGCCAGGGCGTGGGGCTGGCGATCGCCGGCGCGTTCGCGGCGACGGGTGCACACGTGCTCGTCAACGACCTCGACCCGGGTCGGGCGGCGTCCGCCGTCGAGCAGCTCGCCGCATCGGGTGGCGCTGCCACGGCATCGGCGTTCGACGTCACCGACGCCGACGCCGTCGACGCGGCGGTCACGGAGGCCGGGCACGTCGACGTGCTCGTGAACAACGCCGGGAACGCCGGGGCCGACGGCTTCGGCGTCCGCGGGCCGTTCGCCGAGTCCGACGCCCGTGACTGGGAGCCGTTCGTCCGCGTCAACCTCTACGGGCCGATGCACTGCTCCCGAGCGGTCCTGCCCGGGATGGTGCGGGCGGGGTGGGGGCGCCTCATCACGATCGTGTCCGACGCGGCGCGGAACGGCGACCCGGGGAACGCGGCGTACAGCGCCGCCAAGGCCGGGGCGGCCGGCCTCACGAGGGCGCTGGCCCGCGAGAACGGCCGCTTCGGCATCACCGCCAACAACATCTCGCTGGGCACGATGCGCACGCCCGCGACCGAGGCGGTGTGGGCGGACCCGGACGGCGACGTCGCCCGGCGGATCCTGCGCAGCTACGCGATCCGCCGCCCCGGCGAGCCCGACGACGCCGGTGCGCTCGCCGTCTTCCTCGCCGGCGACCACGGCTCGTGGATCACCGGTCAGACGCTCCCGCTGAACGGCGGCTACTCCTTCGCGCTCTGACGCCGCGGGCGTGCCGGGGTTCCGAGGCCGCGCGCCCGGTCAGCTCGGCTGGTTCGGCACGCCCTCGAAGAGCTGGCCCGCCGGCGCCTCGGTGACGAGCCCCGCCTGCTTCGTCACGAGGTGGGGCAGGAACACCGCCAGGTACACGACGTGGCCGATGACGACGAACGCGAGGACCGACGCCGCGGCGGATCGCAGCCGGGTGGCCATGGTCGAATCGGCCCAGCGGTCGACGACCGTCCGGCCCTCGTCGTCGGTGCGCCCGAGCAGGTACGTGAACACCATCGCCTGGATGCCCATCGCGACCGCGTCGTACACGGGGTACTGGTGCTTCGTGCCGGCGAACAGCGCGAGGCCCGGGATCACGCGCCCGTAGTGGAAGACGCCGAGGCGTGCGCCGACGACCGCGTTGAAGAACATGGCCCAGAGGAACCCGACCGCGAACCCCGTCGCGAGGAGCGCCTGCGGCCGCCGCCAGCCGAAGCGCCCGACCAGCCGTCGGCCGACGAAGGCGCCGATGACCGGCGGGAGGATGAAGTAGGACATGTAGCCGATCGGCACCGCCGACGGCAGCCCGCCCCAGGTGACGTTCAACGGCCACCACGACGGCATCCGAGGGATGGCGGGCGGGAACTGCGCGTACATCGCCCAGTCGTACGGCGCCTCGATCCACGAGAACGTGAGCGCCGAGATGCAGAGCAGGAGGAGCGGGTGGAGGCGGCGGCGCCGGATGCTCAGGAGCACCCCCGCGCCGAAGAACGTCAGCCCGCCGACGTACGCGAACGCGATGCCCGCCACCATCACCGGGGTGAGCTCGTTCACCCGGACGACTCCTCGCTGCCGGCGCCCGACCGGGCCTCGGGGTCGAACCGGAGGACGACCCCGACGATGAGCACGATCAACCCGAGGAGCGTGCCCACCATGATCAACGCACCCATGACCCTCCCCGGACCGCCGCCGTGCCGGTCGCGCCCGTCGGTTCGCACCGGCCCACGTCGCGGGACCCTAGCTGACCAGAGGTTTGTTCCGCCCGATCGAGCCGCTACTGTCCGCCGGTGAGCGGAGGTGCGACGGTGGCCGAGGACTTCGAGACCTGCGACTTCTTCACCGACGAGTCGCTGTACGACGATCCGTACCCCTACTGGGAGCACATCCGGCGGACCAAGGGGCCCGTCTGGATCGACGAGCGCTACGACCTCGCCGTGGTCACCGGCCACGAGGAGGAGGTCGAGGTGCTGCGCGACCACGCCACCTTCTCGTCGTGCAACTCGCCGACCGGCCCCTTCCCGGGCCTGCCGGTGCCGGTCGAGGGCGACGACGCGGATCCGGTGATCGACGCGCACCGCACCGAGCTGCCCATGCACGAGTTCATGGTCACCATGGACCCCCCGAAGCACAACGACTACCGCAGCATCATGTGGCGCCTCTTCACGCCCAAGCAGATGAAGCGGAACGAGGACTTCATGTGGCGCCTCGCCGACGAGAAGCTCGACGAGTTCGTCGACGACGGCGAGGTCGAGTTCAGCGGCCAGTACGCCTCGCCCTTCGCCGGCATCGTCATCGCCGACCTGCTCGGCGTGCCGGAGGACGACATGCCCCGGTTCCGTGCGTGGTTCGAGCGGCAGGTCGGCCACCTCGACGACGAGAGCAGCCCCGTCACCGGCGATCCCCTCTCGTTCTTCGAGGACTCGTTCGCCCGCTACGTGACCGAGCGGCGCTCGCAGCCGCGTGACGACGTGCTCACCCAGCTCGCTCAGGCGACCTTCGCCGACGGCACGGTCCCGTCGGTGGACGACATCGCGCGCGAGTCGGCGTTCATCTTCGCCGCCGGTCAGGAGACCACCGTGCGCCTGCTCACGTTCGCGCTCCGGTACCTGGCCGAGCACCCGGAGGAGCAGCAGCGGATGCGCACCGAGCGGGAGCTCATCCCCAACTTCCTCGAGGAGATGCTCCGCCTGGAGAGCCCGATCAAGGCCCACTTCCGGATGGCGCGGCGCACCACCGAGCTCGGCGGGGTCACCATCCCCGCCGGGATGTCCGTGATGCTGGTCAACGGCGCCGCGAACCGTGATCCCCGGCGCTTCGAGTGCCCGGCGGAGGTGCGGATCGAGCGCGACAACGCCCGGGACCAGCTCGCCTTCTCCCGCGGCGCCCACTCCTGCCTCGGCCAGTCCCTGGCACGCTCCGAGTCCCGCGTCACGATCGAGCGCGTGCTCGACCGGATGGACGACATCCGGGTGTCCGAGGCGCACCACGGCCCTCCCGACGACCGGCGCTGGGAGCACCTGCCGACGTGGCTGTTCCGCGGCCTCACGGAGCTCCACCTGGAGTTCCGTCCCGTCCGATGACGACGTCGACCGAACCGGTGCCGGCGGCTCGTGCGGTGGGTTCCGCCCGCGGGCCGATCCGGTACTTTTGGCGGCCATGCTGAACGACGGCGAGCGCCGCGAGGAGATCCTCGAGACGGCGGCGTCGCTGCTCGCCTCGTCCGGCATCCGCACGTCCCTCAAGGAGATCGGCGAGGCGTGCGGCATCCTGCCCGGCAGCCTCTACCACCACTTCGAGTCGAAGGACGCGCTGATCGTCGAGCTGGTCCAGCGCTACCGCGACCAGCTGGACGAGGTCGCGGAGCGGGCCACCGCGTCGCTGCGGGACGAGTCGCTCACGGTCGAGCAGCGCGTGGTGGAGCTCGGCGAGCAGATCGCCGCGTGCGCCGTGCGCAACCGCGCCGCGCTGCTGCTGACGCTCTACGAGCCGCCCGCCACGGCGACCGCGGAGCTGGTCGAGCTGGCCGAGCAGGCGCCCACCGCCATCACCGACGCGATGACCCGGCTCCTCACGTCGGGCCAGGGCACCGGCGACGTCCGTGGCGACGTGGACGCACCGCTGCTCGCCGAGCGCATCTGCCAGAGCATGCTGCACGTCGGCATCGGCACCTTCCACCGCAGCCAGGCCGCGAAGCGGCTGCCCACGCTCAAGTGCGAGGTGTACCTGCACGGGATCGCCCACCGCGCGCCGGGCGACGCCGCGCTCGACCGATCCGCGGCGCGCCGGGCCGCCGACGTCGCGATCGCCACCTGGTCCGACGGCGCCGACGAGGAGGACCGGGCCGCGCTCCTCCGCTCGATCGCCCGGACCGAGTTCGGCCGCCGCGGCTACGAGGCCACGACCATGCGCGACGTGGCCCGGAGCGCCGGCCTCAGCACCGGCACCGTGTACCGGACCTACCGGTCCAAGGACGAGCTGCTCGTCGCGATCATGGAGACCTTCTCGCACACGTTCGCCGCGGCGTGGGATGCGGTGCTCACGTCCTCCGGGTCCACGATCGAGCAGCTCGACGCCCTCCTGTGGGTCAACATCAAGCTGCTCGAGCGCTTCAGCGAGGAGTTCCGCATCCAGCTCGCGTGGCTGCGCCAGTCGCCGCCCGACTCCGTCGACCTCGGCGCCCTCTTCGGCACCTACGTGAACCGGCTCCAGAAGCTCATCCGCGCCGGCGAGCAGGACGGCTCCCTGGTGCCCCGCGGCGCCTCGGCGTCGATCCGCGCCCGCTCGCTCTACGAGATGCTCCTCACGCCGGAGGGCGTGGTGCTCCACGCCGGACCCGACGCGTCGCTCGCGCTCGCACGCGGCTCGGTGCTCCGCGGCGCCCTGTCGCGGCCCTGAGCCCCGGCCCCTCACCTCCGAACTCGGAGGGATCGGTCGCCTGAGCGGTCGGATCCCGACGAGCTCGGCGGTGGGCCGACGACCGCTCGGGTGCTCGTTCGCTCAGATCGCGATCCCGAGCCGGGCGCACAGCTCGGCCACCTCGTCGAAGATCGAGCTCGGCACCGTGTGGGGTTCGGTGGCCGACACGTCCTCCCAGTTCGCCAGGACGTCCTCCGCGGTCGCCTCGCCGTCGGCGGCGAGCCACCCCTCGCCGAGGCCGACGAACGCCCGGGCGAACCGGCCCGCGCCGGCCGAGACGTTGTGGTGCGTGACCGGGCACCGGTCGCTCGCCAGCAGGACCACGACCGGCACCACCCGCTCCGGCGCGATCGCGGCGAAGAAGCCCGCGACCTCGGGATCGGACGCCGACTCGCCGAGCGTCTCCCACACCATGCGCGAGTAGCCGAACGGCAGCACCGTGTTGGAGCGGATCCCGTGCTCCGCGCCATCCACGGCGATCGCGTTCGAGAGCCCGACCAGGCCGGCCTTGGCCGCGCCGTAGTGCGCGGAGTTCGGCTGGCCGAAGACGCCGGCCGAGGAGGAGATGAACACGAAGCGCCCGCCGCCGCGCTCCTTCATCGCGCGGTAGGCGGGCTGCACGACGTGGAACCCGCCGTGGAGGTGGACGTCGACCATGCGGTACCAGTCGTCCGCGGGGAGCTCATCGAAGGGGTGCGACCCGAGGATCCCGGCGTTGCTGATGACCGCGTCGAGGCGTCCGTGCTCGGCGAGGGCGAGGTCCACGATCGCCTGCCCGCCCGCCGCCGTGGCGACCGAGTCGCACGACGCGCTCGCGCTGCCGCCCGCCGCCTCGATCTCCGCGACGACCTCGTCCGCGACGGATGCGTCCACGCCGGCGCCGCCCATCGTCGAACCGGTGTCGTTGACGACGACCGACGCACCGCGTCGAGCCAGCTCGAGCGCGTACAGGCGGCCCATGCCGCGGCCGGCACCCGTGACGACGACGCATTGCCCCGAGAAGTCGATCATCCCGCCAGACTACGGTGGAACAAATGTTGGGTCATCCCGACGACGACGCCGGCCCGGGGACGCTGGACCTCGTCGCGTCCGCCATCGCAGGGACGCCGCTCGCGGTCGCACCCGGCCGCTCCGGCGAGCCGACGTGGACCGACGGCACCACCGTCCACGTGGACCCCGACCTCGCGCCGCCGGACCGGTTCGCCGCGGTGGCCGTGCAGGCCTGCCTCGTCGGCGCGGGCAGCCTGGCACCGACGATCCTCACCTCGCTCGGGCGTCGCGGCACGGCAGAGCGGTACGTGGCGATCGAGGGTCACCGGGCGCTCGATGCGTCGCGGGACCTCCTGCCACCGGGGCTGCGATCGCTCGCGGATGGGTCGGTGGCGGCGCGCACCGACGGGCCCGCGGCGTCGCTCGCGCTCGCCCGCTCGCGTGAACCGGTGGACGGCGCGCCACCGGTGTTCGGCACCGTCCGCGCGCGCTCGGTGCGTGCCGAGCGGATCGCCGAGGGCCGGGACGCGGCGGCGCGCCACGTCCCGCGCTCGGCGCGGGACACGTTGCGGGAGCTCGACGACGACGAGGACACCGACGCGCCCGGCGGCGCGGACACGCTGAACCCGATCGGGGGCGGCGGCGCCGTGGGCCGGCTCCTCCAGCGGTTGCTCGGCACCTCCCGGTCGCGGGGCGAGGGCGAACCCGGCGCCGAGGCCGCCACCCACCGCACCCGACACGGCGGTCGCGTCGGGCGTGGACGGGCCGTGTCGAGCACCACCGTGGACCTCGCCGAGGGCGTGGCGGCGCTCCACCACCGGTCCGTGAGCTACCCGGAGTGGGATGCCGTCCGGCGCCGGTACCGGGACGGCTGGTGCACGGTCAGCGAGGTCGATGTCGAGCCCGACGAGACCGGATCGCCGGCCGGCCACGACGCCAGGACCGCCCGGCGATCGTTGGCGCACGTGGGCCTGGGTCTCGAGCGCCGTCGCCGCCAGCCCCAGGGCGACGACCTCGACGTGGACGCCGTCGTCCAGGCCCGCGTCGAGCTCGCGGCCGGCCGCTCCCCGGAGGAGCGCCTGTACGTGGACAGCGTGCGGAACCGGCGTGAGCTCTCCGTCCTGCTGCTCCTCGACGTCTCGGGCTCCGCGCAGGAACCCAGCCCGTCGGGTGGCTGCGTGCACGACCACCAGGTCGCGGCCGCGGGGCAGCTGACGCAGGCGCTGCACGTGCTCGGCGACCGCGTGGCCCTCTACGGGTTCCGGTCCCAGGGCCGCTCCGCCGTCCAGGTCCTGCCGGTGAAGCGCTTCGACGGCGCCTTCGACCTCGGCGCCCGGCGCCGGCTCCACCGGCTGGCGCCCGGCGGCTACACGCGCATGGGAGCGGCCGTCCGACACGGCGCGTCGGTGCTCGAGGCGGACGGCGGCACGGTGCGGCGGCTCCTCGTCGTCCTGTCGGACGGGTTCGCGTACGACCACGGCTACGAGGGCGCCTACGCCGAGGCCGACGCCCGCCGGGCCCTCGCCGAGGCCCGGCGCCGGGGCACGGCGTGCCTCTGCCTGAGCATCGGCGCCGACGCGGACGTGCCGGCGCTGCGTCGCGTGTTCGGCACGGCTGCGTACGCCAGCTTCCCCACCGCGGACCGGCTCGCGCCGGGCTCCGGACCGCTGGCCGCCGTCGCGCTGCGGCTGGCCGAGGTCCAGCGCACCACCTCGCAGCGCAAGGAGCGGGCGCGGCGGCGCCTCCGCGTCGAAGGGAGCACCGCATGACCGGGGACGTGCGTCCGTACTACGTGCCGGTGGGCAACGAGGACCGGGTCTTCACCGCCGCGTTCCGCCAGGGCCTGTCGATCCTCCTCAAGGGCCCGACCGGGTGCGGCAAGACGCGCTTCGTCGAGTCCATGGCGCACGACCTCGACCGCCCCCTGGTCACGGTCTCCTGCCACGACGACCTGACGGCGACCGACCTCGTCGGCCGGTACCTCCTCCAGGGCGGCGACACGGTGTGGGTCGACGGGCCGCTCACGCGGGCGGTGCGCGACGGGGCCATCTGCTACCTCGACGAGGTCGCCGAGGCGCGCCAGGACACCACCGTCGTGCTCCACCCGCTGGGCGACCACCGTCGGCAGCTGCCGATCGACCGCCTGGGCGTGACGCTGGACGCCGCACCGGGCTTCTGCCTCGTCGTGTCCTACAACCCCGGCTACCAGAGCGTGCTGAAGGACCTGAAGGACTCGACACGCCAGCGCATGGTCGCGATCGAGCTCGACTTCCCGCCGCCCGAGATCGAGGAGCAGGTCGTGGCCCACGAGGCCGGCGTCGCCCCCGAGGTCGCGGCGCAGCTCGTGCAGATCGGGCAGCTGATCCGCCGCCTCGAGGACGCCGGTCTGCGCGAGGTGGCCTCGACGCGCGTGCTCGTGGCCGCGGCGCGCCTCTCGAAGGAGGGGCTGCCGCTCCGCGACGCGGCGCGCGCCGCGATCGCCGGCCCGCTGACCGACGACCCCGTGGTGACCGCCGGGTTGGCCGAGCTGATCGACGCGTACCTGTCGTCGGGGGACGGGGCCGACCGTCCTCGTTGACCGACCGGGCGGGGCGCCGGTAGCGTCCGATGTGGAACAAATGTCAGGTTCACATGATAGGACCCGCTCGGGTCCATCGATCGTCGGGACGGCCGCCGGCCGGATCCGTCGGCCGGTAGGGGGAGCGTCGTGACCTACGAGAGCCAGGCGGAGCCGATCCGCCTCGGGTACCTGTTCGACTTCAAGCTGCCGCCCGCGTACCCGGACGAGATGCGCAAGGACCTGGTCCGGCCCTTCGAGATGGTGTTCCGCGAGGGGCTCGAGCAGGGGGTGATCGACCGGCCGGTCGAGATCGTCTGCCGGGAGGTCGAGGGGCTCCCCAAGGGGACGATCAAGGCGGTCGTCGACGCGTACGGCGAGCTGGTGGACGAGGGCTGCCTGGCCGTGTTCGGGCCGGCGATCACGGACAACTGCGTCCCGACGCGGGAGGCGATCGAGGAGCGGTTCCGGGTGCCCGGGATCAGCATGACCGGCGCCGACGACTGGCTCGGCGAGTGGACCTTCTCGCTCCCGCAGGGCTCGCTCACCGACGAGCCGATCTTCTGGGCCGACCTGATCGCCCACGACGGCCACACGACGGTCGGTGCGGTCGTCGAGCGGTCCCTCGTCGGCGAGACCTACGTGCGCAACCTCCGCGCCGCGTGCGCCCGGCGGGGCCTCCAGCTCGTCGCCGAGGTCTCCGTCCCGCAGACGGCGCACGACGTGGTCGCCGAGGTGCAGGAGGTCCGGGACGCGAAGCCCGACGCCCTGGTGCACTGCGGGTTCGGGTTCGGCATCGTCGGCATCAGCGCCGCCCTCGCGGAGCTCGGGTGGGACCCGCCGCGCTACGCCGGCACCGCGTTCCAGAACGCCTGGATCAACCCCGTGATGTGGAACGCCATCCTCGGGTGGACCGGCATCGACCAGTACGACGAGGCGAACCCGGTCGGCCAGGAGTTCCTCGACCGCTTCGACGCCGCGTACGGCCGCCGGCCCGAGTACTGCGTGCCCGTGATGAACCGCGACTTCGCCACCGTGCTGCTGCACGCCTTCGCGGACGCCCACCCGCTGACGCCCGGCGGCGTCCGCGACGCGCTCGAGCGGGTGAGGATGGTCCCGTCGGCCGGCGGTGCGCCGGGCACGTACCTGTCGTTCGGCCGGCACGCGCACCGTGGGTGGATGGGAGCCGGTTACCTGGTCGCCAGGCAGCTCGATCCCGACGGCGAGCGCTCCCACCTGGTCGGCCGGTTCGGGGCGCTCTGATGGCGTCCTCGCTCGGGTCCCGCCGGATCGACGTCGACCTCCGCGCCGCCGACGACGGAGGAGGCCAACCCCCGCGGCGGACGACGACGCTCGGCTCGGTCGCCATCGCGCTCACGGGGTTCGCCGCGTTCTGGTTCGTCGTGTTCATCGGCTTCCACCTGCAGCGGCCGGGCGAGCTGACCGCCCGGGTCGCCAACCCCGACGTCACGGGAGCGCCCCGACCGGTCGAGCCGCTCTTCGGCGACACGACGTGGATGACCAAGCTCCAGCTGGGCACGATCGGCATGGGCCTCGTGGTCGTCGTGGCCATGGTCGTCGCATGGCGCCGTTACCCCCGCCACCCGATCCTCCTGTGCGCGCTCGCCACCAGCGCCATCGTGTGGATGGACCCGATCATGAACTGGGCGCCGTACGCGGTCTACAACCCGCAGCTCTGGCACCTGCCGAACGACTGGCCGCTCGTCCGCCTCTCGCCGACGATCGAGCCGTTCGTCGTCCTCGGCTACGTCACCTTCTACTTCGGTCCGTTCTTCCCGGCCGTCTGGCTCCTGCGGCGCCTCCAGCGCCGTGGCGGCGTGGAGTCGTTCTGGGCGCGCCACCCGCTCGTCTCCCTCGCGCTGCTCGTGTACCCGATCGGTTTCGTCTACGACGCGCTCCTGGAGGTGTTCTGCGTCCGGGCCGGGCTGTACATCTACTCGCAGGTCATCCCGTTCGGCTCGATCTTCGGCGGCGAGGCGTACCAGTTCCCGCTGCTCTGGGAGTCGTCGCTGGTGACGCTGGTGATGATCCCCGCGGCGATCCTCGTGTACCGGGACGACACGGGCAGGACGGTCGCCGAGAAGCTCACGAGGCGCATCCGGCTGTTCGACGCCCGACCGGCGCTCGGGACCTTCCTCGTGATGTTCCTGATCCTCTGCGCCGCGTACTCGTCGTACGGGTTGGGCTTCGCCATCATCCGGTGGACGCGGACGGCGACGTCCGTCGCGTGCCCGTACCCGTACCCGGAGGCGAAGGTGTACGACCCGAACGGCTTCTACGCGGAGGCCGGTCAGCCCGGTCCGTACTTCGAGGGGTTCTGGAACGGCTGGATGTCGATGCAGCCGGACGGGCGGCCCGACGTGTCGACGAACCCCGACGGTCGCTGCAGCCCGCAGAACCTCGGGGGCTGACGCCGCCGTGCTGGCGGTCGGCCGCCCGCCTAGGGGTTGAGCTGCCCCGTCGGCCGGGCGACGAGCTCGTTGATGCACACGCCCTCGGGGAGCCCCATCATGAACGCCACGATGTCGGCCAGGACCGCCGGGTCGGCCGGCACCGTGCCCGGCGTCAGCATCGGGTAGTCGTTCGGCGGGATGTCCCCGTTGAACTCGACGCCCTCCAGGGACAGGCCCTCGGTCTCGAACATGCCGGGCAGCACGAGGCTCGTGTTGATGCCCGCCGACGCGAGCTCGAACCGCAACGTCTCGAACGCGGCCTCGAGCCCGCGCTTGGAGGCCGAGTAGATCCCGGTCCCCGGCATCGGGAGGACCGATGCCGTCGACCCGATGAGCACGACGTCGCGCCGCCCGACGTCGGCGAAGCGCCCGACCGCCGCGCGCACCGTCGCGAGCGGCGCGACCAGGTTGAGGTCGAAGAGCGCCCGCCACCGCTGCGGATCACCGGTGGTGAGCGTCCCCACCATCGAGCGCCCGGCGACGGCGACCACGCCGTCCAACCCGCCGAGCCGCTCCGCCGCCGTCCCGATCGCGGCGTCGAGCGCCTCGTCGTCGGTCACGTCGCAGCGGACGCCCACGGCGCGGTCGCCCAGCTCCGCGCCGAGCTCGTCGAGGCGCTCCTGGCGCCGGGCCAGCATCGCCACGCTGCCGCCCGCCGCCACCACCGCGCAGCTGACCGCCGCCCCGATGCCGCTCGACGCGCCGGTCACCACGACCCGGCGCCCGCCCAGCCTCCCGTCCTGCACCATCCGACCGTCCTCCCGTCCGTCGGTCCGGCTCACGTCGCCATCGAGGCCGCGTCGCGGACCTGGCCGCCGGCCACGTCGAGGATCGACGGCAGGTCCGCCGCCACCTCCTCCGGGGTCGCCGGGTCCCCGAGCGACCCCGCCGTCTCGAGGACCGCGAGCCGCGTCACGCTCCCCATCCCGACGCGGAGCACCTCGCCGTTCAGCGTGCACGACCCGTGCGCGAGGTAGAGCACCGCCGGGGAGCACAGCTCGGGCGGCATGCTCGCGTTCACCAGCGCGATCGTGTCCTCGTCCATGCCGAACACCCGGGCGAGGCGCTCGCTCTCCGCCCCCGACATGCGGGTGTGGGCACGCGGCGCCACCGCGTTCACCCGGATGCCCGTGCCGCTCGCCTCGGTCGCCAGGTTGCGCGTCAGGCCGAACACCGCTCCCTTCGCCGCGCCGTAGCTCGTGAGCTGCGGGACGCCGCCGAGCATCGCCTCCGACGTGGTGTTGACGATGCGGCCGTCGCCGGTGTCGAGGAAGTGGCGCCACGCCGCGAGGCACACGTGGAGCGTGCCGAAGAAGTGGACGTCCATCATCCGGCGGAACCGCGCCGGCGTCAGCTCCTCGAACGGCGCCGGGTCGTTGATGCCGGCGTTGTTCACCACCGCGTCCAGGCGCCCGTAGGTGTCGACCGCGGTCGAGATGATCGAGGTCGCCTCCCCCTCGTCGGCGACGTCGGCGAAGCACGCGGTCGCCTCGCCCCCGGCGGCGCGGATCTCCGCGACCACCGCCTCGGCGGGCTCGTCGGACGACCCGGCGCCGTCGATGGCGACGCCGTGGTCGGCCACCACCACGCGGGCGCCGCGCTCCGCGAACGCCAGCGCGTGGGCACGACCGATGCCCCGACCGGCGCCCGTGACCACGACGACCCGGTCGTCGAATCGCACCTCACCCATGACCCACTCCCCCTGGCGGTTGCGGAACGACTGTTTGGTCCGACAATCTATGGCCTGACCGGTCGGGGCGCCAGGGTCGCCGGCCACGAGCGCACGACGAGGACCGCAGGGGGCCGCATGGTGACCGCGTTGGACCGGAGCGGACCGACCTACGACCCCTACGACCCCGAGATCGACGACGACCCGTACCCGGTCTGGCGGCGGCTGCGCGACGAGGCACCGCTCTACCGCAACGACGAGCACGACTTCTTCGCCCTAAGCCGCTGGGAGGACGTGGAGCCCGCGCTCCGCGACTGGGAGGCGTACCGGTCGGGGAAGGGGACGACGCTCGAGGTCATCCGGGCGGTGGTGGACAACGGCATCGAGCTCCCGCCCGGCATCGTGCTGTTCGAGGACCCGCCGATCCACGACCTCCACCGGAGCCTGCTGTCCCGCGTGTTCACGCCCCGGCGCATGGCCACGATCGAGCCGCTGGTCCGGAGGTACTGCGCCGCGGCGCTGGATCCCCTCGTCGGCGAGGACGAGCTCGACCTCGTCGCCGACTTCGCCGCCTTCGTCCCGATGCGCACGATCGGCTTCCTGCTCGGCATCCCGGAGGGGTCGCAGGAGGAGATCCGCCGCCGGACCGACGAGCGGCTCGCGATCGTGGACGGCGCGCCGTCCGACATCGACGACACCACGTTCGAGGTCACCGACGACGTGCTCTCCGACTACATCGACTGGCGGGCGCGCCATCCGTCGGACGACCTCATGACCGACCTGCTGCAGGCCGAGATCGAGGATGGAGGGACGCGCCGCCGGCTCACCCGTGACGAGGTGGTCACCTACACGCGGGTCGTCGCCGGCGCCGGCAACGAGACGGCGACGCGGCTGATCGGCTTCACGGTCGACCTGCTCGAGCGCCACCCCGACCAGCGCCGGGAGGTGCACGACGACCGCGGCCTCGTCGACCGCTGCATCGAGGAGGTGCTGCGCTACGAGGCGCCGTCGCCCGTGCAGGCCCGCTACGTCGCGCACGACGTGGATGTCCTCGGCACGACGATCCGCGAGGGCTCGGTCGTCCTGCTCCTCAACGGCGCGGCCAACCGCGACGAGCGCCACTTCCCCGACGCCGAGCGGTTCGACATCCACCGCGACGACGGGCCGCACCTGAGCTTCGGGTACGGCCTGCACTACTGCCTGGGCGCGGCGCTCGCCCGGCTCGAGGGCCGGGTCGCGCTCGACGAGATCCTCCGCCGGTGGCCGGCGTGGACGGTCGACCGCGACCGCGGCCGCAAGGCCCACACGGCGAGCGTCCGCGGCTGGGAGACCCTGCCGTTCCAGCCCACGTGACCCCGACCCGGAGGACCAGATGGCCGACGCACCCCGCTACCGCAACCTGATCGGCGGCGCGCTCGAGCCCGCCGCGAGCGGCGTCTCCCTGGTGTCGCGGAACCCGGCGACCGGGGAGGTCGTGGCCCACCTGCCCGACAGCGACCCGTCGGACGCCCACCGCGCCGTCGAGGCCGCGGCGGCCGCGTTCCTGCGCTGGTCGGCGGCGGCGCCGAAGGAGCGCGCCGGCTACGTCGAGCGGGCCGCGGCCGTCTTCGAGGAGCACGGCGCCGAGCTCGGCCGGATCGAGGCGTCGGACAACGGCACCCTGCTGGGTGTCAGCGAGGCCATGGACGGGCCGGCCATGGTCGAGGTCTGGCGGAGCGCCGCGCACGACGCCGTCGCCGCCATGGCGGGTCGCAGCGCCGTGCTCGACCCGAACACCTTCGGGCTCACGCGCCGCGAGCCGTTCGGCGTCGTCGCGGTCATCGTGCCGTACAACATGCCCATCGCCATGTTCTGCGTGAAGGTCGCCCGGGCCATCGCCGCCGGCAACACCGTCGTCGCGAAGGCGCCCGAGCAGGCCGGCGCCGGCATCATGCGGCTGGCCGAGCTCCTGGCCGACGCGTTCCCACCGGGCGTCGTCAACGTCGTCGCCGGACTCGGCCACGTGGGCGACGCCATCGTGCGCCACCCGGCGGTCCGCAAGGTGACGATGACGGGTTCGTCGGCAACGGCCAAGCTCATCCAGCAGGCGACCGCCGAGACGCTCACGCCGAGCACGTTCGAGCTGGGCGGCAAGTCGCCCAACATCGTGTTCGCCGACGCGGACCTCGAGCTCGCCGCGTTCGGCCTGACGATCCCGTCCGTCTACAACTTCAACGCGGGCCAGGCGTGCGTCGCCGGCTCACGGATGCTCGTCGAGCGGCCGGTGCTCGCGGAGGTGATCGATCGCGTCCGGGCGATCGCCGAGGCCATCACGATCGGGGACCCGCTCGATCCCGCCACCGAGATGGGGCCGCTCGTCTCCCAGGACCAGTACGACAAGGTCGTCGGCTACCTGGAGCTCGGCCGGAAGGAGGCCGACCTCGTCTTCGGGGGTCGTCACGGCGCCGAGGTGGTGCCGTCGCTGCCGAACGGGTTCTGGGTCGAGCCGACCCTGTTCCTCACCGACGACAACTCGATCAGGATCTGCCGCGAGGAGATCTTCGGGCCCGTCGCCACGATCATCCCGTTCGACACCGACGAGGAGGCCGTGGCGATCGCCAACGACTCCCGGTACGGGCTGGCTGCCGGCGTCTGGACCAACGACCTCGGCCGCGCGCAGCGGATGATCCGAGACGTCCAGGCGGGCAACGTGTGGGTGAACAGCTACATGCAGGTCCGCGACGAGCTCCCCTTCGGCGGCATCAAGGAGAGCGGGTACGGCCACGACGGGATCCTCGAGTTCACGTGGGAGAAGACCGCTGTGATCGCCACGGCGCCGGTGGCCGGACTGATCGGCGGCGCGCCGCCGTCTGCCTGACCCGGCGTCGTCGTTCAGGCGACGACGAGGCGCACAGGGAGGCGGTGGAGGGACACCCCCACGTTGTGGACCGGTCCGGCGCCGATCCACCCGGGCGCCTCCACGACCTCGATGGCCGAGAACCTCCGGGCCAGCGCACCCAGCATCACCTGGATCTCCTTCCTGGCCAGGTTGGCCCCGAGGCAGTGGTGGGGGCCGCCGCCGCCGAACGCCACGTGGGGGTTCGGAGTCCGGCGGACGTCGAAGCGGAACGGGTCGTCGAACACGAGGTCGTCGCGGTTCGCCGACGGGTACCACATGACCACGCGGTCGCCGGCCCGGACGGGTGCGCCGCCGAGCTCCACGTCGCGGGTCGCCGTCCGGGTGAACATCAGCACCGGCGACGACCAGCGGAGCACCTCGTCGGCGGCGGTCGGGAGCACCTCCGGGTCCTGGCCGAGCAGCGCGAACTGCTCCGGCGCCTCCGCCATCGCGAGGATGCCCTGGCTCAGGGAGTTGCGCGTCGTCTCGCTCCCGGCGACCGAGAGGATCATGAAGAACGCGTCCAGCTGGTGTCCGGTGAGCTGCTGGGCGTTGCCGTCGTCGTCCACCACCTCGGCCTGCGTGAGCTGCGTCCAGATGTCGTCGGTCGGGTGCGCTCGCTTCCGCTCCGACAACTGCTGCGCGTACTCGAACAGGCCGACCTGGGCGACGAGCCCCTCCTCCTCGCTGATGCCCGAATCCGGATCGAAGTTCCGGAGCAGGACGTCGGTCTGCTCGAAGACCCACGGCCGGTCCTCGTCGGGGATGCCGACGATGTCGGCGATCACGTGCATCGGCAGCTCGTGGGCGACCTCCGAGACGAACTCGACGACGTCGTCGCCGCGCGCCACGACGTCGTCGAGGATGCGCTCGCTGCGCCGCTCGATGTCGTCCTCCAACCGGGCGACCATCCGCGGCGTGAACCCCGCGCTCAGGAGGCGCCGGATCCGGGTGTGCACAGGTGGGTCGAAGGCGACGAGCATCTCGGCGTCGCGGTAGATCGTGTCGGGAGCGAGACCCGGACCGTCGACCGCGGTGAACGTCTCCCAGTCGCGGTTCGCCACCTGCACCTCGTGGTGGCGCAGGACCGACCAGAACTCGACCTCCTCGCCGCTCGCGACCGTGACCGCCGGGTGGCGGACCACCGGCGCGACCGCGCGGAGCTCGGCGAACAGGTCGTGCGGGACGCCCTGGCGGTAGTGGGTCCGATCGGTGAGATCGATGTCGCTCCGCAGCTCTGTCTCCCGTGTCACCACAGCGCACCTCGAGGTGTCGTTCCAGCCGGCACCCGGACCGTACCCCGTTCGACCACCCTTGACCGAATGTTTGTTCCACCCTAGGGTGAGCGTGCTCGACGCACGGACAGGGGGGCCAGCACCATGCGCGAGATCCCGTTCGAGCGGTCGCTCCCGTGCGCGGCCGACCGATCGCACACCCGGACCGGGCTGCGGCGGGCGATGGCCGTCGCCGCCGTCGCCTGCTCCCTCGTCGCGCTCGCGGCCTGCGCCGACGACTCCTCGAACGCGTCGGGCAGCACCGGGAGCACCTCGTCGGCGCCCACGGGCAAGGACCTGCTCGGCCCGACGGACGTCGCCAAGGGGACGCCGGTCAAGATCGGCCAACTCACCGAGGGCGAGACCCCGACCGTCGACGCCTCCGACGAGATCCCCTCCGGCGCGGCCACCGCTGAGTGGCTCAACCAGCACCGCGGCGGGATCGGCGGCCACCCGATCGAGATGGTCACCTGCGAGATGAAGACCGATCCGGCGGTCGCGGCCGACTGCGCGAACAAGATGGTCCAGGAGGGCGTCATCGCCGTCGCGCTGCCGCAGTCGGCGTACGCCGAGGCCGTCTGGAAGCCGCTGCACGACGCGGGGATCCCGCTCGTCAGCATCAACGCGTTCGGCAAGGAGATGGAGACGGACGCCACGTCGACCTTCATCACCGCGAACCCGTCGGCCACGTTCTTCGGGCTCCCGATCTCGCTCGCGAAGTCGACCGGGGCCAAGAAGGTGGCCTTCGTCGTGATCGACGTGCCGCAGGCCATCGAGATCGTCGACGCCGACCACGGGCGCACGATGGCGAAGGCCGGCCTCGACTACGACATCGTCAAGGTCCCGCTCGGCACCCCGGACATGGTCCCGCAGATGCAGCAGGTGGCGTCGAGCGGCGCCGGTGTGGTGCACATCCTCGGCAACGACTCGTTCTGCATCGCCGCGCTCAAGGGCCTCAAGGCGGTCGGCTACACCGGCGCGATCTCGGCGGTGTCGTACTGCTTCACGGACGCCACCCGCGCCGCGCTCGGCGCGGACCTCAAGGGGATCAACGTCCTCTCCCTGTTCGCGGACGGTGCCCTCGACGATCCGACGTACCAGCAGTACCTCCAGGTGATGCAGGCCTACGGGCACGGCATCAAGGAGGTGAGCGGTCCGTACGCGCTGAGCGGCTACGCGGTCGTGGCGACGGTCGGCGCGATGCTCCACCAGCTCAAGGGCGACCCGACCGCGTCGACCGCGGCCGAGACCATCCGCTCGATGCCGGAGACCGACCTGCCCGCCGGCGGCGGCGTGAAGATCAAGTGCGGCGGCTCGGCGGTGCCCGACAAGCCGGCGATCTGCACGAACCAGTGGCTCCGCGCCCAGCTCGACGCGAAGGGCGAACCCGGCGACTACACCGTCGAGGACTCGTCCGACGTCCTCGGCTGATCCGAGCCCGGGCCGAGCTCGCCGCTGCCGCCGACCCTCCCGCTTCTGGTTTCGGCGTACGTCGTGGTCGTGATCCGACCATCCGGTACGCCGAAACCGCAGATCCAGGGCTCGGAAGGCGCGACCGGTGCGCTGCGCCGCTCCGACGCCCACCCTCGGCGCGGTCCCTTCCGGGCCGGCGGACGACACACTGGAGCGCATGAGGAAGGGATGGGGACGGCCCGCGTGCCTGGTGTTCGCGTCCGCGGCGCTCGTCGCCGGCTGCACCGCCACCGACGACGACGCGGCCCCGTCGCCCGCGGCGCCCGTGCCGCTCGCACCCGGATCGCACGGGCCCGGCACGCCGCTCCTCGACGGGTTCGTCGTCCCGGACGGCGCACGCCTGGTCGACGGGCCCCTCCCGCCGCTCGAGCCACCCGCCTCGCGACCCGATGGCTCATCGATCGGGAGCTGGGCGGCGACCATGGTCGTCACCGAGGACCCGCGCCCGGTCGTCGCAGACCTGGGCGCCCAGGCGACGGCGAACGGGTACGTCCTGCAGCCACAGGTCGACCTGGAGCAGCCCGACGCTCCCTCCACCTCGTTCTGCCGGCGGGACGCGGTCCGCTACCGGTGCGCCGCGATCGGCGCGGTGCGCGACATCCGCACGATCACGCTCGCCGACCCGCTGCCGCCGTCCCAGCTGCGCGGCATCTCCCTCGACCTCGCCCGCGCGCCCGCGTCGCCCCACACGTCGCCGACCTCGTTCCTCACCTTCACGTTCCACGACGACGGTTCGATGGCCTGGGGCCCCGGCGAACCGGGTGCCGGCCCCGACGCCCCGCTCGGCGTGGACCCGCCGCCGGTGCCCGCGACCTGGCCCGCGCTCCCGGAGGTCGGCGAGCCGCTCGAGCCGGACGACCACCCGCACCTCGTCGTGCTCCCCGGTTCGACCGTGCTCATGCCGGTCCGGATCGCGGACGAGGGCTGGTCGGCGACGTCGGTGCTCCGCGTCGACGGTCCGGTGGGGCGCACGTTCGACCGCTACGTCGCCGCGGCCCGCGGCGTGATGCCGACGACCGACCAGCCCCAGGAGGACCCGGAGGAGACCACCGTCGAGGACACCCGGCTCGGCCGCGTCACGTGGACGAGCCTCCGGGTGGAGACCCGCGATCGGGCCGTGCACTACTCGATCATGCTGCTCGAGCGCCCGAGCGGACCGGCGACGATCCGGATCCTCGCCCAGTGGGTGCCCGTCAGCAACGGCCCCGCCTGACCCGCCCGAGCCGGCGATCGGTCAGCGGAGCAGGAGCAGGACCAGGTTCAGCAGCACGGTGAGGACCAGCGAGCCGACGACCATGGCCTTCCACGGCACGACCACCCGGACGCCGCCGTCGCCCGGCGGCGCGGGCCGCTCCCGCGCCCAGCGGTCCACGCGCTCCGCGGTCCGCTCCCCCGCGCCCGGCCACAGCCGCAGCGCCACGTTGAGCAGCACCGTCAGGACGATCGACGCCACGACCGAGATCCAGAGCCACTCCACCCTCCCCTTGTAGCCGCGCCACCACCCCACCGGACACCGCCACCTCCGGAACCGGCGTGAGCGGCGGGGTCGGGAGGGCCGGACGCGGGCGTGGCGCGGCCGTCTACCGTGGCGACGGGGCAGCCATCGACCACGGGGGGCACACGTGTCGATCGACGCGACGACGGACCGACCGACCGACGAGCACGGCCGCGAGGTCCACCTGCGGACCTGTCCGCTGTGCGAGGCGATGTGCGGGTTGGAGGTGCACGTCGATCCGACCACGCAGCACGTCGAGCTGATCCGGCCGGACCGGGACGACGTGTGGAGCAAGGGCTACGTCTGCCCCAAGGGCACGACGCTCGGCCACCTGCACCACGACCCCGACCGGCTGCGCTCGCCGATGGTCCGCGACGGGGACACGTGGCGCGAGGTCACCTGGGACGAGGCCTTCCGCCGGTGCAGCGAGCTCCTGCTCCCGGTGCTCGAGGAGCACGGCATCGGCGCGGTCACGGCCTACGTCGGCAACCCGCTCGCGCACGGGTTCAGCCTGAGCCGGTACGCCGGCGTGCTCATCGGCATGTCCGGGATCCCGATGATCTACTCGCCGGGCACCGTCGACCAGTGGCCCAAGAACGTCAGCTCGCACCTCATGTACGGCGGGATGTGGAAGATCCCCGTCCCGGACCTCCGCCGGACGGACCTGTTCGTGGTCATGGGCGCGAACCCGCACGCGTCGCAGGGCTCGCTCATGGCCTGTCCCGACGTGATGGGCGAGATCGCCGCCATCCGGGAGCGCGGCGGCCGCGTCGTCGTGATCGACCCGCGCCGCACCGGCACCGCCGAGCGGGCCGACGAGTGGCTGCCGATCGTCCCGGGCACCGACGCAGCGCTGCTGCTCGCCGTCGCCCAGGTCCTGTTCGACGAGGACCTCGTCGACCTCGGCGCCGCCGAGCCGTGGGTCGACGGACTCGACGACGTGCGCACCCTCGTGGCCGACTGGACGCCCGAGCGCGTCGCGCCGACCACGGGGATCCCGGCAGGACGGATCCGGGAGCTCGCACGTCAGCTGGCCGGCACCGCGCGGGCGGTCGTGTACGGCCGGATCGGCACCTGCAACCAGGAGTTCGGGACGCTGGCGAGCTGGCTCGTGGACGTCGTCAACATCCTCACCGGCCACCTGGACGTCGAGGGCGGCTCCATGTTCCCGCGTCCGTCGGCCTGGCCGGTCACTGACCTGCCGATGCCGGAGCTGGAGCACGGCGTCGCCAACTTCGGCCGCTGGCGCAGCCGGGTGCGGGGCGCGCCGGAGATCCTCGGCCACGTGCCCGTGTCGTGCCTCGCGGAGGAGATCGCGACGCCTGGCGAGGGGCAGATCCGCGCCCTCATCACGGTCGCCGGCAACCCCGTGCTCTCCGCTCCCGAAGGCGACCACCTCGACGAGGCGCTCGACGGCCTCGACTGCATGATCAGCGTCGACAACTGGCTGAACGAGACGACGCGCCACGCCCACGTGATCCTGCCGGGGCTGTCGCCGCTCGAGCAGCCCCACCACGACGACCTGATCTGGAACTTCGCCGTCGGCAGCGCGGCCAAGTGGTCCGACGCCGTGTTCCCGCCCGAGCCGGACCGGGTGCAGGAGTGGGAGGTGCTGATCCGCCTCGGCGTCCTGTGCACGGGGCAGCCGGCGGAGGACGTCGACGTCGCCGTGATCGACGACGGCTTCTTCGACGTGATGGCGTCGGTCCACGACCTGGACGGCGGCGCGCTGCGGGAGGGATACGACCACGGCGGTCCCGAGCGCCTGCTCGACCTCACGCTCCGCACCGGACCGTTCGGCGACCGCTACGGCGAGGTGCCCGACGGCATCACCCTCGAGCGGGTCAAGGCGTCGCCGCACGGCATCGATCTCGGCCCCATGGTCCCGATGCTCCCCGACATCCTGCGCACGGAACCGCAGCGGATCGTCCTCGCGCCGACCCACATCACGGACGACCTGCCGCGGCTGGCGCGCCGGATGGAGCGGCCGGCCGACGAGCTCGTGCTCGTGAACCGCCGCGACCTCCGCTCCAACAACTCGTGGATGCACAACGTCGAGGTGCTGGTCAAGGGCCGGCCGCGCTGCACGCTGCACCTGCACCCCGACGACGCCGACCGCCTCGGTCTGCACGACGGCGACGCGGCGCTCGTGAGCTCGTCCTCCGGTGAGCTCCGAGTCCCCGTCGAGGTGACGGACAGCGTCATGCCCGGCGTCGTCTCGCTCCCGCACGGCTGGGGGCACGACCGCCCCGGCACCCGCAACGCGGTGGCTCGGGCGCACGCGGGGGTGAACTCGAACGTGCTGTCACCCGGGACGTTCGTCGACGAGCCGTCGGGCAACGCCGCGGTGAACGGGATCCCGGTGACGGTCGTTCCCGCGACCGACCGCGTCCCCGCACCGGTCGCCGGCGACTGAGCGCTACCGGCCGGTCGACCCGTCGACGAGCTCCCGCAGCACGTCGGCGTGGCCGGCGTGGCGCGCCGTTTCCTCGAGGAGGTGCGCGAGCACCCAGCGCAGGTCCGTGGGCGGACCGTCGGGCTGCACGCAGAGGTCGTCGAGGTCCGCACCCGCCACCACCTCGGCGACGTCCGCCCACGTCGAGCGGTAGGCGTCCACCGCGCCCTCGACCGTGTCGCCGTCGAGCACGGTGTCATCCGGGACCTCCACGTCCCGACCCGCGAAGCGCACGAGCACCCACATCACCTCGGCGCGCCGCAGGTGCTTCACGAGCCAGAGCAGCGTCGTGTCGGTGGGGACGAACCGGCGCCTCGCGTCCGCCTCCGACACCCCGACGACCTTCCGCACCAGCGACTCGCGCTGGTACGAGAGGAGGTCGAGGAGCGTGCTGCGCTCGTCGCCCACCACCCTCGGCGGCTTCAGGTCGGCCACGGCGCGGAGCCTACGGCGGGCGGGCCGGGCGATCCCGACCCGCCCGAGCGGCGGTCAGAGCAGCGGCCGACCCAGGGCCCTCGCGCCGGCCACCTGCAGCGTCTGCTCGGACGACAGCGGGTGGAAGGACATGGCGCGCACGTCGCGCCACACCCGCTCGAGCGGCACCCGCCGCGAGTAGGCGGCTCCGCCGACGGCGTCCATCATCAGGTCGACGGCCGTGCGGACCGCGTCGGTCACCGCGCGCTTGGCCAGCATCACGTCGACGAACACGTCGTCCGACGGCGCGACGTCGTCACCGAGGTCGTCGACCAGCGAGTCGAGCACCCGGTCGGCGACGGCCAGGTGGTGGTCGATCTCCCCCGTCGTGCGCAGCGCCGCCGGCGACGGCTCGCCGCGCTCGGCCAGCAGGCGCAGGGTGGCCTCGCGCCCGGCGTCCGCCACGCCCAGGTAGACGGCGAGGATCACGGGGAAGGCGTGGGCCGTGATGGCCTGGATCGACGGGTGCACGACGCCGAGCGGGCGACGGGCGGCGACCGCGGCCTCCGGCACGAAGACGTCGGCCAGCTCGATGTCGTGGCTCCCCGTGCCGCGCATCCCGACGGCGTCCCAGGTCTCGACGACGCGCACCCCGTCCGCGGACGTCGGGATCGCCATCCCCAGCGCCTCGCCCTCCGCAGCGCCGTCGAGCACCCAGGTGTTGATCATCCCGGCCGAGAGCGCTCCGCTCACGAACCGCTTCCGCCCGGAGACCAGGTACCCGCCGTCGACGGGCACGGCGCGGCCCGACGGCGAGAGGAAGTCGTTGCCGCCCGTCGACGCGACGAACAGCCCCTCGTCGGCCACGCGGCGCAGCATCCCCTCGGCGGGCGCCGCGCCGTGGCGCCACCGCCACGAGGTGGTCAGCACGACGTGGTGGTGCATCGAGGTCACGAGCGCCGCGTTCGGGGCACGGCATGCCAGCCGACGCTGGGCCGCCACCACGCCGCGGATCGGCTGCCCGCCACCGCCGAGCTCGGCGGGCACGGGCAGCGCCAGCCACCCGATCCCGCGCAGCAGCTCGACGGCGTCACCGACGTAGGTGCCGTCCGTGTCGTGGGCGGCGTCGAGGGCGGCGAGGCGCTCGAGCAGGTCGTCGTCAGGGGTGCCCGGGGCCGCGTCGACCTCGGGCGGGGTGATGGTGGTCGTTGAGGTCATGCGGTCGACGATGGGGCCACGCCGGCCGTCGGACCAGTACGGATGCGGGACTGGTCCAGGATCGGTACTGGTGCAGATCCTGGACCGGCGCGACGATCCGTCGATGGGAACGTACGGGGAGTACTGCCCGATCGCGGTGGGGGTCGACCTGATCGGGGACCGCTGGACGCCGATCGTGCTGCGTGAGCTGATTTTGGGCGGCCAGGGCTTCAACGAGATCCACCGGGGCATGCCGCGGTGCAGCCGCACGCTGCTGTCGCAGCGGCTCCGCCAGCTCCAGGCACGGGGGATCGTGCAGAAGCGCAGCGCCGGGCCCGGCCGCCAGGTGGAGTACTCGCTCACGCCGGCCGGCGAGGACCTGAGCCCGATCCTGCTCGGGATCGGCCAGTGGGCGATCCGCTGGGCGTTCGAGGACCCGAGCGAGGACCAGCTCGACGCGGTGTGGCTGCTCTGGCACATGCACAAGTACGTCGACGTCGACTCGATCCCCGAGGACCGCACCTGCGTGGAGTTCGACCTCCGCGGTACCGGCGGCACGACCGGGTGGATCCTGCTCGACCGCGGCGGCAGCACGGTGTGCCAGGTCGACCCGGGCTTCGACGTGGACGTCCTCGTGCGGGCCGACAACCGGGCGGCGCACCGCTGGTTCCTCGGGCGGATCACGCTGCAGGAGGCGCTGCGCTCCGGCGAGATCGAGATCGAGGGCCCCTCGTCGCTGGTGCGGGCGTTCCCCGGCTGGTTCGGCGCCAACCCGTTCCGCGACGACGTCGCCGCGGCCCGGTCGGATCCGCGGGAGCGCATCGGCGCGACCGCCGACTGACCTCGGGCGACGGATCAGGCCACGCCGACGAGGTCCGCCCGGTACTCGGGGTGAGCCGAGAGCCACGCCGACGCGCGGCGCATGCTGTCCTCGTTCTGCTTGTTGATGAACGAGTAGATCGGTCCCTCGAACCACTTCCACGGGACGGCCGTGAGGTGGTAGCGCTCGTCGAAGTGGAATCGGGTCCGGTCCGGTCCGAGCGGCTCCAGCCGCACGTGGCCGATCTGGTCGTTGCCCGGCTTCGCCGAGATCATCGTGTACGTGTAGCCGCGCCCCGGCTCGACGTCGGACACCAGCTCGAGCGCGGCCCCGCGCCGCCCGAACGGCATCTTGTAGATGACCCGCCGGAGCCGGCCGTTGTGGTCCTCGTCGCCCGGCGTCAGGACCTGCACCTCGAGCACCATCGGCGCGTAGTCCGTCCACCGGTCGTAGTCCTGGAACAGCGCCCAGATCCTCGCTGCCGAGTGCGGCATGTCGAAGCTGTACCGGTGCTCGCGCATCGTCACCCCCCGGCGTGAACGCGCCTCCGCGCCGACGCCGCGACCGACACTACGACGGCGGCCCGGTCGGCGGTGGCCCGGTCGGCGGTGGCCTCAACCCGGGTTCGCCGCGCCGACGAGCAGGAGCGCGAACTGGCCGGCCATCGCCGTGTGGTCGGGGCCGGTCGGGTCGACACGCGTCTGCAGCGCGATGCCGTTCGCCACCGCGAGGATCAGTGACGACATGGCGGCGGGATCGACCCACCCGGGAACGGTCCCCGCGCCGACGAGCTGCGTGATCAACCCCGCGAGGCGCTGACGGATGACCCGGTGGACCCGCAGGGCGCTGCGCCGGTACCGGGCGTCGCGCGTCGCCATCAGCATGGCCTCGAGGTACACGACCGTGTCCTGCTTCGCCCGGTCGAACTCGCCGAGCAGGCGCTGGACGGCCTCGAGCATCAGCGCAGTGGGATCGCCGTCGTCGTCGAACGCCTCGAGCGCCGGCCCGACGCGCCGCTCGATCTCCGCGAACAGGGCCTCGGCGATCAGGTCGTCCTTGGAGCCGAAGTGGTAGGTGATCGCGCCCAGGTTCGCCCCTGCCTCCGCGGCGATCTGCCTGGACGTGGCCGCTGCGAGCCCGCCGCGGCGCACGCAGGTGTGGGCCGCCCGCAGCAGGTCCTCGCGCGTCCCGGCCGACGCCGCCGACGGGGCGCTCGACCTGCGACGTCGGTGGGATTCATTCATACGCATGTATGATAGTTCCCATGAGGACCGAGATCCCACCAGGACCCGTCGGCCGGGCGGCCCCGCTCCGCGGGCACGTCGGTCCGGCGTGCCCGCACCGCGTGGTGCGCGCGTCGATGGACCATCGCTGGGACCACCTGACGTTCCTGCACTGGGCGGTCGAACCGTCGGTCGTGCAGCGCCTGCTGCCGCCCGGGCTCGAGGTCGAGACCTGGGACGGCACGGCGTGGGTGGGCCTCGTCCCGTTCCTGATGACGGTCACGCCACCCGGTCGGGGCCCGGCTCCGTGGCTCTCCCGGTTCCCCGAGACGAACGTCCGCACGTACGTGCGGGCCCCCGACGGCACGACCGGCGTGTGGTTCCTGTCGCTCGACGCCTCGCGGTTGCCGGCGGTCGGCACCGCACGGAGCACGTGGTCCCTGCCGTACTTCTGGTCGCAGATGGCCGTGACGACCACCGGGCCGGTGGTGAGCTACCGGAGCCGGCGGCGCTGGCCGGGGCCCGTGGGCGCCAGATCGCAGGTGGCCGTCGAGGTCGGCCCGGCCTACGAGCCCGACGAGCTCGGCGACCTCGACCACTGGCTCACGGCCCGGTACCGCCTCTACTTCCAGGGCCGGCGCAAGCTCGGCCACGCGCTCGCCGAGCACGATCCGTGGCCCCTGCGGCGGGCACGGGCGCTGCACGTCGACACCGGGCTCCTCGTCGCCGCCGGACTCCCCGCGCCCTCGACGCCACCGATCGTGCACTGGTCGCCGGGCGTGGCGGTGCGGGTCGGCTTCCCGCACCGGTCGGCTCCGCCCAACCCCGGCGCCCCCGCGACGACCTGAGCGGCACCGGGCGCCGTCAGGACGGCTCGAGCACCACGAGGCCCGCGGTGCGGGCACGCGACGCCGCGTCCGACGCCGGGTCGGCCGCCGGCCGCACCACCTCCCGCCAGCCCGTCGTCCGGAGGAGCTCGGCCGCTCCCTCGACGGTGAGCGTGCTGCGCGTCGGCTCGCCGAGGGCGGCGACCGCCGCCTCGAAGCGCCGGCGTCGCTCGGCGAGCCCGGCCACGCCCGCGGACACGGAGAGGCTGATGGCGAGGCGGCTGCCCGCCGCGGCACGGGCGCGCAGGGAGGCGAGCAGCGAGCGCAGCACCTCGTCGTCGAGGTAGACCGCGACCCCCTCGCACAGGAAGAGCGTGGGCGATCCGGCGTCCTGCCCGGCGGCGGCGAGCCCGGGTGCCACGTCGTCGACGGTGAAGTCGGCCCCGACGTAGGAGATCGCCGTGGCGTCCAGGCCGAGCCGCCCGACCCGCTCGAGCTTGTCCTCCTGGGTGCTCGGGTGGTCTACCTCGAACCAGCGGACACCCGGTCGCGCGTACCGGAAGGCGCGCCCGTCGTAGCCCGCGGCGGCCACGACGACCTGGCGCACCCCGGCGTCGAGGGCACGCACCACGACCCGGTCGAAGAACGTCGTGCGGGCGGCGAGGTACCTGCCCATCGGCGCCCCGGGCCGGACCGCCGCCTCGCCGGCGACGTCGCGCGACAGGCGCTCGTCGGCCACCGGGTCGCCGTCGGGGCTCGGCTCCCGCTCGAACGTGAGGCGCTGCGCGGCGACGCGCTGCGCCGTGGCGGACGCCCGGCCCTCCCTCACGACGTCACCGCCGTGCCGCCCGTTCTCCGCGTGCCACGCCGCTCCTCCGTCGTCCGGTGTCGGACCCCCTGTCTAGGGTCCCACCAGGACAGCTTCCCCCTGCACACCCGGCCGAGTCATGCGCCGCCCGGCGCCGGCCGCCACAGGAGGAGCGCGACGTGCAGTTGGGAGTTCAGATGGAGACGGGCGTGGTGCGGGGACCCGACGGCCGGCGCCGCTGCGGTTGGTGCATCGGAACCGAGGACTACGTCGCGTACCACGACGACGAGTGGGGGCGGCCCGTGGTGGACGACGTCCGCCTGTACGAGAAGCTGGTGCTGGAGGGCTTCCAGTCCGGCCTGTCGTGGCTCACGATCCTCCGCAAGCGGAGCAACTTCCGCGCCGCCTTCGACGGCTTCGACCCCGCCGTGGTGGCCGGGTACGGCCCGGCCGACGTCGAGCGCCTGCTCGGGGACGCGGGCATCGTGCGCCACCGCGGCAAGATCGAGGCGGCCGTCGCCAACGCCTCCGCCGTGCTCCGGGTGCAGGAGGCCCACGGGTCGCTGGCCGCGCTGGTGTGGTCGTTCGAGCCGAAGCGCCGGGGCCGCCCGGTCCCGCAGGACCTGTCGGAGCTGGCAGCCCGCACCGAGGCGTCCACCGCCCTGTCGAAGGAGCTGAAGCGCTTCGGGTTCCGGTTCGTCGGACCCACCACGGCGTACGCGGCCATGCAGTCCCTCGGGCTGGTCAACGACCACCTCAAGGGCTGCTCCGCCCGGTCCGCCTGCGAGGCGGACCGCCGGTCGGCCGTCGTGCCGACCGGCTGACGACGACCGCTCAGCCGGGCACGGCCTCGCCGCGGTAGGTGCCGAAGCTCCAGATGTTGCCCTCGGGGTCGCGCACGCTGAACCCGCGCGAGCCGTAGTCCTCGTCGCGGAGCTCCCGCACCACGGGGGCGCCCGCCGCGGTGGCGCGCTCGAACAGCTCGTCGGGCCGCTCCGTGACCACGTAGCAGGAGCTCGCACCGGTGGGGCGCTGGGAGAACTCGTTGCCGCCGCGGCCCGAGCTCCCGGCCATCACGCCGCCGCCCTCGGGCCACGCCAGCTCCGAGTGCTCGACGACGCCCGGGTCGTCGCCCGGCACCACGATCACCTCGACGAAGCCGAAGGTGTCGCAGAGCCAGCGGATGGCCGCGGGCGCGTCGTCGTAGACGAGTCCGGGCCAGATGGTCGGAGGTGGGATCCGTGGTTCGCTCATGCCCTCACGGTCGCGCCAGGAGGGCGTCCGGGTCTTGAACGAACGGGAGCTCCTCGCCGCGCCGCCACGCGGACGGCGTGGAGCCGGCGAGCCGTCGCCACTCCCGGGTGAGGTGCGCCTGGTCGGCGTACCCGGCGGTCGCCGCCACGTCCGCCAACCCTGAGGACGTGTCAGCGACGAGCAGGCGCCGGGCCCGCTCGAACCGCATGACCCGGCCGGCGACCTTCGGGCTGAGCCCGAACTCGTCGCGGAACCGGCCGCCGAGGTGGCGCCGGGACCAGCCGACCCGGTCGGCGAGCTCGGCCACGCCGACCGCGCCGTGGCGCTCGGCGAGGACCCGCCAGGCCTCCAGCACCTCGTCGGCGGGCGGCGTGCCCTCCCGTCGCCAGGACAGGAGCACCCGGTCCAGCTCGGCGAAGCGCGCCGGCCAGTCGGGCAGCGAGCGGAGGCGGTCGGGCAAGGAGGCCGCGCCCGGGCCCGCCACCTCGGAGAGCTCGACCACCTGGGCGGCGAGCGCCGCGGCCGGCATGCCGAGCAGCGCCCGAGCGCCGAGCGGCGTCACGTCGAGCTGGAGGCCGTGCTGGTCGCCGTCGTGGCGGATGCCGACCGGGCGGTCGTGCAGGCCACCGATCAGGGCCTGGAACGCGCCGGGCACCTGGCCCGGGTCGGCCATCCGGCACATGTCGACCGGGTCGTCGAGGCTGATGACGAGCGTGACGGTCCTGGACGGCAGGCCGGCGTGCACCCCGGGCTCGTAGCCGTGCATCCGGTAGCCGTGGTACGCCGCGACGAACGGCCGGAGCGCGGGGTGCGGCAGCGCCAGCGCGGCGTCGCTCGTCGGCTCGGCCATGCGGACCAGGCTAGGACCCGGTCGCGCCGCGCCTCAGCCGCCCTGGGAGACCCGGTCGGGCCGGATGCGGATGATGACCCGCTCGTCGCCCGGCTCGTGCATCGGGAAGCGCTCGACGCCGAGGTAGCGACGGGCGAGGCCGTCGACGAACGTGCCGTCCTCGTCGGGATCGATCGACACGACCGTGCCGCGGATCTCGAGGTACCGGTGCGAGTTGCCCGGGTCGATGATCGACACCGCCACCCGCGGCTCGCGGCGGACGTTGTGGTACTTCTGCCGCGAGGTCGTCTGGCTGATGTTCAGGTGGGTGCCGTCCCACTCGAACCACACGGGGTCCACCTGCGGCCCGCCGTCGGGTCCCACGGTGGCGACGTTGATCAGCGTGACGGCACGGAGGAGGTCGGCGTGGCTGCCCGGGATGACCGACACGGCCCGGCGCTCAGGCCGCGACCGGCCGGCCGTCGGGACCGGGTTCGGCGGTCGGGTGGGCCGGGCGGTCGACGGCGTCGGGATCGGCGTCGCGCACGGCGGCGAGGCCCCACGCGGCGGCGCCGAGGCAGGCCACCGCGCCCAGGGCGATCGACCACCGGGCGCCGTAGTTCTGGGCGACCCAGCCGACGATCGGACCGCCGATCGGCGTGCTCCCGAGGAACAGCATCGCCTGGAGGGCGAGCACCCGGCCCCGCATCTGCGGCGCCGCCTCGAGCTGCACGATGGCCGTGGACGAGACGAGGAAGCCGATCGACGTGACGCCCACCAGGAGCGCGGCCGGGACGGCCCAGCCGATCCCGGGGGCGAGCGCCAGCGCCAGCATCGTGATGCCGAACCCGAGCGAGGCCATCGCCACGGTGCGGACGGTGACCACCGAGCGGCGGGCGGCGGCGAGCGCCCCGACGAGCGACCCGACGCTGATGATCGAGAAGACGACCGTGAAGAGCATGTCCGAGCCGCCGAGGTCCCTGGTGACGTAGAGCGGCATGACCGTGCCGAAGTTGTAGGCGAGCGTGCCGACGACGCCCATCATCACGAGCGGCACGAACAGCTGCGGCACGCTCCGCACGTAGCGGAGGCCCGCACGCACCTGGCCCTTCGCCCGTTCCGTAACCGGGCTGCGCCGCAGCTCCGACGGGCGGATGCACCAGAGCGAGATCAGCACGGCGATGTACGAGATCGCGTCGCCGAGGAACGCCCAGCCGAAGCCGGCGGTGGCGATGACGAGGCCGGCCAGGGCCGGTCCGACCACTCGGGACGAGGTCATCAGGGCGCTGTTCAGGCTGACGGCGTTGGGCACGTCCTCCTCGGGCACCATCTCGACCACGAACGCCCGGCGGGCCGGGTTGTCGAACGCCACCGTGACCCCGCCGAACAGCGCGACGGCGTAGACGGTCCACACCGGTGCACCGGCGAACGCGACGAGCGCCAGCAGGAACGACTGGACCATCGCCAGCGCCTGGACGATCAGCAGCAGCTTGCGCTTGTCCGAGCGGTCGGCGACGAGGCCGGCCCAGGGTCCGATGAGCAGCACCGGACCGAACTGGGCGGCGGCGAGCAGCCCGAGCGCCACGCCCGAGTCGGTGAGCTTGAGCACGAGCAGCGACTGGGCGACGAGCGTCATCCAGTTGCCGACCTGCGAGATCCCCTGGCCGGCGAAGAACAACCGGAAGTTCCGGTTGCGCATCGACGCGAAGGTCTCGCTCCCGAACATGCGGAGGCGGGTCACGGCAGGTCCACCAGTCGCTCGAGCGCGTCGAGTGCCGCGTCGATGCGGGCGCGGTCGCGCGCCGACAGCTGGTCGAGCCGCTCGCCGAGCCAGGCCACCTTGCGCGCCCGCGAGTCGGTGATCAGCTCCGCCCCCTGCGGCGTGGTGACGACGCGCGAGACGCGGCGGTCGTCGGGGTCGGAGCGCCGCTCGACGAGCCCGTCGGCCTCGAGCTTGGCGACCACGCGCGTGATCGTGGGGGGAGCCACCCGCTCGCACTCGGCGAGGGCCCCGAGGGTGATCGGGCCGTTGCGGTGGATCGAGGCCATGACCGAGAGCTGGCTGGGGGTCAGCCGGGCCCCGGCCTCCTGGCGCAGGCGCCGGGACAGGCGGGTGGTGGTCATCTGGAGCCGGACCGCCACGTCGTCGACCGCCGCGCCGGGGTCCACGGCCGCAGCTGCGCCGACGGCGGCAGCGGGTCGGGTGGTGGGAGCGGGGGTCTCGGGCACCCCAACAGTGTAGCAACGCTAATTAGCCGTGCTAACTAGTTTGTCCGAGACGTCGGTCACGCCGCATCGCCGGCGGTGCCGGGCAGACTCCCCCGATGCGGATCGGAGGTCGAGGACGGCGCGCGGCGCGGCGGCGAGCCGGCCGGACGTCGTGGACGTCGATCGCCGCGCCGCTGCTCGTGCTCGGTCTGGCGGCGGCGTGCGCCGCCGGGGGCGACACCGGCGTCCGCCCGGGCCAGCTCCCCGACACGGACCCCGACGTCGTCGCACGGACGCAGGGCGGGAGCGAGGCGACGCTGTCGCCCGCCGCCGGCCTCCTGTTCGGCCTGCCGATCTACCGGGGCGACTTCGCCGACCCGTACGTGCTGCGGGTGGGCGACGTCCTCTACGCCTACGCCACCAACACCCCCGAGGCGAACCTCCCGGTGATCGTCGTGGACGGCGGCAGCGCGACGTCGCTGCGCGAGGCCTTCCCGCACCTCCCCTCCTGGACGGTCCCGGGCTTCGTGTGGGCGCCGGCGGTGCTCGGACGTGGCGGGCACTTCGTCCTCTACTACTCGACGCGGCTCGCCGGGACGACGACGCAGTGCATCTCGCGGGCCGTGTCCGACGAGCCGACGGGTCCGTTCGTCGACGACTCGACGGGGCCGATGGTGTGCCAGCGCGACCTCGGCGGCTCGATCGACCCGAGCCTGGTGACCGACCTCGACGGCACCGACTGGCTCCTCTACAAGAGCGACGGCAACTGCTGCGGGCTGCCGACCGCCCTGTGGTCGCAGCGCCTGGCCGAGGACGGGCTCTCGGTCGTGGGGACGCCGACGAAGCTGCTCACCGCCGACGCACCGTGGCAGGCGGGCCTGATCGAGGGACCGTCGATGGTCATCGACGGCAGCCACCACCTGCTCTTCTACTCCGGCAACTCCTGGGACTCGGTCGACTACGGGATCGGCTACGCGGACTGCCGCTCGATCACCGGGCCGTGCGCCGACCGCAGCCGCGGCGAGCCCTGGATGTCGTCCACGCCGTTCGCCAAGGGGCCGGGCGGCCAGGAGTTCTTCACCGCCCTCGACCGGATCTGGATGGTGTTCCACGCCTGGTCCCGGGGCGAGACGGGGCGGGCGGGCGCGGCCCGGCACCTCTACCTGGACGGGGTCGACTTCCACGACGGGGTGCCGCAGCGCATCGGCAGCCCCAGCGCGGCACGGCTCGTGGCGGCCGCGCTCGTCGGCGTCGCGGCCGTCTCGAGCGGCGTCGTGTGGTGGGTGCGCCTGCGCCGCCGGCGTGCTGTCGTCCGCGACGCCGAGGGTGCTTGACTCTGCACGTGACCGCCACGACCGGGACCGACCGGGTGGAGCCGACGCACGAGCCCGAGATGACGCACGAGGTGGACCTCTGCCTCCCCGACGGGCGGACGCTGAACCCCGACGCCCGCGGTTGGTCCCGCCGGCCGCTGCACCGGGCGAACCTGTCCGGTGGGTGGGGCCGCACCAAGCGGTGGGACTACTGGGGCGTGCTCACCCCCACGCACGCGCTGTCGCTGACCTACGCCGACGTCGACTACCTCTCGATCACCGACGTGTGGTGGGCCGACCTGCGGACGGGCCGCACCGGCGGCCACGCCCGCAGCGTGCCGGGGTCCCGCGGGGTCGACCTGCCCGACCGACCGGGCACCGCACCCCTCCGGTTCCGCTCCCCCGCCGTGACGATGGAGCTGACCGACGACGCGCGCGGGACCCACCTCGTGGCCGCCTGGACGGAGGCCGACGGCGAGCCCGCCTCCCTCGACGTCCTCGTCTCGCAGCCGCCCGGCCACGAGTCGCTCAACGTCGTGATCCCGTGGTCGGAGCGGCGCTTCCAGTTCACCTCGAAGCACCAGGCCCGCCCGGCGCGCGGGGTCCTGCGCATCGGCGAGGAGCGCGTCGTCATCGGCGGCGACGGTCCCGACGAGGCGTGGGGCGTCCTCGACGTCGGCCGCGGGCGCTGGCCGTACCGCACCCGGTGGAACTGGGGTGGCGGCGCCGGGCGGACGACGGACGACCGCGTGGTCGGCATCCAGGTCGGCGGGAGGTGGACGGCCGGGACGGGTGCCACCGAGAACGGGATCATCGTCGACGGCCGCCTGCACAAGCTCGGCCGGGAGCTCGAGTGGGACTACGACTGGTCCCGGCCGATGAAGCCGTGGCGGGTCGTGGACCCCGGCGGTCGGCTCGACCTGCGGCTCGTCCCCCGGTTCGACAAGCACACCCGCGTCGAGGCGGTCGTGCTCGGCACCGAGGTCCACCAGGTGTTCGGCGCGTGGTCGGGGACCCTCGTCACCGACGAGGGCGAGGAGCTCACGCTCCCCCACGCGATCGGCTTCGCCGAGGAGTCGCGGTCCCGGTGGTGAGCGCGGGCGCCGCCGCGTCCGCTCCGCGACCGGCTGGCAGACTGGATCGGTCATGACCGGGCTCACGCGACGCCAGCTGCTCGCCGCCGGAGCCGGTGCCGCCGCGGCGGCCGGCCTCGCCGCCTGCTCCGGGGG
>JAEVZA010000291.1 GCA_023392475.1 Actinomycetes bacterium | reverse complement strand
GCCTCGGCGCGGCGCTGCGACGCCGGAACCTGCCGCGCCTGCCCCTCCGCCGCCCGCCGCTGCGCCCGACGGGCGACGACGTCGTGCTCGTGACCGGTTGCGTGATGGACGCCGTGCAACGGGACGTGCACGCGGCCGCGGTGCGCGTGCTGACCGCATCCGGGGTCGGCGTCGCGCTCGTCCCGTCCGCGGGATGCTGCGGCGCGCTCGCGGTCCACGCCGGTCTGACCGACGTCGCTCGCCGCCAGCTCGGGCACCTGATCCGGTCCCTGCCGCCCGACGTGCCCGTGCTCGTCGACGCCGCCGGCTGCGGCGCCGCGCTGAAGGATGCCGGCCACCTGCTCGGCACGGACGAGGCCCGCCGCTTCGCGGCGCGCGTGCAGGACGTGTCGGAGTTGCTGGCCGACCGCGTGGAGCTCCTCCCGGAGGTCGACGGTCCCGGTCCCGTCGTCGCCGTCCAGGACCCGTGCCACCTGCGCCACGCGCAGCGGGCCCACCTCGCGGTGCGTCGGCTGCTGGCGCCGTACGCCCGGGTGGTGGAGCTCGACGACGAGGGCCTCTGCTGCGGGGCGGGCGGGTCCTACGCGCTGCTGCGCCCCGAGGAGGCGGCCGCGGTGCGGGACCGGAAGCTGGCCGCGGTCGAGCGGTCGGGCGCGCCGGTGGTGGCGTCGGCGAACCCGGGGTGCGCGCTGCACCTCCAGGCGGCCGGGCTGCGCGTCCGGCACCCGGTGCAGGTCGTGGACGATCGGATCGCCGCCGGAGCGGCCGGGAGCGAGCGCCGCAGGAGGGTGCACGATGGCAGGTGAGTTCGACGAGATCCGCGGGCGGCTGGAGGCGATCGCGGAGGAGCTGGCCGACCTCGCGATCGTTCGGCTGCGGGAGTCGATCGACGCCGGCGGGCACGAGCTGCCGGTCGACGAGAAGCGGTTGACGCGGGCCCGCCGCGCCGTGGAGAAGGCGGTCCACCTCCTCGAGGAGCCCGACGACTCGCCCTGAGGTGACGGAAGTCCGTTCCCGTCCCGGCCGCCGCGTCGGTACCGTCGCCCCATGGGCCGGGTCCACGACCACCTCGACGACGCCATCCGCGAGTGGATCGGCCGCCAGCACGTGTGCTTCGTCGCCACGGCGCCGAGCGCCGGCGACGGCCACGTCAACGTGTCACCGAAGGGCATGGACGGGACCGTCCAGGTGCTGCCCGACGGCCGCTGCGCCTACCTCGACCTGACCGGCAGCGGCGTGGAGACGATCGCCCACCTGCGCGAGAACGGCCGGATCACCCTCATGTGGTGCGCCTTCGACGGACCGCCGAGGATCGTGCGGGTCCACGGTCGCGGCATCGTCCTCCTCCCGGACGACGCTGCGTACGCCGAGCTGTCGGGCAGCTTCCCGGAGGAGCGCGGCGCGCGGGCGATCATCGTCGTGGAACCGGAGCGCATCTCGGACTCCTGCGGCTACTCGGTGCCCCTGATGGACTTCCGCGAGGACCGGACCCGGCTCCGGGACTGGGCGGGGTCCCGGTCCGACGACGAACTGCGCGGGTACCGGGCGCTCAAGAACGCCACCAGCATCGACGGGCTGCCCGGCCTCGACACCTGACCGCCCGCAGCCGAGCGGCCCCCGACGAGCTCCGTGATGCGCGACCGGGGCGTTCGACCCCGTGGTGCATCACAGAGCGGTGGAGTGCCGGGCGCGGTCAGCTCGGGTCGAGCGTGTTGACCGTGCGGATCAGCGCGTGCAGGCGGGCGTACCGGTTGTTGATGAAGCGGAACCGGATGCGGCTCTTGTCGAGCGCGTCGTCGTCGGCCACCTCGACCGACGCCGGCTCGCACCGCTCGATCTCACCGGTGGACACGATGTCGCCGAACTGGTCGTTGAGGTGCCGGAGGTCCTCGTCGCTGATCGGGTGCTCGAGCCGCAGCACCAGCCGCCCGCCGACGTACCGCATCGAGTGGAACACGCGGTAGAAGCGCGTGAGGTACTCGACGGCGTCCTCCACGTCCGACGTGATGTGGAACAGGTCGAGGTCGTCCCGGGCGATCAGCCCCGCGTCGAGGAGCTCGACCTCCAGGAAGTGCCGGAAGCTCCGCCAGTACGCGTCGCCCTCGGGCTCGAACAGCACCACGGGCGACGGCAGCTCGCGCCCCGTCTGGAGGAGCGTCAGGAGCTCGAACGCCTCGTCCATCGTGCCGAAGCCGCCGGGGAACAGCACGTAGGCGGAGGCCTCCTTCATGAACGTCAGCTTCCGGTTGAAGAAGTAGCGGAAGTTCACGACCTTGCCGTCGCCGACGAGCGCGCCGCCCCCGGCCGGCTCGAACGGGAGGACGATGTTCACGGCGAAGCTGTTGTCGCTCCCCGCGCCCTCGATCCCGGCCGTCATGATCCCGGGGCCGCCGCCCGTGATCACCATCCACCCCTCCTCGGCGATCCGCCGACCGACGTGGCGGGCCGAGGTGAACGCCGGCTCGTCGGCGCGGGTGCGTGCCGAACCGAAGATGGCGACCTTGCGCACGGCCCGGTACGGGTCGAACACGTGGAACGCGAAGCGCATCTCCTTGAGCGTGGAGTTGGCGATCTTGAGGTCGCCTCGGTCGACGCCCTCTCGGCCCATCCGCAGCGCGCTCGTCACGAGCTCGAACACGAGGTCGTGGTCGGACTCGATCCCGGCGCTCGAGAGCAGCTCCTCGATCCGCTCGTCGATCGTCTCGTCGCCGGTCCGGTAGCGGGGTCGCCGTTCGCCCATCCGCGCTCACGGTACCGGTGCGGTGCACCGCATCCGACCGCCTTCGTGGAACAATCACCGGGGGAGAGTCCACCGCTGGAGCAGGGCCATGCGATCCCGCGCCGGGACCGGCGACGCAGCAGCCGACGACGTCGACGACGTGCGGATGGACGCGCCTCGACCGGGCGGGTTCGACCTCCTGTTCGCCCGCGCCTACCCGGCGTCCGTCGGGCTCGCCCAGCGGGCCCTCGACCGCGACCAGGTGGCCGCCGTGGGCTCCACGGCGATGTCGGGTGAGGTGGCCACCGAGGCCCTGACCCGGGCGAAGGTGCAGCGCCTGTCCGACACCGACGCCGCGCTCCGCCGGATCATGTCGTGGACCGCCGACCTCACCCTGGCCCGCCTGCTCGGGCACCCCGGGCGGGTGGCGCTGCCCGAGGGCGCCAAGGCCGAGGACCTCCTGCCCGACGACCTGCTCGACGACGGCGTCGGGAGCGAGTGGGGTCGGCAGGGGTTGCCGCTCGCCGAGCTCCACGGCGCGCTCGTGACGATGCGCCGACGTGACCGGCGCGTCGGGCTCGTGACCCTCGGCGCCGGGCTCACCCCGCGCCACGCCGCTGCGCTGCTCGGCATGACGTCGCACGACGTCGAGCGCTCGCTCGCGCGCATCGGCCAGCACCTGGCCGACGGCCGCCGCGTCGACGGTGGTCGGGCGGGTGCGCTCGACGTCCCCGCGGAGGACGTCGCGTGACCACCACGACGCCGCCCACCGCGCCGGAGGACGCGTCGCCCGACGAGCCGGGCCCCGACCGGGGGGTGCTGCCGTCGACGGGCGCCGTCGTCGCCGGGCTCGCGGTGACCGGCCTCGACCTCACCACGGCGCGCCAGGTCGTCGACCTCCGCGCCCGCCGCCGCGTGCGCACCCGCCGGGCGGTGCTCGGCGGCGCGGCCGCGATCGCGGTCATCGCGCTCGCCGTGGTGCTCATCCCGCGGAACGACCCCGACGACGTGGTGGCCGACGGCGACCGGACCACCACCACGACGGCGACCACGAGCACGTTGCCCCTGGTCACCGCACCGCCGACGACGCTGGCGCCCGTCACCACGGTGGCGCCGACGACCACGGCGAAGCCCGCGCCGATCACGTTGCCGCCCACGACCACGACGATCCCCACGACCACGGTGCCGCCGATCCAGGCCATCACGGTCTCGAGCTACGCCGTCGCCGGCACGGCCGGGTCGAACCTCACGCTCACGATCAACTGGACCGACCCCACGCCGGGTGCGGCGCCGACCGGCGTGCGGGCCAACGTGGTCTGGGGGAGCGACGTCGTGACCACCCCCGACACCGACGTGCCGTGCACGCCGACCGGCACGCCGATCCAGGTCGTCAACCGCTACGCGAAGGTCGGCCAGCCGCTGATCCAGGTGGAGCTCACCCGGTGCAACGGGACGGGCGAGTCCGCCCAGTTCCGGGTGAACGCGGACGTGCCCGCGCCCCGAACGGGCTACGTCGCGATGGTCGGCGGTGCCGCCGGCGGCCGCTCGCCCGACGCCGCCACGGTGACCGCGGGGACGGCCACCATCGAGCCGCGCACGCCCGACCTCGGTCAGACCGACACGAACGGCCAACCGGTGACCGTGCTCACGGTGCCGGCGGGGTACAGCGGGCCGCTCGTCTTCCGCTGGCCCGACGGCTCGTGCCAGCAGAGCTCGCCCGTGAACCCGGCGACGCCGCTCCAGCCGACGGTGCTGCTGTCGACGGCGGCCTGTCAGGCCGGGACCGGGTCGACCGTCCCGTAGAGGGTCGTGCGCTGGGCGAGCGTGCGGCCGAGCGGCTCGAGCAGCGCCCGGAAGTCCGCCTCGTCGACCCCCGTGCCGTGCTGGGCGCCCGCGGCGCGGCTGATGTTCTCGTCCATCAGCGTGCCGCCGAGGTCGTCGACGCCCGCCTGCAGCAGCTGGCGCACGCCCGGCAGCCCGAGCTTCACCCACGACGCCTGCACGTGGTCGATGTCGCCGCGGTAGGCGATCCGCGCCACGGCGTGCATGAGGACGACCTCACGGAACGTCGGGCCCCGCCGGGCGCGGTGCTGCAGGTAGATGGGGGCCGCCATGTGCACGAACGGCAGCCCGACGAACTCGGTGAACCCGCCGGTCTCACGCTGCAGCTCCCGGGTGAGCAGCAGGTGGCGGGCCCAGCTGCGCGGCTGCTCGACGGCGCCGAACATGATCGTGACGTTGCTGCGCAGCCCGACCGAGTGGGCGGTGCGGTGCGCGTGGAGCCACTCCTCGGTGTCGATCTTGTCGGGGCACAGGACGGCGCGGACGTCGTCGTCGAGGATCTCGGCGGCCGTGCCCGGCAGCGTGCGGAGACCCGCGTCCACCAGGCGGCGGAGGTACTCGTCGAGCGGCTCGCCGAGCCGCTTGGCACCCTCCGTCACCTCGAGCGCGGTGAAGCCGTGGACGTGGATGTCGGGCGCCGCGTCCTTCACCGCCCGGCACACGTCGAGGTAGTAGTCGCCGTCGAAGTCGGGGTGGATGCCGCCCTGCAGGCACACCTCGGTGGCGCCGAGGTCCCACGCCTCCCGCACGCGCTCGGCGATGTCGTCCAGCGTGAGGAGGTACGGCTTGCCCCGCAGGTTCAGGCTCAGCGGGCCCTTGGAGAACCCGCAGAAGCGGCACTTGAAGGTGCAGACGTTCGTGTAGTTGATGTTCCGGTTGCGGACGTAGGTGACGGTGTCGCCGACGATCTCCCGGCGCAGCTCGTCGGCGAGGGCGGCCACGGCGGCGACCTCGGGTCCGCGTGCGGAGAACAGCGCCACGATCTCGTCCTCGCCGACCTCCTCGCCGGCGCGCACGCCGTCCAGGACCTCGGCGACCCGGCCGGTGACGCGGTCGGAGCCGGCCGGGACGAGCACGGTCGGCTGGACGCCTGCGCCCGAGTACCAGGCCGTCGACCGCTGCCCCACGAGCGTCACCTCGGCGCCGTCGCCGACGGCGGTGATCTCGCCGACCTTCTGCGGGAACACCGCACCGGGGTCGTCACGGCCGACGCCCTCGGCGTCGGAGCGGTCGAGGACCGGGAAGCGCAGCGCCTCGTCCAACCAGCGGTCGGGGTCGAGGGCGAGCTCGGGGTAGATCGTGAGGCGGGGGGCGAGCGCCCGGCCGCGGTCCTCGGTGACCTGGCGGAGGCGGTCGAGCGCCGGCCAGGGCCGCTCGGGGTTCACGTGGTCGGCTGTCACGGGCGACACGCCGCCCCAGTCGTCGATGCCGGCGTCGAGCAGGACGCCGAAGTCGTCGGAGAGGTTCGGCGGCGCCTGCAGGTGCACGTCGGTCGGCAGGATGAGGCGGGCGAGGGCGATCGCCTCGAGGTACTCGTCCTCCGGGCACGGCGGCGCGAGGTGCATCGCCGTGCCGTCCTTCGGCAGGAAGTTCTGGACGATCACCTCCTGCACGTGGCCGTGGCGCCGGTGCGAGTCCGCGATGGCGGCGAGCGCCTCGGCACGGGAGCGGCGCGACTCGCCGATGCCGACGAGGATCCCCGTGGTGAAGGGGATCGACAGAGCGCCGGCCGCCTCGAGCGTGGCGAGGCGCCGTTCGGGCGCCTTGTCGGGCGACCCGCGGTGGGCGGCGAGGTCGGGCTCGAGCGACTCGACCATCATCCCCTGCGACGGCGCGACGGTGCGCAGGAGCGCGAGCTGGTCGTGCGACAGCGCGCCGGCGTTCGCGTGCGGCAGCAGGCCGGTCTCGTCGAGCACCAGCCGGCACATCGCGGCGAGGTAGTCGACGGTCGACGCGTACCCGTGCTCCGCGAGCCAGTCGCGCGCTGCCGGGTAGCGGGCCTCGGGGTTCTCGCCGAGGGTGAACAGCGCCTCGTGGCACCCGCGGCGGGCGCCGGCCCGGGCGATGCGGAGGACGTCCTCGGGGGAGAGGTACGGCGACTCGAGCCGGGCCGGGGGCTGGGCGAACGTGCAGTAGCCGCAGCGGTCCTGGCACAGCATCGTGAGCGGGATGAAGACCTTCGGCGAGAAGGTGACGCGGGAGCCCCAGGTGGCGTCGCGCACCGCCCGGGCGCGGGCCATGAGGTCGTCGAGCGGCAGCGCCAGGAGATCGTTCAGCTCGTCCACGCGGGGATCCTCTCGGGGGGTCAAGGAGGTCGGGGGGAGGTCGCGACCGTCGGGCACGGGGTCGGGGTGGTGCGAGGTCGCTCAGCGGCCGGGACCCGGCCGGCTGGCGATGTCCGTGGGCGTGAAGTCCTCGTCGCAGGTCCGGCAGTGGAAGCCGAGGTCGATCTCGGTGCCGCACGGCTCGTGGACGAGCAGGGTCGGCGGCCCGTCGGGGCCCGACAGCCAGCGGTCGCCCCACTGCATGAGGCTGACGAGGATCGGGGAGAGCTGGAGCCCCATGCTGGTGAGGCGGTACTCGTCCCGGGGCGGGTGGTCCTGGTAGCGGCGCTTCGCCATCACGCCGGCGTCCACGAGCTTGCGCAGCCGGTCGGCGAGGACGGCACGGGGGATGTCCAGGTCCCGGCGGAACTCGTCGAAGCGGCGGAGGCCGCGGAACGCGTCGCGCAGGATCAGGATCGTCCAGCGGTCGCCGACGATGTCCAGCGCCCGGGCGATCGAGCACCCGGGTCCGTCGTCCAGCTCGTCGTGCAGGTGCTCGGCCGGGAGTCCCACGGCGGCGCACGCTACCTCGGTTCAGATCCCGAACCAAGTAGGTTCAGGATCCGAACCCGAACACCCGACCGTGCTGCTCGTCGAGGGGCGCGGAGAGCAGGACGGTCGACGGACGGAGCGTGGTGCGTGCGCGCCGGGGTGGGTCAGCGGAACTCGGCGGCCCGGTGGTCGAGCACGCCCAGGAGCTCGTCGAAGCTCTTCTCGAACGCCGTGACGCCCTCGCCCTCGAGCACGTTGGCGACGTCGTCCATGTCCACGTGCTCGCCGATCGCCGCCCAGGTCGCCGTCGTGGCCTCGACGTCCGCGTCGACGGTGCGGGCGACCGTGCCGTGGTCGTCGAAGGCCTCGAGCGTGGCGTCGGGGATCGTGTTCACCGTGTGCGGCCCGATGAGCGAGTCGACGTAGAGCGTGTCGGGGTAGGCCGCGTTCTTGGTGGACGTCGACGCCCACAGCGGCCGCTGCGGCCGGGCGCCCTCCGAGGCGAGCGCGTCCCAGCGGTCGCCGGTGAACGCCTCCATCGCCATCGCGTAGGCGAGCCTGCCCTGCGCCACCGCCGCCTTGCCGCGGAGCGCCAGCGCGGCATCGGAGCCGTCGGCCTCGAGCCGGCGGTCCACCTCCGTGTCCACGCGGCTGATGAAGAAGCTCGCCACCGACGAGATGCGGGCGAGGTCGTGGCCCGCCTCGGCCGCCGCCTCGAGCCCGGAGATGTAGGCCTCGATCACGTCCGCGTACCGGGGGAGGCTGAAGATCAGCGTCACGTTGATGTTCCGGCCCTCCGACAGCATCTGGCGGATGGCCGGGACGCCCTCGGCGGTGCCGGGGATCTTCACGTAGAGGTTCGGTCGGGCGATCCGGTCCCACAGCCCGCGGGCGGCCTCCATCGTGCCGTCGGTGTCGCGCGCCAGGTTCGGGGCCACCTCGACCGACACGTAGCCGTCGCCGGCGTCCGACGAGTCGTAGAGCGGGCGGAGCACCGCGAGCGCCGCCGTGATGTCGTCGGTGACGAGGTCCCAGTACGCGTCGGCCACCGACACGCCGCTGCGGGTGAGGTCCGCGAGCTGCTCGGTGTACTCGTCGCCCTGCTCGATCGCCTTCTGGAAGATCGACGGGTTCGAGGTGATGCCCCGGACGCCACGGTCGATCCAGCGCTGGATCTCCCCGTCAGCGAGCCAGTCGCGGCGGAGGTTGTCGAGCCAGGGGCTCTGCCCCTGCTGGGTGTAGAGGTCCTGGAGACGTCCCATGCCGCCAACCTACCGGGCCGGACCCCGACCGAGAACGACCACGTCCGACGGATGTCGGCGGTCGCGCCGGTGGGCGCGGTCGCTCCTCAGGTGACGTTCGGACGCCGTTCACGTGGGCGACCGGGGGTTCACCCGAGGAGCCCGCGGGCCACCTCGACGACGTGCTCGGGGGTGATGCCGAGCTCCTTCAGGACGGTGCCGCCGGGCGCCGACGCGCCGAAGCGGTCGATCCCGACGTGCGCCTGGGCGTAGCGGTCCCACCCGAGGGTGACGCCGGCCTCCACCGACACGGTCGGCACGCCGGCCGGCAGGACCGACTCGCGGTACGCGGCGTCCTGGGCGTCGAAGCGGCTCCAGCAGGGCAGCGAGACCACGCGGGCCGTCGTGCCGGCCGCGTCGAGCTGCTCGGCGGCCGCGGCGGCGACCGCGACCTCGGTGCCGGTGCCGACGAGCACGACGTCGGGGTCGTCCGCGTCGACGACCACGTAGCCGCCCCTGGCGACGCCCTCGACCGCTCGGTCCGCCGTGGTGGCGAGGACGGGCGTGCCCTGGCGGGACAGGATCATCGCGACCGGACCGTCGCCGTCGACGGCGACGCGCCACGCCGCAGCGGTCTCGTTGCCGTCAGCGGGGCGGATGACGGTCAGGTCGGGGATCAGCCGCAGCGACATCACGTGCTCGACCGGCTGGTGCGTGGGACCGTCCTCGCCGACGCCGACGGAGTCGTGGGTCCAGACGAACACGCACTTCGCCTTCGACAGGGCGGCCAGGCGCACGGCGCCCCGCATGTAGTCGGAGAACACGAGGAACGTGCCGGCGACGGGGAACACGCCGCCGTGGTGCGCGGCGCCGACGAGGATCGAGCCCATCGCGTGCTCGCGGATGCCGAAGTGCACCTGGACGCCGTTCGGCGTGCCCGGCTCGAGCACCGGCTTGCCCGGCAGCTTCGTGCCGGTGTTGCCGATCAGGTCCGCGGCGCCGGCCATGAACCCGGGAACCACGTCGGACAGCGCCTCGACGCAGGTGCCGGAGGCGACGCGCGTCGCGGGCTTGTCCTCCGTGGTGAAGGCGGGCAGCGCCTCCTCCCAGCCGGGCAGGCCGCGGGCGCCGAGGGTGGCCTCCCACTCGTCCTCGCGCCCGGCGAGCGCGCCGTGGGCCCGCTCCTCCCACGCGCTGCGCTGCACCCCGCCGCGGGACCCGGCCTCGCGGTAGAGGGCGAGCACGTCGTCGGGGACGTGGAAGTCCTGGTCGGGCGGGAGGTCCATGACCTCCTTCGTCCGCCTGATGTCGTCCGCGCTGAACGCCAGGCCGTGCGCGGCGGGATCGTCCGTGTGGTCGGGCGACGGGAAGGCGATGTGGCTCCGGACGACGACCAGCGACGGCCGGTCCGTGACCTCCTTCGCCTCGAGGATCGCCTGCTCCAGCGCGTCGAGGTCCTCCGCCGCCTCGCCGAGGTGCTGCACGTGCCAGCCGTAGGCCTCGAATCGCTTGACGGGGTCGTCACCGAGGGCGAGCTCCGTCGGCCCGTCGATGGAGACGTGGTTGTCGTCGTAGACGTAGACCATCCGGCCGAGGCCGAGGTGCCCCGCGAGCGAGGCCGCCTCGTGGCTCACGCCCTCCTCGAGGTCGCCGTCGGACACCATCGCGTAGATGTGGTGGTCGCAGACCTCGTCGCCGAAGCGGGCCCGCAGCGACTGCTCCGCGATCGCCATGCCGACGCCGTTCGCGAACCCCTGGCCGAGCGGACCGGTCGTGACCTCGATGCCGACGGTGTGGCCGAACTCGGGGTGGCCCGGCGTGAGCGAGCCCCACTGGCGGAACTGCTCCAGATCCTCGAGCGTCAGCCCGTAGCCGGTGAGGTGGAGCATCGCGTACTGGAGGATCGAGGCGTGCCCGCAGCTCAGGATGAAGCGGTCCCGGTCGGGCCACTCGGGAGCGGCGGCGTCGTAGCGCATGATCCGCGTCCAGAGCACGTGGGCCAGCGGGGCGAGCGCCATCGCGGTGCCCTGGTGGCCCGAGTTCGCCTTGGCCGGTGCGTCCATGGCGAGGCCACGGATGACGTTGATGGCCCGTGCCTCGAGCTCGGCGTCCGACGTTGCTGCTGCCATGTGGGATCCCTGTCCGGTCGACGACCGCCGAAGCGTAATCGACCGCACCCGGACCGAAATCC
>JAEVZA010000237.1 GCA_023392475.1 Actinomycetes bacterium | reverse complement strand
ATGCCGGTGACGACCGGGACCGCGCACGTCGCGATGGCGCGGGCGACGGGCTCGGCGTCGAACGTCGCCAGGTCCGTCGCGGCCCCGCCGCCGCGGACGAGCAGCACGACGTCGACGCCGATGGCCTCGACTGTCCGCAGCGCCGCCACGATCGACCGCGCCGCGTCGACGCCCTGGGTGCGCGCGTCCACGAACGACACCCGGAACCCGAGCCCCGACCGGGAGAGCTCGTCGAGCGCGTCGGCCTGCGCGGCGCTGCCGTCGCTGGTGACGAGGCCGACGTGCAGCGGCAGGCGCGGGAACGGCACCTGCGCGTTGGCGTCGAGCAGACCCTCCTCGGCGAGCGTGGCGAGCAGCCGGAGGCGCTCCTGGCCGAGCAGCCCGAGCGTGAACGCCGGGTCGATGCGGTCCATCACGAGCTGCAGCGCCGAGCGCGCGGGGTAGCTGCGGAGGCGGCCCCCGATGCGCACGCGGATGCCGTCGGTCATGCGGACGGCGCCGCCCTGCTCGGTCAGGAACTGGTTGACGCGCAGCCGGTCGGTGTTGAAGAGCGTCACCCGCAACGTGGGCCGGGCCGCGTCGGGGCCGTCGTGGTCCGCGTCGACGAGGTCGAAGTAGACGTGGCCCGCTCGCGAGCGGCTGATGCCCGACAGCTCGCCCTCCACCCACGTGAGCTCGCCGAAGACGTGCTCGAGCAGGCCGTTGAGCGCCTCGTGGAGCTCGGCGACGGACCAGGTCGTGTCGGCGATGGCGGCGGACCTCCGCCGGGTGGGCGGATCAGCCCTCGGACGGCTCGGCGTGGTCGTCGTGGCGGACCACCAGCACCGGGATGGGGCTGTGGTGCACGACGTACTCGCTGATGGAGCCGATGACCACGCGCTTGAACCAGCCGCGCCCGTGGGAGCCGACGACGATTACGTCTGCGTCGATCTCGCCGGCGACGTGCACGATCATCTGGCCCGACGCGCCCTCGACCAGCCGCCGGTCGACGATCGACGGGTCCACCCCGATGGCCTGGATCGTGTCCGCCAGCTCGTCCTGGCCCTCGTCCAGGATCGCGTCGCGCGCCCGCTGGGACTCCTCCGGCGAGAGCAGGTTGCCCTCGAAGCCGCCCGCGCCCGAGTCCTCGCTGATGCTCGTGTCCGCGACGGTGAGGAGGGTCACCTTCGTGGGGTTCAGGAGGGCCACGCCCTTGCGCGCGGCGTCGACCGAGACCTCGGAACCGTCGGTGGCGATGAGTGCGTGCACTGCCCCTCCTGGACCGGCCGGGTCCGTCCCGGGCGGCACCGACACCCTAGAGGCGGACCCGCTCGGACCCACCGCCACCGGGCCGCGGTCCCCGGTCGTCGCGACGGACCCGTGGGTGCCGCTCGGTCGCCCGCGCAGTCGGTCGCGGTCAGACCGTCTCGGCGCCGACGAGCACGCGGTACAGGTCGGCGTACAGGCCGCCCTGCTCGAGCAGCTCGTGGTGGCGACCGCACTGCACGACCCGCCCCTCGTCGAGCACGACGATCTGGTCCGCGCCCGTGATGGTGGAGAGCCGGTGGGCGATGACCACGGCGGTCCGCCCCTCGAGGGCCTGGGCGAGCGCGGCCTGGATCGCGGCCTCGTTCTCCGTGTCCAGCGCGGAGGTGGCCTCGTCGAGCACGACGACGGCCGGGTCCTTGAGCAGCATGCGGGCGATCGCGAGCCGCTGCTTCTCGCCGCCCGACAGGCGGTACCCCCGCTCGCCGACCATCGTGTCGAACCCGTGCGGGAGCTGGTCGATCACGTCGAGCACGCGTGCCGCCGCGCAGGCGTCGCGGATCTGCTCTGGCGTGGCGTCGGGTCGCGCGTACCGGAGGTTCTCGCCGACGGTGGCGTGGAACAGGTGGGGGTCCTGCGACACCACGCCGATCGCCCGGCGCAGGCTGGCCTGCGACAGGTCGCGCACGTCGGTGCCGTCCACCCGGACCGAGCCCTCGGTCGCGTCGTAGAGGCGGGGCACCAGGGCGGCGATCGTGGACTTGCCGGCGCCCGACGGACCCACGAGCGCCACGGTCTGCCCGGGCTCGAACGTGAGGTCGATGTCGTGCAGGACGAGCGGCGGGCCGCCCGGCCGGTCCACCTCCGGCGCGCCCGACTCGAGGGAGGCGATCGAGCCCTCGCCGGCCCCGGGGTAGCGGAACGAGACGTGGTCGAACTCGACCCGGCCCTGGGGGTCGGTCAGCTCGACCGGGTCCTCCCGGTCGGCGACGGGGTTCGGCGAGTCGAGGACCTCGAACACCCGCTCGAAGGACACGAACGCGCTCATCACGTCGACCCGGGCGTTGGTCAGGCTCGTGAGCGGGTCGTAGATGCGCACGACGAGGGCCGTGAGCGCGACCAGGGTGCCGAGCGAGATGTTGCCGTCGATGACCTGGAGGCCGCCGAGGTAGTAGACGGCGGCGGTCCCGATCGACCCGACGAGCGCCATCATCACCATGAACCAGCGCGAGTACATGGCGCTGCGGACGCCGATGTCCCGCACCTGCGCCGCCTTGTCGCCGAACTCGTCGGTCTCGCGGCCGTGGTCGCCGAACAGCTTCACGAGCTGCGCGCCCGACACGCCGAAGCGCTCGGTCATCTGCGCGTTCATCCCCGCGTTGAGCTGCATCGAGTCGCGGGTCATGGCCTGGAGCTTGCGGCCGACCCGCTTGGACGGCACGAGGAACAGGGGGAGGAGCAGGACGGCGACGATCGTGATGCGCCAGTCGAGCGAGATCATCGCCACGAGCGTGAAGCCGAGGGTGATCACGTTGGACACGACGGTGCCGAGCGTCCCGGTGAGGGCGCGCTGCGCGCCGATCACGTCGTTGTTGAGCCGGCTGACGAGCGCGCCGGTCTGCGACCGGGTGAAGAACTGCATCGGCATGCGCTGCACGTGGTCGAACAGCGCGACGCGGAGGTCGTAGATCAGGCCCTCGCCGATGCGCGCGGACCAGTTCCGCTCCAGCAACGACGCCACCGCGCCGAGGATGGCGGCGCCGACCACGATGGCGCCGAGCATCGTGAGGCGGGCCGTGTCCTTCTGCGGGATGGCGGTGTCGATGATGCTCTTGAACAGCAGCGGCGGCACCAGGGCGAGCGCCGCCTCCGCGGCGATCATCAGCACGAAGCCGACCAGCTGCCACGTGTACGGCCGCGCGAACCGGCCGACCCGGCGGACCAGCGCCCGGTCGAGCGTCGCACCCTTCACCCCTTCGGGGTCCTGGTGCATCATCCGCATCACGGCCATCGACACGACGGCCGAGGGTACTGCGGCCGCCCCGAGGGTCCCCGGTCGCCGAGGCGCCGCTCGCCCACCACCCTCGGTAAAGGGTGGGTGAGGTCGCTTGGAGCCGCGGGCCGGCAGGGGCAAGCTGTCCCGATGCCCGAGCGACTCCTCGCCCTGTCACGCAACGCCACGCCCCGGTTCCGGGTGGTCGTGGGGACGGTGCTCGCCGCGCTCGCGGTCCTCGCGGTGGCGCGGCCGGCCGGCGCCGCGGCCGTCGTGCGGGCGGCGTCGGAGGCGCCCGGCGATGCGCTGACGTGGTGGAAGGCGGCGATCCTCGGGATCGTCGAGGGGATCACCGAGTACCTGCCGATCTCGTCGACCGGCCACCTGCTCGTGACCGCCCGGCTGCTCGGCCTCGACTACCCCGAGGGCAGCAAGCGGCTCGACGCGGTGAACACGTACGTCGTCGCCATCCAGTTCGGCGCCATCCTCGCCGTGCTCGGGCTCTTCTGGAAGCGCTTCCGGAGCATGCTGCTCGGCCTCGTCGGCAAGGACGCCGCCGGGCGCCACCTCCTCATCGTCCTCGTCATCGCGTTCCTGCCGTCGGCCATCCTCGGCGCCGCGCTCGACAAGAAGATCGAGGACGCGCTGTTCGGCCCGTGGCCGGTCGTCGCGGCCTGGATCGTCGGCGGTGCGCTGATCCTGTTCCTCGAGCGCACCGGCCGGATCCCCGACCGCGGCGAGCGCCCGCAGCTCGGCACGGACGCGCTGCTCTCGATCACCTACCGGCAGGCGCTCATCATCGGCCTCGCCCAGTGCGTCGCGCTGTGGCCGGGCACCAGCCGCTCGCTCGCCACGATCCTCGGCGCCCTGCTCGTCGGCGTGTCGATGGTGGCCGCGGTCGAGTTCAGCTTCCTGCTCGGGTTCGCCACGCTGACCGCCGCCAGCCTCTTCAAGATGGCCAAGGACGGCGGCAACCTCGTCGACACCTTCGGCGTCGTGAACCCGCTCATCGGCGTGCTGTTCGCGTTCGTCGCCGCCGTGCTCTCGATCCGGTGGCTCATCTCGTACCTCGAGCGCCACGACCTCTCGATCTTCGCCTGGTACCGGTTCGCCGTCGCGTTCCTGACGATCGGGCTCCTCCTCGGCGGGGCGATCTGACGCGTCGGAGGGACCGCCCGCACGGGCGGCCGGGCGCGACGAGGGGGAGGCCCGCAGGCCTCCCCCTCTGACGTTCCATCGGAAAGCACCGACCGGTCTGCTGCTACCGGGTGGGACAGGTCCCGGCGACCTGGTCGGCGGTGGACTGGTTGGGTTCCACCAAGTGGTCCGACGAGCCGCTCAGCGGCCAGCCACCTCCAGAGTCCCGTGCTGATTCATGCTGTGGACCACCTCCTTTCTCTGGTGGTCGCATGGTACGACGCGGGACCCGGGGGCTGTCGACGGGTTTCGGCCGGTTGCCCCGGCTCAGCTGGACTCGGCGTCGACGTCGACCGCCGCGCCCGCGAACTGCGCGTTGTACAGCCGGGAGTAGGCACCGTCCTGGTGCAGCAGCTCCTCGTGCGAGCCCTGCTCGACGATGCGGCCGTGCTCCATCACGAGGATGGTGTCGGCGTCGCGGATGGTCGACAGCCGGTGGGCGATGACGAAGCTCGTCCGGTTGCTCCGGAGCGCGGCCATCGCGTGCTGGATCAGCACCTCGGTGCGAGTGTCGACCGAGCTGGTCGCCTCGTCCAGGATGAGGATCGTCGGGTCGGCCAGGAACGCACGGGCGATCGTGAGCAGCTGCTTCTCGCCGGCCGAGACCGTGCCGCCCTCGTCGTCGATCACCGTGTCGTACCCGTCGGGCAGCGAGTGCACGAAGCGGTCGACGTAGGTGGCGCGGGCGGCCTCGAGGATCTGGTCGTCCGTCGCCGTCAGGTTGCCGTAGGCGATGTTCTCGCGGATCGTCCCGCCGAACAGCCAGGTGTCCTGGAGGACCATGCCCATGTGGCGCCGGATGTCCTGGCGGCGCAGCTCGTGGGTGTCCACGCCGTCGAGGAGGATCGCCCCCTCGTCCACGTCGTAGAACCGCATGATCAGGTTCACGAGCGTCGTCTTGCCGGCGCCGGTCGGGCCGACGATCGCCACGGTCTCGCCCGGTTCGGCCACGAGCGAGAGGTCCTCGATCAGCGGCTTGTCGGTCGAGTAGGAGAAGGAGACGTCCCGGAACTCGACCCGGCCCCGCACGTCGACGCCGGTCAGGTCGGTCGTGGCGTCCTCGGGCTCCTCGGGTGCGTCGAGCAGCTCGAACACCCGCTCGGCCGAGGCGATGCCCGACTGCATGACGTTGATCATCGAGGCCATCTGCGTGAGCGGCTGCGTGAACTGCCGGGAGTACTGGATGAAGGCCTGGATGTCGCCGATGGTCATCGACCCGTTGGTGACCTTGAGGCCGCCGATGAGGGCGATGAGCACGTAGTTCACGTTGCCCAGGAACATGACCGCCGGCTGGATCGAGCCGGACATGAACTGGGCGGCGGCGCTCGCGTCGTAGAGCTCGTCGTTCTTCTCCCGGAACCGCGCCTCGACGTCGGCCTGGCGGCCGAAGACCTTGACGAGGGAGTGGCCGGTGAACGCCTCCTCGACCTGGGCGTTCAGCGTGCCGGTGTGGCGCCACTGGTCGACGAACCGCTTCTTCGACCGCGACGTGATGAAGCGCATCGTCAAGAGGGTGAGGGGGATGATGATCACGGTCACCATGGCGAGCTGCCAGGAGATCGTGAACATCATGATCAGGACGCCGACCAGCTGGAGCGACGAGGAGAGCAGCTGGCTCAGCGTCTGCTGGAGGCTCTGGGCCAGGTTGTCGATGTCGTTCGTGACCCGGCTCAGCAGGTCGCCGCGCGGCTGGCGGTCGACGTAGCTCAGCGGCATCCGGTTGAGCTTGTCCTCGACGTCGGCCCGCAGGCGCATCATCGATCGCTGCACCACGCCCGCGAGCACGTAGCCCTGCACGTACGACAGCGCGGTGCCCGCGAGGTACACGGCCACGGCCGTGAGGAGGATGCGGTGGAGCTGCCCGAAGTCGATGCCCGAACCGCCGTGCATCTGGCCCACGACGCCGTCGACGATCGTCTGCGTCGCGTTGCCGAGGATGCGGGGCCCGAGGACGAGCAGCGTGACGCTGACGACCGCCAGCGAGACGACGACCACGACCCCGAGCCGCTCGGGTGCCAGCCGACCTGCCAGGCGGCGGATCGAGCCGCCGAGGTCCTTCGAGCGCTCGAGCGGCATGCCCGCCGCGCCCCACCGCCCGCCGAACGCGCCGCGGGCGCCCTCGCCGGCCGGGGCCTGGACCTTCTCCTCGGTCGCGCCGTCGCCGGACCCGTTGCCCGAGCTGCCGTTCGTGGCGGGGGAGCTGCCGTTGCCGTTCCCGCTGCCGTTGCGCCCGTTCGCGCCGTTGCCGGTCGTGCCGTCGCCGTTCCCGGAGGTGCCGCTCACGCCGCACCTCCTCGGGGGCTCCGCCCCCGGACCCCGTTGCGCTCGCCTCGCTGGCGCTCGCTCGATCGCCGTCGTTCGCTGGCGCTCACGCCGCCTCCTCCGCGCTCAGCTGCGAACCCACGATCTCGGCGTAGGTCGGGCAGTCCCGGAGGAGCTCGTCGTGCGTACCCAGCCCCACCGTCACGCCGTCCTCGAGGACGAGGATCTGGTCGGCGTGGCGGATCGTGGACACGCGCTGCGCGACGATCACGACGACCGCGTCCGTCACCTCCGGCTCGAGCGCGGCCCGGAGCCGCGCGTCGGTGGCGAGGTCGAGCGCGGAGAACGAGTCGTCGAACAGGTAGATGCCCGGGCGGCGCACGAGGGCCCGGGCGATGGCGAGGCGCTGCCGCTGCCCGCCGGAGACGTTGCTGCCGCCCTGCGAGATCGGCGAGTCGAGCCCGTCGGGCATGGCGCGGACGAAGTCGGCGGCCTGCGCGATGCGCAGCGCCTCCCACATCTCGTCCTCGGTGGCGTCGGGCGTGGCGTGGCGGAGGTTCGAGGCGACGGTGCCCGAGAACAGGAACGGCCTCTGCGGCACCAGGCCGATCCGGCTCCAGAGGAGCTCCTGGTCGATGTCACGGACGTCGTGCCCATCGACGTACACGGTGCCGCCGGTGGCGTCGTAGAGGCGCGGGACCAGGTTGAGCATCGTGGTCTTGCCGGCTCCCGTGGAGCCGATGATCGCCGTGGTCTGGCCGGGCCGGACCTCGAACGACAGGTCGCAGATGACGGGGTGCTCGGCGCCCGGGTACTTGAACTCGACACCCTCGAAGCGGAGGCCGGGGCGCTCGCTGATGTCGGTGACCGGCTCGGCGGCCTGGGCGACCGACGACGGGGTCTCGAGGACCTCGCCGATGCGGTCGGCGCTGACCGCGGCGCGCGGGGTCAGCACGGCGACGAACGTGCCCATCATCACCGACATCAGGATCTGGATGAGGTAGCTGAGGAACGCGATCAGGGCACCGATCTGCATCTCGCCCGACGAGATCCGGTTGGCGCCGATCCAGATGGCGGCCACGCTCGACAGGTTCACCGTCGCCATGACGATCGGGAACATGAACGCCATCAGCCGGCCGGTCTGCAGCGACACGTGCGTGAGCTGGTCGTTCGCCTCGCCGAACCGGGCCGCCTCGTCGCGCTCCCGCACGAACGCCCGGACGACTCGCATGCCGGTGATCTGCTCCCGGAGCACCTCGTTGATGCGATCGATCCGCTCCTGCATCACCTGGAACAGGGGGATCATCCGGAAGATGATCGAGCCGATCGCCAGCACGAGGACCGGGACGCTGACGAGCAGCATCAGCGAGAGGGCACCGTCCTCGCGCACGGCCATGATGACGCCGCCGACGATCGTGATCGGTGCCGCCACGAGCAGGGTGCAGGACATCAGCACGAGCATCTGCACCTGCGTGACGTCGTTGGTGATGCGGGTGATCAGCGACGGCGCCCCGAAGTGGGACACGTCCTGCGCCGAGAAGTCGGTGACGCGGTGGAAGAGCGAGGCCCGCACGTCGCGCCCGAACGCCATCGCCACCCGGGAGCCGACGAAGACGGCGCCGACGGCGAAGACGACCTGCACGAAGGTGACGGCGAGCATGATGCCGCCGACCCGCCAGATGTAGGCGGTGTCGCCCGTGATGACGCCGTTGTCGATGATGTCGGCGTTGAGCGTCGGCAGGAACAGCACGCACATCGTCTGCACCGTCGTCAGCACCAGCACGAGCAGGAGCTGCTTCCGGAACGGGCGCAGGAAGTCGCGCAGGAGTCGGATCAGCACCGTCCCACTGTGCCACCCGACCCTCGCCCGGCCTCAGCCAGATCGGCGAAAATCGTTCGAAATCCTTACGATTTCCGTCACACCTCGGTGTGCCGTGGACCGTGGATCAGGGGGTCGGCGGGGCCTCGGCGACGTGCCGGATCGGCGCCGAGCCGACCGAGGCGCCCTGGACGTTCGGACGCGGGGGAGCGGGATGGCCCCCGGGCGCCCGCCTGGTGGAGCGGGGCCCGGGGACCGCGATCCCGGCTGTCTCAGCGGAGAGTGAGGGATTCGAACCCTCGGAGACCGTGAAGCCTCAACGGTTTTCGAGACCGTCCCATTCGTCCGCTCTGGCAACTCTCCGGGTCCGACGATAGCGGCCGCCGACGCGCGCCCTCCAACGACCACCCGGGCGGCGGCTCAGGCGTCGTGCCCGTCGAGGTCGACCACGTCGGCCGACGAGTCGCCGAGCAGGTAGCGCGGCCCGGATCCGAGCGACGCGGCGGCGTCGCCCGGGTTGTAGAGGCGACACGTGCGCAGCGAGAGGCAGCCGCACCCGATGCAGCTCGTGAGGTCGTCGCGCAGCAGCTCGAGCCGCTCGATGCGCTCGTCGAGCATCGGTCGCCAGCTCCGGGAGATGCGGGCCCAGTCCGCGACGGTGGGCGTGCGGCCGCGGGGCAGGGTGGCCAGCGCCTCCGCGGCGTCGTCGAGCCCGAGCCCGACCGCCTGCGCGGCCCGGACGAAGCTGACCCGCCGCACGACCTCCCGGTGGTAGCGGCGCTGCCCGCCGGCCGTCCGCTCCGCGGAGATGAGCCCGCGCTCCTCGTAGAAGCGGAGCGCGGAGGGCGCGAGCCCGGTGCGCTCGGCGAGCTGGCCGATGGTGAGGAGGTCGTCCACGCCGCCATCGTGGCGGGTGCTTGACCTCAAGTCCACTTGAACTCATACGGTGCGAGCCATGACCTCCTCCGACCCACGGGACCCCAGGCGTCGCTACGCCGACGAGCGCTGGTCCGAGCGATCCGATGCCGAGCTCGTGGCCACGGTGGCGCACGAGGTGTCCGTGCCCCGGCGCGACCCCGCCGACTCGTTCGTGCTCCACTCGCCGCTGGAGGTCGTGGCCCGCACCGCCCTGTTGCCGTCCGTCGAACCCGAGCACCGCGAGGCGGCACGGATGCGGATCCTGTCGGTGGCCACGCAGCTGGAGGCCGCCGGCCCGCCCGTCGACGGTCCCGCGGACCGCGCGGTCGACGCGGGCTCGTAC
>JAEVZA010000136.1 GCA_023392475.1 Actinomycetes bacterium | reverse complement strand
CCGACACCTGCGCCTCCGTCCGCCCGACGAGCCGCACGTCGCCCGCCCGCAACCGGTCGGCGACGCGGTCGGCGGCCGCGGCGGCCCGGGCCAGCGCGTCCACCTCGTGGTCGTCCTTCACGGCCCGCAGCGGACCCGTGATCTCGCTGCCGCGGCGGAACGCCACGCCCGGCACCGCGGCCTGCAGCTCCACCAGGAAGCGCGCCCACGTGCGGTCGCCGACCGCGGCCGTGCCGGCGCCGCACGAGCGGAGCAGGTCGGCGACGATGCGGACGGGGTCCTCGGTCTCCGCCCACGGCCGCAGCGAGCACACCTCGGGCCGCTCCACGACCCGCGGCGCCTCGAGCGCCGGGACGACGAGCGTGGCGTCGCCGACGGACGGCACGACCAGCATCGTGAGGCGCTCCAGCGGCATCGCCTCGTAGCCGCACAGCCACGGCAGGTCCGCACCCACGGACAGGAGCAGCGCGTCGACGCCCAGCCCCGCCATGCGCTCCCGGGCGCGCGCGAGCCGGTCGGCGAACGGGGCGGTCACCGCAGCCCCAGCGCCCGGTAGACCGCGTCGACGAGGTGCACGCGCCGGAACGAGAGCGCGGTGTCCGCGTCGAGCCCGGCGTTGAACAGCACCGCGAGCACCACGTCGTGCTCGGGGTCGGCCATCGCGAAGCTCGTGCCGCCCTGGCCGGCGTGCCCGAACGCGGCGTCGGACGGGCCCTCGCCGAAGAAGTGCGACGACAGCGGCGCCATGAACCCGAGGCCGAAGCCCGCGTCCCGGTCGAGCGTGACGTCGGGGGTGAGCGGCAGCCGCGCCGTCGCGGCCTCGAGGAGCAGGTCCGCCGGCAGGACCACGTCCGCGCCGCGGAGGTCGCCGAGCAGGCCCTCGTAGAAGGTGGCGACGGCCGCCATCGTCCCGTAGGCGCCGAACGCCGGGTTCCACTCGGCCGCGGTCTCGGGGCCGACCTCGGCGAGCAGCGGGACGGGCTGGTCCATCGTGAGGTCGTACGTCGCCGAGATGCGGGAGCGCACCCGCTCGAAGTCGTCGCCCTCGAGGCGGAGCAGGAGGTCGTCAGCCGGGACGCCGTACGGGTCGAGGACGGCCTCGCGCACGTAGCGGTCGAACGGCGTGCCGGTCAGCGACTCGATGGCCCGACCGAGCAGGTACCACCCGCCGAACTCGGCGTACGACCGGTCGCGCCCGTAGCGCCAGCCCGTCGGCGGCTCCGACGCGTACAGCCAGCCCTCGCGGCTCCGCTCGGGGAGGATCCGGGCGAGCACGGTGTTCATGACGTGGAGGCCGGCGGTGTGGCCGAGGACCTCCTCCACGGTGCGGTCGGCGATCCAGTCGGCGGCCAGGTCGTCCACGACGTCGCCGAGGCGGTCGTCGAGGCTGAGCTCGTCCTCCGCGACGAGTCGCAGGACGGCGGCGGCGACGAGCGGCTTGGCCGTGCAGTACAGCGCGGAGAGCGTGTCCCGGGTGAACGGCTCGTGGAGGTGCGTGCGGCCGACGGCCGCGTCGAGCACGCACTCGCCGTCGTGCACGACGACGAGCTGGGCGGCCGTGTGGAAGAACCCCTCGTCGGCCTCGTCGGTGATGCGGTCGACGAGCTCCTCGAACGGTTCCGTGACGGTGGCGGGCACGGCGTCGACGGTACCGCCGTCGGAGCGCGCTCCGGCGCGGACGGCACCCGTCCCCCGGGACGGGTCTCAGTCGGCGAGCAGCGCCCGGGCCACGGCGGAGACCTGGATCTCGTCGGTGCCCGCGTAGATCTGGAGCACCTTGGCGTCGCGCGCCAGCTGCTCCACCTCGTACTCGGCCATGTAGCCGTTGCCGCCGAACAGCTGCACGGCCTCGAGCGCCACCTCGGTGGCGGCCTGCGCGGCGTACAGCTTCGATGCCGAGGCCTCGGCGAAGCTCATCCCGGTGCCGGCGGCCGCCATCTCGATGTTGCGGAACACCAGGTTCTGGATGTTCATGCGGGCCACCTCCATCTTCGCCAGCTTCAGCTGGATCAGCTGGAACTGGCCGATGGGCTGGCCGAACTGCACTCGGTCCTTGGAGTACTGGAGGCTGAGCTCGAGGCAGCGCTCGACGATGCCGAGCGCCATCGCCGCGACGCCGGAGCGCTCCATCGAGAACGTGGCCTTCGACGCGTCGCGCCCGGCCTTGCCGCCGTAGGCGTCGAGCGAGCCGCCGAGCAGGCGGTCCATGCCGACGCGCACGTCGGTGAGGAAGAGCTGGCCGGTGGGGCTCGAGTGGATGCCCATCTTGCGCAGCGGCTTCGACTGCTCGAGGCCGACCATCCCCGAGTCGAGGACGAACTGCACGACGCGCCGCTCGGCGGGCGGGTTGCCCTCGTCGAGCTTGCAGATGAACACGATCGTGTCGGCGTACGGGCCGTTCGTGATGAACGTCTTCGAGCCGTTGAGGACGAACTCGTCGCCGTCCTGGCGCGCCGTCGACGTCATCGAGCCGAACGCGTCGGAGCCGGAGTTGGGCTCGGTGATGGCCCACGCGCCGATCTTCTCCATCGTGAGCAGGTCGAGCGCCCAGCGCTCCTTCTGCTCGGTGGTGCCCTTGCCCATGATCGCCGCGCCGGTCAGGCCCATGGACACGCCCATCGCCGTGACCATGCCGGGGCACACCCGGCACAGCTCGATGATCGGGATCATCGTGAACGCGATCGAGTTCGCGTCACGCGGGCCGTCGGCAGCGCCCTCGTCCGCGGCGGCGTCCTCGGTGCCCGCGGCGCGCGCCTTCTCCTTCTCGATGCGCCGCTTGAACGAGTCGCGCTGCATGGCGTCCATGCCGAAGGTGCTGAACAGCTTGCGGAGCAGGTCGTACGGCGGCATGTCGCCGAACTCGAGCTCCTCGCGGTGCGGCCGGATCTCGCGATCCACGAACTCGCGGACCGCCTGGCGGACCATCTCCTGCTCCTCGGACCACTGGAACATCGCGCGACTCCTGCCACTTGACCGACCGGTCAAGGCTAGGCGGTCGAACGCGTTCTGACGATTGTTCGTGCTGCCTGGCAGCGCGGATCGTCATGGGAACGACTGGGAACCACGGATCGGGGCCGGCGAGGGGCCGACGGGGTCGGATCCGGGAGCGGGCCGCTCCGGGTCAGGCGAGGGAGGGATCCGTGCCGGCGACGCCGATGTGCGGGGCGACCTCGCCCCACCACGCGAGCTCCGGGGGCAGCCGGGGCAGCGACCGGTACGCGGCGACGTACTCGGGCGACTGGATGAGGCCGTGGAGGAGGAGCAGCAGCGTCCAGCGGGCGTCGACCGTGCCGCCGTCCTCGATCGCCTCCAGCGCGGTCAGGTCGCCCGAGCGCATGGCGAGGTAGTTGCGGAACGACATCGTCACGCCCATCTCCGGCGCGCCCGCCGCGGGCGAGCCGTCCTCCGCCTCCTCCCAGCGTTCCACGAGCCAGCCCGTCCTGCTGCCGTCGACGTACCGCACGTCCGCGACCTGCGTGCCGACGGGTGAGGCGAACACCTCGAAGCGGAGGCGCGCCGTCGCGTCGGGGACGTGGGCGAGCGTGTCGAAGACCTCGGCGGGCAGGTCGTCGAGGAGCGGGAGCGCGAGGTCCTCGTCCCCCAGCCGCAGGCGGACCGCGGCGACGTCCTCGGCCGACGCCACGCCCGTCGGGCAGGGCGCCAGCGGGTCGCCGTGGCGGACCAGCGCCCACGGCCCGGGGCCGTCGTCCTGCTCCCAGCCGACCAGCCGGCCGTGCTCGAACACCTGGTGGTGGTGCACCACCGTGCCGTCGTCGAGGACCGCGTCGTGGTGGACGGTGCCGGTGGCGTACGCCGGGAGGTCGGGCGGCTGCTGGCCCGACTCGTCGCCGGAGCCCTGCTCCTTGCTGCCGACCTGGTTGCGGAACTGGGCGACGAACCCCACGGGATCTCCTGTGCGCTGGCTGGTGGTGGTGCGGTGCGGGCCGTGCCGACGGCCCGCTCCGAGTCTGCCGGGCGCGGCGCCGGTTCAGGCGCCGGCACCGTCCGCGGCGGCCCGGGCGTGGTAGCTCGACCGGGTGAACGGGCTGGACTCGACGTGCCCCAGCCCGAGCTCGCGACCGAAGGCGCCGAACCGCTCGAAGTCGGCCGGCTCCCACCAGCGGGCGACAGGCAGGTGGTGGGAGGTCGGTCGCAGGTACTGGCCGATGGTCACGATCGACACGCCGACCGCGGCGAGGTCGGCGAGCGTGCCGACGATCTCGTCCTCGGTCTCGCCGAGCCCGACGACGAGGCCCGACTTCGTGACGTGGCCGGCCGCCGCGGCACGGGCCAGCAGGGCGAGCGAGCGGGCGTAGCCGGCGGACGGCCGGACCGCGCGCTGCAGGCGGGGCACCGTCTCGACGTTGTGGTTCACGACCTCGGGTCCGGCGGCGAGGACGACGTCCAGGTCCGCCGCGCTGCCCCGCAGGTCGGAGATCAGCACCTCGACCCGGGTGCCGGGTCGGCGGGCGTGGATCGCCGAGACCGTGGCGGCCACGTGGGCCGCGCCGCCGTCGGGCAGGTCGTCCCGGGCCACCATCGTGACGACGGCGTGCTCGAGCCCCATCCGAGCGACGGCCTCCGCCACCCGGTCGGGCTCGTCGGCCGCGAGCGGCTCGGGGTGCCGCGTGTCCACCAGGCAGAACCCGCAGGCGCGGGTGCACCGCTCGCCGCACACCATGAACGTCGCGGTCCCGTCGGCCCAGCACTCGCTGAGGTTCGGGCAGCCCGCCTCCTCGCACACCGTCACGAGCTCGAGGTCGCGCAGCGTCCGGCGCACCGAGAGCACCTCGGGCCCGTGGTGGACCCGCGCCCGCATCCAGTCCGGCTTGCGGTCGGTCAGTGCCACGGACTCCGTCACGCCCGCCTGCGCCAACCGGCCGAGCAGCCGCACGGAGGCACCGCCGACCGTGGCGTTGGCGCCGGTCGTCCGCTCCCCCGGGCCGGCTCCCCGGGAGAACGGGGCCAGGTCCTCGTCGCCGCCACCACGCCGCGGACCGACCACGTCGGCGCGGTCGACCACGACGTCGCCCCGCAGCGCGGTGAACGAGCGCACGAACGCGTCGACCGCCGCCGCCATCGGGACGTCGACGCCCTCGGCCGCGAGCGAGGTCACGCCGTGCTCCGCGATGCCGCACGGGACGATGTGGCCGAACATCGAGAGGTCGGGCGACACGTTCAGCGCCACCCCGTGCATCGACCGCCCGCGCTCCACGCGCACGCCGATGGCGGCGATCTTCCGGGCCTGCGGCGTCCCCGGCTCCACCCACACCCCGGGGTAGCCGTCGTGCCGGCCGGCGCCGGGCAGCCCGAGCTCGACGAGCGCGTCGATCAGCGCCTGCTCGAGCAGGTGCACCCAGGCCCGGACGCTCGGCCGGGTGCCGCCCGCCATCGGCGGCAGCTCCACGATCGGGTAGGCGACGAGCTGGCCCGGCCCGTGGTACGTCACGTCGCCGCCGCGGTCGACGTCGACGACCTCGGCGCCGACGGCGGCCGGGTCCACCAGCACGTGGCTCGGGTCCGCGTGGCGACCGAGCGTGTAGACGTGCGGGTGCTCGAGGAGCAGCAGGTGGTCACCCGTGCCCCGGCCGTGGTCACCCCGGGCGTGCAATCCCCGCTGGAGGGAGAGCGCCTCGTCGTAGGGCACCGTGCCCAGCCAGCGGACGCGGAGCGACGGCGTGCCCGCCGGCACCGGCATCGGCCCCGCAGCGACGACCGCGCCGGTCGCGACGTCGGGTCCCGGTGGCGTCAGCGTCGAGCGGGCGGGCACGGCTCAGAGCTCCGCGGCCCAGTCCCGCGTCTCCAGGATCTCCTTGACCCGGCCCATGAACGCCGCGGCGTAGGCGCCGTCGAACGCCCGGTGGTCCCACGAGAGCGTGAGGTTGCCGACGGAGTGGATGCCGAGGCCCTCGTTGCCGTCGGCGTCGGTGACCACCACCGGCTTCCGGGACACGCCGTCGGTCGACAGGATCGCGACCTGCGGCTGGTTGATGATCGGGATCACCATCGCGGTGCCGAAGCTGCCGGAGTTCGACAGGGTGAACGTGCCGCCCGCGAGCTCGTCGGGACCGAGCTGCTTGGAGCGGGCGCGGCCGGCGAGGTCGTGGATCTCGTGGGCGATGGCCCGCAGGCGCTTCTCGTGCGCGTCGCGCACCACGGGGGCGAGGAGGCCCTCGTAGTCGAGGTCGACGGCGATGCCGAGGTGGACCTCGTTGTGCAGCACCAGCGAGCCGTCCGACACCGACGCGTTCATGTGCGGGAACTCGCGCAGCGCGTCCACGACGGCCCGGGAGATGAACGGCAGGTAGGTGAGCGAGAAGCCCTCCTCCGCCTTGAAGCGGTCGCGCTCGGCGCGGCGCACGCGCTCGACGGCCTCGTAGTCGACCTCGACCATCGTGACGGCGTGCGGCGACGTCGCCTTCGACATGACCATGTGGTCACCGGTCATCCGGCGGATCTTGTTGAGCTCCTCGACGGAGTCGCCGGAGCCGGGGCGCATCGGGCTCACCGACGGCGGGGCGGGCCGGCTCGGCGCGGATGGAGCG
>JAEVZA010000177.1 GCA_023392475.1 Actinomycetes bacterium | reverse complement strand
GTGCCGGTGTTCGCGAACTGCGACGCAGCCCGGGCCGCCGGCTACTCGAACATGGTGATCGGGCAGCCGGGCTACAGCACGAAGCTCGACGGCGACGACGACGGCGTGGCCTGCGAGGGTGCCGCGGCCACCAGCGTCACCGCCACCACCTCGCCGCTCGTGCCGATCACGCCGTCGACGGTGGCGACCACGACGGTCCCGGCGCAGGTCGCGGGCTCCGTGCTGGAGAAGCCGGCGTCGGGGTCCACGTCGTCGCAGGGCTTCTCGAGCTGCTCGGCGGCGAAGGCGTCGGGCGCCTCCAACATCCCGCGCAGCTCGCCCTACTACAGCTCCGCGCTCGACGCGGACCACGACGGCATCGCCTGCGAGGCGAACGAGTCGGGCGCCTCGGTGGCCTCCGCCTCGGTCGGCTCCCTGCCGATGACCGGCGGTCCCGCGCTGCAGATGACCCTCGTGGCCGGCGGCCTCGCGATGCTCGGCGCCCTCCTGCTCCTCATGGGCAACTGGATCCGCGGCCCGCGTCCGATCGTGATCCACAGCAAGACCGGGTCGATCCTGACGGTGCGCGCGGCCCGACGCTTCCGCTGAACCCGACGCCGTCGGGTCTCAGCCGTTCGACCGCTCAGATGCGGTCGGTCCGGCGGAGCCAGGTGAAGGCGATCCAGCCGGGCAGGATCGGGATCCAGAAGGTCACGATCCGGAAGAGGAACACGGCCGGCACGGCCTGCTGGTTGTCGACGCCGACGGCCACGAGGCCGCCGATGAGCGCCGCCTCCACCGCGCCGAGGCCGCCCGGGGTCGGCGCGACGACGGCGATGGCGGTGCCGACCAGGTAGACCGCGCCCACGGTCGCGAACCGGGCGTGCACGTCGAACGCGCGGGCCGTGCACTCGAACGCGATCAGGTACGCGAACGTGACGAGCACGGAACCGCCGAGGAGCAGCGCGATCTTGCTCGGCGTCGTCAGGACGTCCCGCAGGCCGCCCGCCGCCTTGCCGATGATCGGCAGGAGGTTGGTGCGCACGAGCCGCCGGGTCGAGGGGACGAGCATCGTGAGGCCGGCGATGGCGACCACGACGGCGACGCCGATCAGCAGGGCCCACGGCGAGGGGAGCTCCACGTCGCCGAGCGCGTCGCGGCCGGCCCAGACGATGAAGATGCCGATCAGGGCGACGTGCCCGACGAGGCCGCCGACGGTGTCGAGGCCGACCGAGGACGTGGCCACGGCCGGGTCGACGCCCTGGCGCTGGAGGAAGCGGACGTTGAGCGCCATGCCCCCGAGCCCGGCGGGGGCGACCGCGGTGGCGAACGACGAGCCGACCTGCGCCGCCGCGGTGGCCCCGATCGACACCGAGCCGGGGACGCTGCCGAGCAGCGCGCCGGTGGCGGCGAGGTAGGTGGCGGCCGAGGCGAGGAGCGCCGGGATCGCCCACACCCAGTCGGCGTCGCGGACCTGGTCGATGATGCCCGGGAGGTCGGCGAACTGCGGTGCCAGGAAGTAGACGACCGCCACCAGCATCACGACGGTGAACAGCTGGCGACCGCCGAAGCGCACGATCGGTTCGAGCGGCGGCTCCTCCACGCGACAACGGCGCTCGATCTCGTCGCGGAGCCGGTCGAGCAGGCCGGGGTGCTCCTTCAGCAGCCCGCGGGTGCGGCCGACCAGCGCCGCCGGCTGCAGACGGCCGAGGCAGGCGGCGACGGGCTCGGGGCCGAGCACGTCGACGGCCGAGCCGACGGCCCGCTCCACGCCCACCTCGATCGAGAGCGAGGTGAGCAGCTGCGCGACGTCGGCCCGGAGGAGCGCCTCGGCGGCGGCGATCTCGGAGAAGCCGAAGCCGACGAGCCATGCCCGGTCCTCGCCATCCACGACGACGTTGGCCGGCCGCAGGTCCCGGTGCGCGATGCCGTGGCGGTGCATGCGGTCGACCTGCGCCCAGAGCGCGTGGAGCACGCGGTCATCGACCGCCTCGAGGTCCAGCTGGTCGAGCCGGGTGCCGTCGAGGAGGTCGTACGCGAGGAGGAAGGCGTCCTGGCCGACGGTGGCGAGGCTCCGCAGGCGCGGCGTGCGGACGCCCACGTCCCGGGCCCGGAACGACACGAGCGCCTCGTGCTCGACGGACCGGCGCAGCGACCAGAACGGCCGTTCGTCGCCGACGTTGCGCAGGTGCACGAGGCGGTAGAGGCGCCGGAGCAGGTCGGCGACGAGCTGGTCGTTGCCGAACACCCGCACGAACAGGCCGTGGCCGTCCTCGAGCGTCGCGGAGCAGCGGATGACGTCGTCGGTCTCGACGTCGAGGGGGTGGAGGTCGGTGGCGGGCAGGCCGCTGCTGCGGAGCGCGTGGAGCACGGAGGTGAGGCGCGGGCGGGTCGTCGGTCGACCGAACGCGAGCAGCACCGCGCAGCCCACGGCCGCGCCCGAGGTCACGACGAGCACGGCGTGGGTCGACTCGCCCGACAGCACCACGAGCTGCATCACGAGGATGCCGACGACGATGCCGAACCCGAGGCGGCGCCACCGCCCGCCGACGAACGGGGACACGACCACGAACGCCGCGATCAGCTGCGCGGTGGCCGTCGCGTTCTCCGCGAACGTGCGGGCGAGGGCCTCGGTCGTCGGGTTCGGGCCGACCTGGGCGACGTGGAAGCCCAACCAGCCGCCGATGACGGTCATCAGCACGCCGGTGACGACCATCGACGCGACGACGTAGCCGAACAGCCGCAGGCGACGGGTGACGAGCGGGATGGCGAGGACGGCGAGGCCGGCCAGCAGGACCGTGGCGACCAGCAGGATGTCGACGGCGGCGCGCAACCACCCGACGGGCGCGGTCAGCAGGTCGCTGAGGTCCTGCTCGATCCCGCCGATCCCGTGGTTCAGGTAGCGGGTGATCAGGACGACGACGGCGGTGGCGGCGCCGAACAGGAGGAGGCGCAGGAGGTCGAGCGGCGAGCGGGTGTAGCTGAGGACCTCGGTGTCGGGGTCGAAGAGCTCGGCCCGCCGCGGACCGGTGCCGGGCATGGAGACCGCGGCGGTGGCCGTCGTCCCGACCTCGTCCGCGGGCCCGACCGGCCCGCCGCTCGGGCGTGGCGCTGCGCTCTCGGGTGGCGCTGCGCTCTCGGGTGGCTCGGCGTTCTCGGGTGGCTCGGCGTCGCCGCCGGCCGGGGCCTGCATCGATCTGACCTCCGCGCACGGGACGTGCGTGGCCCTCTCTACCCCACGGGACGCCCCGAGTCGGTCACCGTGCACCCCATCGGCCCTCATCCCGCCTTGCCCGCTCTTGGGATCCCGAACTCGGGGGCGACGGGACGCTCAGCGGTCGCACGCCCCCGAGATCGGCCGATCGGCCTCGTCGGGGCGTCCCCCGAGTTCAGGATCGCCGACGTCGACGGGTCCCGTGCGTGCTCGTGCGATTCACGGGTCGGGGGTCGCGGCGACCAACGAGGCGCGGATCTCGGCGTGGCGGAGGAGGAAGGTGCGCTCGTCGAGTCGCTTACGGCGGAGCCAACCCGTGACCTCGTCGTTGCACTTGCTGGCGTTGCACGACCGGCAGGCGGGGACGACGTTCTCGAGCGTGTAGCGGCCGCCCCGCGAGATGGGCAGCACGCAGTCGCGCTGGAGGGCCGGGCCGACGCCGCCGCAGTAGGCGCACCCGCCCCAGGCGTCCATCAGCGCCGCCCAGTCGTCGTCGGTGAGGTCGTGCTCGACGCGGTCCATGCGCCGCTTGCGCTTCCTCGCGGCTCGTGCGGTCCGGCTCCGGCTGACGGCCATGGCCGCGGAGCGTACGGGCGCCCGCACTCGCACAGGTCGATGCCCGCCCCTCGGGCTCGGCCCCCACCCACGCTTCGTTGAGCACCTGGAGCGCTGAGCGCTCCGCGCGCTCAACAGAGCCACTCGGGGTCAGGCGTCCGGGGGGCGCATCCCGGCGATCGTGTGGTCGAGCCCGAGCCCGAACAGGGGGAACATCGGCCAGGTCGCGGCGAACGTCGAGTCCCGGGGATCGAGCGTCACCACCAGCCGGTGCGGCGTCGCCCGCAGCGCGAGGTCGACGGTGACCCGGCCGTGGTCGCCCGTCGCCGCGCTGGCAGAGATCGGTGCGTCCGCCGAGTCGCCCCACCCCGGCGTCAGGGGGATCCGGGTCACCACGTCGCCCTCGTGCAGCTCGATCCCGCCGTCGACCACCTCGACGGCCGTGATGCTGGAGTGGCTGGGCGCCCCCTCGGCGCGCTGGTACCGACCGGCGGCGAGGGCATCGCAACCCGCTCGTCCGCCCGTCCGCTCGGCGGCCGTCTGCTGGTGCAGGCCGGCGATCCGCTCCGCGACCGCCGCGTCGCCGCCCGCGTCCACGGTGCCGCCGTCCCCGAACGCCGGCAGCAGCTCGTCCCAGATGTGGTCCATGAACGACTGCATCGGCTCGGTGTGCGAGAAGAAGGCGACGACCGCGTCCTGCTCCGGCAGCACGACCATGTACTGGCCGAAGGCGCCGTCGCCGCGGTAGCCGTGGCGGCACATCCACAGCTGGAACCCATACCCGCGGCGCCAGTCGGGTTCGACACGCTGCGAGTTGTCGACCTGCGTGCTCGACGCCAGCTCCACCCACCCCTCCGGGAGCAGCCGCTGCCCCTCCCACACGCCGTCGTCGAGGTGGAGCTGCCCGAAGCGGGCGATCGCCTCCAGGTCGGTGAACACGCCGGAGAAGCCGAGGTCGACGCCGGGCCGGTACTGGTACCAGCGCAGGTCCTCGATCCCGAGCGGCTCGAGGACGCGGGGGCCCAGCTGGTCGACGAGCCGCCGGCCGGTGACGCGCTGGAGGATCGTGGCCAGCGCGAGGACGGGCGGCTGGTTGTAGGCGAACCGCGTGCCGGGCTCGTGCTCCGGCGGGACGTGGAGGAACCCGCGGACGAGGTCGTCGGGGTCCTCGACCATCGCCGACAGCAGCGTCTCGTCCTCGTGACCCGACGCCATCGACGCGATGTGGCGGACGAGCATCCGCATCGTGCGCACGTCGGCGCCCTCGACGAGGTCGGGGAGGTGCTGGGCGACGGTGTCGTCGAGCGACAGCAGGCCGTCGCCCACGGCGAGCCCGAGCGCGGCGCCGGTGAACGACTTGCTGAGCGAATAGACGAGCCGCCGCTCGCCGGCCCGGTGCGGCGCCCACCAGGCCTCGAGCACCCGCCGGCCGTGGCGCTGGACCACGAGTCCGTGGGGCTCGATGACGGGGTCCGCCTCGACGGCGTCGAGGAAGGCGATCAACCCGGCGGGGTCGACGCCCTCCGCCGACGGGGGGCTCGTGGGGACCGGCACGTTGAGCATTCTGTCGCGCCGCGATCTGTCCCGGCCGACTCCCCGCAGGTACCGTTCGGGCACGCACCCGAGGCGATGGGTGCGAGCGAGGGGCGGGCGACCTGGCAGTCGCGTGGGCGTCCTCGTCACGGGATCGGGGAGATCACATGCGACATCGGATGAGCGCGGCCGCCTGCGTGCTGGGGGCCCTCGTGCTCCTGGCCGTGGCGTGCACCACGCCGACGGGGACGACGCCCACGAACACGCCGCCGACCGCGGTGATCGTGGCGACGCCGACGATCGGCACCGCGCCCCTCGACGTCGACTTCTCGGGCCTCACCAGCACCGATCCCGGCGGCTACGTGGCGACGTTCCACTGGGTCTTCGGCGACGGCGGGACGTCGGACGTGGCCCAGGTGACGCACACGTTTCAGAACCCCGGCCACTACACGGTGACGCTGACCGTGACGGACAACGGCGGGAAGACCGACAGCAAGTCCGTGTCGATCGACGTCCTGCGGGATCTCAGCGCGGTGGTGCTCGTCGACGACGGCGGCACCGACAGCGGCACGTGCGGCACCCTCGCCGAGCCGTGCGCCACGATCGGCCACGGGATCGACCAGGCGGTCGCCGGCGGCAAGCACAGCGTCTGGGTCGCCGGCGGCACCTACCCGGCCTTCACGGTGACGCCGGGCGTCGACATGCAGGGCGGCTACGCGTCCGACTTCTCCGGCCCCGGCGACGCCACGGTCGTGCACGGGTCGTTCAACGCGACGGCGGGCGTGTCGGCGGCGATCGTCGCGACGAACGTCGTGGCGACCACGACGGTCGACGGCGTCACGGCCGTCGGCGGTGACGAGTCCGCGAACGGCCGATCGTCGCTCGCCGCCTACGTGGGCGGCACGGGCGGCGGCCTCCACCTCGACGACGCGATCCTCCAGGGCGGCGCGAGCGGCGCCGCGGCGACCGCGCTGCTCGTCGACGGCACGGCCGGCGTGACGCTGTCCGCACCGACGATCACCAGCGGTGACGCGGTCGGCGCCGGCAACAGCGCGTACGGCATCCGGGCGGTCAACGGCGCCACGGTCACGGTCAACGGGGGCTCGGTCGAGTCCGGCTCGGGCGTGGCCGGCGCGGCGGGC
>JAEVZA010000128.1 GCA_023392475.1 Actinomycetes bacterium | reverse complement strand
CCCTCGTGGCGGACGACGCCGACGGGCCGCTCGCCGCCACCTACGTCGGCGGGGCGTCGGCCACCCAGGAGTTCCTCGACCGCTGGCGCGCGCCCGGCGAGCTCCGCACCAACGGGTGGGAGGAGCGCTTCGGCCAGCAGCGCTACGACGAGCTGGCGGCGCGGGCCTGGGAGGGCGCGCTGAAGGACGCCGGCCTGGACGTCGACCAGGTCAGCCGCGTCGCGGTGAGCGCGCCGCACGCACGGGCCGGCGCCGCGCTGACCAAGCGCCTCGGCGCGGCGGGCGTGGACGTGGCCGACACGTTCGCCGGCTCGGTCGGCTTCACCGGCGCCGCGCACCCGCTGGTGCTCCTCGCCGACCTGCTCGACCGGGCCGAGGCGGGCCAGGTGGTGGCGCTCGTCGCGCTGGCCGACGGCGCCGACGTGTTCCTGTTCCGGGCCACCGGTGAGCGCGCCGCCGTCGCCACGGTGGCCGACCAGGCGGCCTCGGGCGACGACTCGCTCCCGTACGCGAAGTACCTCGCGTGGCGCGGCGTCCTGCCGCTGCAGCCGCCGAACCGGCCGGAGCCGGCCCGCATGTCGGCCTCCGCGGCCGAGCGCCGGCTCGACTGGAAGTACGGCTTCGTGGGCTCGAAGGACCGCGAGTCGGGCGCGCTGCACCTGCCGCCCGCCCGCGTCAGCTTCGTGGGCGGGAACGTGGACGACATGGACCCGGCGCCGATGGCCGACGTGCCCGCGACCGTCGCCACGTTCACGGTCGACTCGCTGGCCTACTCGCCGTCGCCGCCGGTGGTGTTCGCGGTGTGCGACTTCGAGGGCGGCGGCCGCCTGCCGGTCGAGCTGACCGATGTCCGCGCCGCCGAGGTGTCGATCGGCATGACGGTGGAGATGACGTTCCGCCGGCTGAACACCGCCGACGGCATCGCCAACTACTTCTGGAAGGCGCGGCCCGTGCGGGCCGCCGCGACCGATCGGGGTGACGACTGATGGGCAGCCACGGCATCAAGGACCAGGTCGCCATCGTCGGGATGGGGTGCACCCCGTTCCGCGAGCACTGGGACAAGAGCCTCGACGACCTCGCGGTCGAAGCCGTGCTCGAGGGCACGGCGTCGGCCGGCGTGGAGGTCCCCGACGTCGACGCCTGGTGGCTCGGCACCGCGCAGTCCGGCATGTCGGGCGTGACGCTCGCCGCGCCGCTGAAGCTGCAGGGCAAGCCGGTGACCCGCGTCGAGAACTACTGCGCGACCGGTTCCGAGGCGCTGCGCCAGGCCTGCTACGCGGTCGCCTCCGGCGCCTACGACGTGGCTGCTGCGGTCGGCGTCGAGAAGGTCAAGGACTCCGGGTACCAGGGCCTCAACGCCTTCCCGATCCCGAACGACGGCACGAACCGCACGCTCACGGCCGCCGCGATGTTCTCGCTGGTGGCACCCGCCTACGCCGAGAAGTACGGCGTGGACCCGGCCGAGCTGCGGCGCACGCTGGCGCGCATCGCGAGCAAGAACCACGCGAACGGCGCCAAGAACCCGCGTGCCCAGTTCCGCCGGGAGATGGACGTCGACGCCATCTGCAAGATGCCGGCCGTGGCCGGGATGCTGTCCGTGTTCGACTGCGCGGGCGTGGCCGACGGCGCGGCGACGGCGCTCGTCGTGCGGGCCGAGGACGCCCACCGGTACACGGACAAGCCCGTGTACGTGAAGGCGCTGTCGATGGTGGCGGGCAACGGCTCCGGCCTGCTCGACCCCGACTACGACTACACCCACTTCGACGAGTGCGAGGCCGCCGCGAAGGACGCCTACGCGCAGGCCGGCATCACCGACCCGCGCCACGAGCTGGCGATGGCCGAGGTCCACGACTGCTTCACGCCGACCGAGCTCGTGCTGATGGAGGACCTCGGGTTCTCGGCACGGGGCGAGGCGTGGAAGGACTGCGAGAACGGCGCCTTCGACCTCCACGGCGAGCTGCCGGTGAACACCGACGGCGGGCTCAAGTCCTTCGGCCACCCGGTCGGCGCGTCGGGCCTGCGCATGCTGTTCGAGTGCTGGCTCCAGCTCCGCGGCGAGGCCCCGGAGGAGCGCCGGATCGACACGGCGGACCGGGGCCTGGCCCTGACGCACAACCTGGGTGGCTACCCGGGTGAGATGGTGAGCTTCGTCGGCATCTGGGGCAACCGGCCCGGGTGATCGGGGCGGACGGGTGAGCGACGCCATGAACCTGCCCGACGGGCCCGCCACCACGGCCCGCGTCGACGAGCTGCTCGCCGCCGGCAAGCGCCCCGCGCTCTACCTGGTGGCGGTCGACGGCCACGACCAGCTCGCGGCCCGGGACGAGGAGGGCACCCGCGCCGCGATGGACGAGGTGGTCCGCCGCCTCGACCGCCTGGTCCGCAGCTCCGACGTCCTCGGCCTCCTCCGGCCCGGCACCTTCGTGCTCGTCGGTGGCGGCGTCGACCCGTCGGTGGCCGGTGCGCTGGTCGAGCGGATCCAGGGGGCGGTCGCGCTGCCCGTCGACCTGGACGGCGAACCCGTCTCGCTCCGGGTCGACATCGGTCTCGCCTTCGCCGAGGACGGCTGCACCGGCGGCCAGCTGCTCGAGCGGGCCACCGCGGACCTGCAGCGGATCCGACGGTCGTGAGCGACGGGATGCGCTTCGGGGTGCTGCCGCCCTACCGGGCCGGCGTGACCGCGGACCCCGACTGGATGACGTCGTTCGCCGTCGGCGCGGAGCGGCTCGGCTACGACTCGATCTACACCGTCGAGCACGTCGTCGTGCCGACGGACTACGAGGCGCGGTACCCCTACAGCGACACCGGGCGGATGCCGCTCCCGGCGGACTGCCCGATCCCCGACCCGCTCGACCTGCTGGCCTTCCTCGCCGGCCGGACGGAGCGGCTGCTCCTCGGGACGGGCGTGGTCGTCGGCCCGCACCACCACCCGTTGGTGCTGGCGAAGCGGCTGGCCACGATCGACCGCCTCTCCGGCGGGCGCATGCTCCTGGGCGTCGGCGTGGGGTGGATGCGCGAGGAGCTCGAGTCCACCGGCGTCGACTTCTCGACCCGCGGGCGGCGCCTCGACGAGCTCCTCGCCGCGATGCGGGCCGTGTGGGCCGACGAGGTGTCCGGCTTCGACGGCGAGTTCTTCTCCTTCGACGGCATCCGCAGCGAGCCGCGGCCGGTCCAGCAGGGCGGCGTGGCGATCCACGTCGGGGGCCACAGCGCCGCCGCGTGTCGCCGGGCCGGTCGCTACGGCGACGGCTTCCACCCGCTCGGCCTCGACGACGACGAGCTGGCGGCGTGCTGGCGGCTGGTGCGTGAGACGGCCGAGGCCGCCGGTCGGGACCCCGACGCGATCGAGCTCTGCACCACCGTCTACGTCGGCGCCGTCGACGAGGCCGCGGTCGAGCGCGCCGAGGCGCTCGGCGTCAGCCGGATCGTGTGCTCCACGGCGTCGGCCGACCGGTCGCGCCTCGCGGACGAGCTGGCCGAGGCCGCCGACCGGGTGGGCCTGCGGGGCCCGGGCTGAGGGACCGGTCCCGGTGCCACGCCTGCTCGTCGTGCACCACACGCCGTCGCCGGCGCTGCACTCGATGTTCGACGCCGTGCGCGGCGGCGCGACGGACCCGCTGCTGAGCGAGGTCGAGGTGGTCACCCGCCCGGCGCTGACGGCCACCGCGCCCGACGTCCTGGCCGCCGACGGGATCGTGCTCGGCGGCCCGGTCAACCTCGGGTACCTGGCGGGGGCGCTCAAGCACTTCTTCGACCAGATCTACTACCCGTGCCTCGAGGAGACGCCGGGCCTGCCGTTCGGCGCCTACCTCCACGGCAACGACGACCTGACGGGCGGGCTCGCGGCGCTCGAGCGCATCACCACCGGGCTGCGGTGGCGCGCCGCCCAGGCGGTGGTGCAGGTCACCGGGGCGCCGTCGACCGACGACCTCGCGGCGTGCACCGAGCTCGGCGCCGCGGTCGCCGCCGGCCTCCTCGACTGAGCGCTCCGCCACCGACGACCGTCCTCCCGTGCACACGGCACGTCCGGCGTGCCGCACGCCCAGGAGATCGGTCCTGGCGGGGGAGCGGTTGGTCGGGTCAGTCGGAGATGTCGCGCTGCGCGACGACGTGCGTGGGCGTCAGCGTGACGACGACCTCCTCCGGCACCGCGTTGCGCTCGCCGAACTCGGCCGCGCGGTCCGCGCCGATGTAGCGGGCGCCGCAGGCGGTGGCGACGCGCCGGAGCTCGTCCCGGTCGTCGGACAGCTCGGCGGTCGCGTCGATCTTCACGAAGCTGTAGGGCGGCGCCTGGTCGTCGACGCAGAGCACGACGCGCGGGTCGCGGCGGATGGCCTTCGCCTTGAGCCCGTCACGGGCGGTGGTGAGCCGGAGGCAGCCGTCGTCGTCCAGCACGAACCAGATCGGCACCACGTGCGGTCGACCGTCGGCGCGCACCACGCCGAGCTTCCCCGTCAGGGTCCCGGCGGACACGAACCGGTGCCACTCCTCCGTGCTCATCGTTGCAGCCACGAGTCCTCCCGACCCCTAACATCTGACGACCCATCAGATCCCGGGCGGCCGCCGGGCCCGCCCGTCGAGGAGCGCCCGTGGCCGCGATCATCCCCAACGGCAACATCGCATGGGGGCTGCAGCTTCCCGTCCAGTCGAAGTCGACGGTGTACGTGCAGCCCTGGGAGGCCGACGCCGGTCCCGCCGAGCTCTGCGACCTCGCACGTGCCGCCGACCGCGCCGGCGCGTTCTACCTCGCCGTGTGCGACCACGTCGGCATCCCACGGCCGGCCGACGAGGCGATGTCGGACACCTGGTACGACACGATCGCCACCCTCGGCTGGCTCGGGGCGCTCACGCAGCAGGTCCACCTCCTCAGCCACGTCTACGTCCTGCCCTACCGGCACCCGCTGATGACCGCGAAGGCGTTCGCCACCCTCGACGCGCTGTCGGGCGGGCGGGCGATCCTCGGCGCCGGTGCCGGTCACCTCGAGACGGAGTTCGCGTTCCTGGGCGTCGACTTCCCGTCCCGTGGGCGGGCCGTGGAGGAGGCCATCGAGGTGATCCGGGTCGCGTTCGCGGAGGAGTACCCGACCGTGGGCGGTCCGGGCGCCGAGGTCGGCATCGGCATCTCGCCCCGGCCGGCTCGCCCGGGTGGGCCGCCGATCTGGATCGGTGGGTCGTCCAAGGCCGCGATCCGGCGGGCGGCGCGCTTCGGCGACGGCTGGCTCCCGCAGGGCCCGCCGAAGGAGGGGATGCGCTCGGCGATCGAGTTCATCCGCACCGAGCGGGAGGCGGCCGGCCTGCCGGCGGCGTTCGACATGGGCGTGAACACGGAGCCGGTGCACATCGGCACCCCCGACTTCGACGTGCCGCGCTGGACGCTCACCGGATCCGCCGACGAGGTGGCCGAGGGGCTCCGCAAGTACCGGCGGCTCGACGTGAACCAGTGGCAGCTCCGGTTCGTCGGTCGCTCGGCCGCCGAGGTGTGCGACCAGATCGAGCGGTTCGGGGCCGACGTGTGGCCCCTCGTGATGAGCTGACCACCCTCCGTCGCTCGTTCGGCGCCGACGTTGACCGACGGCGTGCGACCGATGCACCCTGTGCCCCGCATCGACGTGACGTGGCGGACGTGGGGACGCGGAGGTCCGGATGCCGGGAGGACCCGCCGGCCGTGGCCGGTGGATCGGGAAGCACCGAGCGGTCTGGTGGGTCGCGCTCGCCGCGGCGGCCGTCGTGGTGGCCGCGCTCGTCGTCGTGCGGTCGTCCGCGGGCGGTGACGACGAGGCCGGCGCGGGTCCCGGCGGCCTCGCCAGCGCCGAGTCGTCGGAGCGCCCGGAGCCCGCGCTCGACACCGACGCCGCGGTCTGGCCCGCCGTGTCGGGCGCGCAGCGCTTCGCCGACCCGGTGACCGCGGTGACCACCTTCGCGGTGGGCTTCGTCGGGTTCGTGGACCCGGTCGTCGGCGAGTTCCGCCCGGTCGACGACCGCTCGGGGGAGGTGCCGGTGCGCGACCACCTCGGCGGACCGATCACGACGGTGCAGGTGCGCCGGCTCGCCCCCGACCAGTCGTGGTGGGTGGTGGGCGCGACGTCCACGATCCTCGCCGTGGACGCCCCGGCGGCGGGCGACACGATCGACTCACCGTTCTCGATCGCCGGCCAGAGCGCGGCGTTCAAGCCGACGGTCGACGTCCAGCTCCGCCAGGACGGCGACGACGTGCCCCTCGGCGAGCGCACCGTCGAGGGCGGGGCGAACAACCAGATGGCGCCGTTCGCCGCCACCATGACCTACCCCGAGGCGGACGTGCGCCGCGGCACGCTCGTGCTCACGAAGGTGTCGGCCACCGACGGGAACGTCGCCGCGGCGGCCGTGGTGCGCGTGCGGTTCGCGGACGTCGCGTCGCTGCACCCCGCGTGGGACAACACCGGTGGGGTCGGCGGGGCGGCGGGCGACGACGCCGGGAGCGGGCGCGGGAGCGGGCGCGGGC
>JAEVZA010000107.1 GCA_023392475.1 Actinomycetes bacterium | reverse complement strand
CCGCCGACCGGTCCCGCGACCAGCACGCCCGCGGCCGCGCCGGCGCCGGTGGCGAGGATCGCGGAGGCCGACGTCGACGCGCGTGCCACTCGTGGCGTCAGGAACCGGTCACGGAACGACATGGCGGTCACAGGCTTGCAGACGCGTGGCCCGCGGCCGTGCCACCGGTGGCCGGGGGCGCTCCCGCCGCCGGCCGCACCTCCGAGGGGTCGGTCAGCCCTCGACCTTGATCACGCCGTACATGCCCTGCGTGGGCGTGCCGTGCAGCGAGCAGTAGTAGCCGTACTCGCCGGGCTTGCTGAACGTGACCGTGCCGGACTCGCCCGGGTCGAACGAGTCGGTGGGGATCTCCGCGAACGCCTTCGAGTCGTCTGGGACGACGTCGTGACGGTTGCGGCCGTCGTTCTCGAAGGTGACCTTCGCGCCCTGCTTGACCGTGACGAACTGGGCCTGGAAGTCGTTGTCGACCGCCTTGACGACCACGGTGTCCGACCCGGTCTGGTCCTGGAAGGTCTTGCCGGCACCCGGCCCCTTCACCGTGGTGGTCGCTCCGCTCGCGTCGTCCGAGCCCGAGCCGCACCCGGCCGCCACCACCACGACCACCGCCAGCGCGGCGGCCACCCGCCAGTTCCGTGCACGCATCGGCGAGAGCGTAGAGTTCGCCGCTCGGGACGCTCCAATCCGCCGATCGCTCGCCCGGAGCGGCGGGGAGGACGTCGCCGGGGCGGCGAGATCGGCCGTCCCGTGGGCATCAGGGGGACACATGCAGGCTCCAACTCGACGTGCCGTCGCCATCGCGCTCGCGGTGCTCGCCGCACTGGCGCTCGTCGCCACCGGGTGCAGCGACGACAAGGGCACCGACGCCACGGGCTCCGGGTCCGACGCCGCGCCGGCCGGCACGATCCGCGTGCCGCAGGACCAGCCGACGATCCAGAAGGCGGTGGACGCGGCGAAGGCGGGGAGCCTGATCCTCGTCGACGAGGGCGTCTACAAGGAGGCCGTCGACGTCAGCAAGGACGGCCTGCACGACATCACGATCCGCGGCGTCGACCGGAACAAGGTGATCCTGGACGGCGGGTTCAAGCTCGAGAACGGGATCCGGGTGCTCGACACGCAGGGCGTCGTCGTCGAGAACATGACGGCCCGGAACTACGTGTCGAACGGCTTCTACTGGACCGGCTCGGACCGGTACCGGGGTTCGTACCTCACCGCCTACCGCAACGGCGACTACGGCATCTACGCGTTCGACGCGTACCACGGCCAGTTCGACCACAGCTACGGATCCGGCAGCCCGGACGCCGGCTTCTACATCGGCGAGTGCTACAAGTGCGACGCCGTCGTCGACCACGTCACGTCCGTCTACAACGGCCTCGGCTACTCGGGCACGAACTCGGGCGGCGACCTCTACATCATCAACTCGGAGTTCGCGAACAACCGGGCCGGCGTGGTGCCCAACTCCGGCTCCTACGAGCGCTGCTACCCGAGCCGCGAGACGACGGTCGCCGGCAACCTCGTGCACGACAACAACTACCTGGAGGGCCCGGGCATCGACGTGTCGCTGCTCGCGCAGGGCAACGGCATCCTTCCGGCGGGCGCGGTGAAGGCGACCATCACGAAGAACCGCGTGTGGAACCACGACCGCACGGGCATCGGGCTCGTGCCGTTCCCGGAGTCGGACGCCAACGACGTCGAGCCGCCCGAGTCCGCGTGGGCGACGCCCTGCAACCGGGACAAGGGCGGCCCCGAGCCGACGATCCCGCCGGAGCAGTGCAAGAGCGTGCCGATCATCGGCGAGGGCTGCGTCGTGATGTGGAACCCGAAGGACATCTCGGTCACCGACAACGACGTCTCGGCGTCGAAGGTCGCCGACCTCGCGGTCGGCACGGTGGACCTCACCGGCTCGGGCGAGACGACGCAGACGCTCGGCAACTGCTTCTCCGGGAACACCTTCACGACCTCGCAGCCGCTGCAGCTGGAGCAGCTCGCGCCCTGCAACGGGGAGCCGACGGCGACGAACTGGGACGCGTCACCGCTCGACCTCATCACGTTGATGGGGCAGCAGCCGCCGAAGCCGTCGAAGGAGGCCTACCGGACGACACCCGAGCCGCCGCCCCAGCCGAACATGCCGAACGCCCGGACCGCCCCGGCGAAGAAGTTCACGGCGCCCGAGCCGGTCGACCTGGCCTCGATCCAGCTGCCGGCCGCGCCCGCCGGCGGCTGACGGTCGGGCGGAGCGCGGCGTGGCGGGCACCGAGCTGGAGGGCTCCTCGACGGGCGTGGCGGTCGCCGCCGCGGCCGTGCTGGTCGTCGTGGTGGCGCTCGCCGTCGTGGGCGTCCTCTCCCAGGGCGGCGGCGTGCGCCGGAGCCCGGTCGGTGCGGTGGCGTCCGCATCCGGGAGCACCACGCACCACGCCGCGATGGACGCGGGCTCGATGGACGCGGGCTCGATGGCGGCCGGCGCGATGGCGCCGGGATCGATGGGCGTCGGACCGCCGCCCGTGTGGTCCGACGGCACGCCGGCGGTCCCGACCCGGCACCTCGGCCCGCAGGGCGGCACCGGCCAGTTCGTCGCCACGTGCAGCTACACGCACTCGGCGATGGTCGACCCGATCGTCTACCCGGGCACGACCGGCCGCTCCCACCGGCACGACTTCTACGGCGCGGTCGCCACCGGTCCCGACAGCACGGCGGCCACCCTGCGCCGCGGCGGCAGCTCGTGCGACAAGCCGGGTGACACCGCCGCCTACTGGCAGCCGACGCTGTACGACGGCGACGCCGCGGTCGTGCCGACGGAGATCCAGGCGTACTACCGGGCCGCGCCGGGCGTGGACCCGGCGAGCGTGGTGCCGTTCCCCGAGGGGCTCGCGCTGATCGCGGGCGACGCCTACGCGAGGACCCCGCAGGTCGGGGAGGCGGCGGGCTGGACGTGCGGCTCGCGCACGACGCTGTCGGCCGACCCGCCGGTGTGCGCCACCACGGCGCCGCTGCACCTCGTGCTCACGTTCCCCGACTGCTGGGACGGGGTCCACCTGGACAGCGCGGACCACCGTGCGCACGCCACCTACTCCCGCGGGGGCCGCTGCCCGGCCGACCACCCGGTCCCCGTGCCCCAGCTCACGGTGAGCGTGAAGTTCCGGATCAGCGGCCCCGGCCACGACCTGCGGCTCGCGTCGGGCAACGTGTACTCCGCGCACGGCGACTTCCTGAACTCGTGGGACCCGGCGGCGCTGCGGCGGGAGGTCGACGCGTGCATCCGCAGGCAGGTGGTGTGCGGCCTCGCCACCAACCGCGAGGAGGACGGTCCCTTCTTCGCGCAGTAGGCGCCGGCCGCCGCGACCGCGGCGAGGGAGGGTCCGGTCAGAAGTTGCTGACCACCGCGGCGAACACGTCGTCGATCGTGGTCGCGTCGGTGGCCTGGTACACGGTGGCGTTGGAGGCCTCGGCGATCTGCCGGAGCTCCGACGGGTTCGTCGCGCTGCCGTAGGCGATCGTGAAGATCCGCACCGGCTTCGCGTTCTCGCCGTCGCTGTTCTCCTTGACCGTGGCGATGAGCGACTGGAGCTGCGACCGGTCGTCCTCCGGCGTGCCGTCGTCGTTCATGCCGTCGGTGAGCACGATCACGGCGTTGATCAGCGACGGGTCGTAGCCGGCGAGCATCGTCGTGTACGAGTCCCTCGTGACGTCGTAGAGCGGCGTGCCGTTCTGCGGCGTCAGCCCGTCGACCTGGTTGCGGAGGCGCTCGCGCACCGGTCCGATCGGGGCGACGGGCGCGAGGTCCTGGTAGGTGCCGGGGGTGCCGGGCAGGCCGCTCGTGAAGATGCGGACGCCGACCTGGTCCTCGGGCTTGAAGGTGTCCAGCCCCGCGGCGACGGCCTGCTTCGCGAGGTCCAGCTTCGTCGGGCCGGCGGGGTCCTTCGGATCGGCCGGGTCGCCCATCGAGCCCGACACGTCGAGCACGAGCATGACCCGGGCGCCCTTCCGCTGCTGGGCCCAGCGCTGCAGCATCTGGTCCATCACCGCGCCCGAGGGCACGTCGAGGAGGGTCTGGGGCTGGTCGGGGTCGACGCCGTTGGCCTTGGTGATCGGCGTGCCGACCGGCACCTGCGGGTTGCCGGGGCGGAACCCGTACTGGAGCACCTTCTTCTGGTTGTCGGGCTCCTGCACGAACCTCTGGAACTCCGCGGCGGCCTTCGCCTGGTCCGCCGACACCCAGTCGGCCTTCAGCACGTACATCGGGCTGTCCGAGTACAGCGTCCCCTCGCTCGGGTAGATGGCGACGAGCGGGATGCGCGGCTTGCGGGGCTGCTCGCCCTGGTCGAGGACGCCGTCCGGGTTGCCGGCGTTGTAGTCGATGACCGACTTCTCCTCGACCGCGACCGCCGACGCGTAGTTGAGCGCCGTGCCCCGCCGGTCGGCTCGGAACCAGTTGTTCAGGAACGTCATCGTGATGTCGCCGTAGTGCACGACGGCCGACTCGATGTCGGTGCCGAACTGCTGGACCGCCGGGTTCGCGAGGTCCTCGGACGACAGCCCGGCGGTCTTGCCCGCTGCGGCGTAGTTCTGCGCGATCAGCGCGTGCAGGCCGGAGGTCGAGTAGTTCGGGTTCGTCTTGCCGAGCTTGAACGCACCCCACTCGGGGTGGCCCTTGTCGGCCCAGCCGCCGGGTGTCCGCGCCAGCGCGAGCACGTCCTTCCAGCCGATCGGCGTGTCCGGCCACCCCAGCGCCTTCGCCATGGGCTCGGGCATCGCGATCACGAGGGGCGTCACCATGAACGGGGAGGCGCTGTCGGACGCCATCGCCGGCTTGCCCGCGACCTCGAGGCGCTGGTCGAGGATCTGGCCCCACGCGGACGACGCGGGCGACCAGATGACGGGCCGCGGCCCGTCCGAGGCGGGGTCCCAGCCGCCGGCGAGCGCCGTCGTCGCGGCGCCCGAGGCCTTCGAGCGCACCGAGACGGCGACGCAGCGGCCGCCGACGGTCGCGCCCGAGTCGTTGAACGCCCGCGCCAGGTCGCCGAGCAGCTGGATCTTCTCCGAGCTGACCGCTGTGGGCACCTGGATGCAGTCGCCCCGATCGCCGGAGCCGGACGCCCCCTCGTCGCCCGAGGAGCAGGCGGCGCCGAGCAGCGCGAGCGCGAGGACGGCGGCGGCAGCGGCGGACAGCACGCGCAGCACGCGGCGGCGCCGCGGCGCAGCGGGTGCGCTCACGGGACCTGCGCCCACGCGC
>JAEVZA010000123.1 GCA_023392475.1 Actinomycetes bacterium | reverse complement strand
GGGCCGGGGGCCGCGGGCCGCCGCCCCCCCGCGCGGCCCCACGACCCCGACTCCTACGAAGCGTTCCTCGCGTCGGGCGACCCGGTGGATCCCCAGGACCGCGACGACCCCGTCGAGCCCGACGTCGGCGACCCGGTCCTCATGCTGTACACCGCCGCCTTCACCGGCACGCCGAACGGTGCGCTGCTCTCGCACCACGCGGTGCTGGTGCAGAGCCTGATGATGGCGAACCTGCAGCGGATCGACAGCGGGTACCGCTACCTGAACTCCGGGCCGCTCTTCCACGTCGCCACCTTCATGACGACGCTGGCCACGCTGCTCATGGCCGGCACGAACCTGTTCACGCCGCGGGTGGACGCTGCGGAGGTGTGCCGCCTGATCGCGGACGAGGGCTGCACCGGCGCCTTCCTGATGGGGCCCACCATCGACGAGATCCTCGAGGTCAACGCCGCCGGCCCCGACGGCGCTCGCCCCTACGACCTGTCCACCCTGCGCACGTTCCGCGGCAAGCCGGAGTGGAACGAGATGATCACGGTCGACGACTCCCCGTGGGCGGTGAAGCCCGCCGGGTTCGGCCAGACCGAGGTCATGGGGATGCTGACGTACAACGCCGTCGGCGGCGACGCCGAGGGCTCGGCGGGGCGGGCCTCACCGGTCGTCCGGGTGCGCATCGTCGATCCCGACGGCGTGGAGGTGCCCGACGGCGAGACCGGTGAGATCGTCGCCGCGGGCCCGCAGGTCATGGTCGGGTACCGCAACCGCGCCGACGAGACGGCCCGGCGGCAGGCGGGCGGATGGCACCACACGAACGACCTCGGCCGCCGGGAGGCGGACGGGTCGCTGAGCTTCGTCGGGCCCAAGGGCCGCATCGTGAAGTCGGCCGCCGAGAACATCTACCCGGCCGAGGTCGAGGCCGCGCTGAACGCGCACGACGCCGTGCGCGAGTCGGCGGTCATCGGGGTGCCCGATCCGACGTGGGGCCAGTCCGTGAAGGCGATCGTGGTCCTGCACGACGGGGCGTCGGCCACGGAGGACGAGCTGGTCGCGCACGTGCGGGACCGCATCGCCTCGTACAAGAAGCCGCGGTCGGTCGAGCTCCGCACGGATCCGCTCCCGCGGCTCGGCTGGCCGATCGACTACGACGCGCTCGACGCCGAGTACGGCGGCGGCGGCTACCCCGGCTCCGGCTGACCGCGGGCGCGCCGCGGACCGCGTGCCGCCGCCTCCACCGAGCGACCTGACACGCGTGTCAGCTACGGTGCCGGTGTGCGTCGGTTCGGGGGGATCGTCGTGGCACTCCTGTTCGTCGCGTCGGCGTGCGCCGGCGACGGCTCGGGTGGCGCCACGGAGGGGAAGGCCGTGTCCGGTGGCGCGGGCGCGACCGCGTCCGTGCCGGGCCAGGACGACGGCTGCACGTGGCCGACCGCGGGGCAGAACCCGGCGCACACCCACGCCAGCGCGTGCGCCGCGCCCGGTGCGGTCGGCCCCGACACGCTCGACCGGCTGCGGCAGGTGTGGTTCACCGAGACGCGCGCCGAGGTGACCGGCGCACCCGCCGTGACCGACGACGCGCTCTACCTCGGCGACTGGTCGGGCCGCGTGTACGCGCTCGACCGCGCCACGGGCGCGGTCCGCTGGACGCGGGACACGCCGGTCGACTCGGTCGTCTACGCCGGGCGCATCACCACCTCGCCGACCGTGACCGACGTCGGCGGCCAGCAGGTGGTCGTCGTGGCGAGCGGCCGCACGGTGTGGTCGCTGCGTGCCACCGACGGCGAGCCCCTGTGGCACGTCGTGCTCGGCTCGCCGAGCGACCACGAGGACCCCACCGAGATCCAGGGTGCCCCCACCGTCGCCGGCGACACGCTGCTCGTCCCCACCGACGTGCACGACAACGCCTCCCGGCGATCCGGAGTGACCGCGCTCGCGCTCGCGGACGGCGCGCTGCGCTGGCGGTGGGACCCGGAGGCCGACCACCCGGCCGGCGGCTGCGGCGGCGTGTGGGGGTCGCCGTCGGTCGACCTGGCGGCGCGGCTCGTGGTCGCGGGCACGGCGAGCTGCTTCAGCGAGCCGAGCTGGACCCGCTACGCCGAGGCGATCGTGGGGCTCGACCTGGACACCGGCGTGCCGAGGTGGTCCTACCAGCCGCGCACGAGGATCAACCGCAAGGACTGGGACTTCGCCGGCGCGCCGAACCTGTTCCGCATCGGCGACCGCGACGTCGCCGGCCTCGGCAGCAAGGACGGCCGCTACTACGTCGTCGACCGCGACACCGGGAAGCTCGTGTGGAAGGCCGAGGCCGTGAAGCAGTCCTCGACGGGCGACGGGCTCGCGTTCGGCGGCTTCATCGGCGCCACCGCCGTCGCGCCCGACACGACCGGCCGGGTCGTGGTGGCCGGCGGGACCGCCGTCGGCGACTGCCCGTGCGAGCACGCGTTCGACGCCGCGGACGGCGACGTGGCGTGGCAGAGCTCAGCGCCGAACGGCACCTACGGCGCGTCGGCGGCCGCCGGCGGGCTGGTGTTCACCGCCGGCATCGACCAGACGCTCCGGGCGTTCGACCTCCGGACCGGCAAGGTGCGCTGGGACCACGCGCTCAACGCGATCTCGGCGTCCGGCCCGTCGATCGCCGGCGACTTCCTCGCCATCGGCGTCGGCTTCAAGGAGCCCGGCAAGGACGGGCCGCCCGGTGGCGGCGTCCACGGGTTCCGGGTCCTCGCCCCGGGCGAGGCGCCCCCGAGCTCGTCCACGACCACCGTCCCGCAGGGTCCCGCCGTCACCGCGCTGGCGCCGTCGGCGCAGGCCTGCGTCGGGGCGCCGTGCGACGTCGACTTCACCCTCAAGGACCCGCCCGCGGGCCACCACCCGACGATGACCCTGCAGATCGACCCCGACCCGCTGCGCATCACGGTCCGCACGACGGACCTCGGACCGCCCGACGCGTGGCTGCGCGCGGGCGGCAGCGCGCAGCAGGACGGGGCGACGGTCTACGCGGTGTTCATGTCGCCCCGGGACGACAAGCCCGAGCTGGGGTCGATCGTGTGCACGCTCGACGCGGACGGCGCCTGCACCGCCGACTCGATCCCCGTCCCCGCCGACGGATGGACCCGGCTCTCGGTGCTGGCCCTCGTCGACGCGCACACCCCGCCCACCCTCCAGGAGGGCTACGACCGCCTGGTGACCACCCACTCGTTCGACCCGGCGCTCGCGCCCGCCCACTGATCGGAGACGACATGCGATCCCACCGGAGCACCGCCGCCGCCCTCGCCGCCCTGCTGCTCGTGGTCGGCGCGATCGGCGCGGCCTGCTCGTCCGACGACGACGGCGACGCCGCCGGGACGAGCACCACGTCGGCAGCCGGCACGACCACCGGACCGGTCGGGCCCGAGCAGCCGATCGTCTTCAACGGCCAGGGCAACAACCTCGACGCCTACGCGACCACGCCGGCCGCCGACGGCACGTTCCCGACCCAGCGCGTCTACTCGACCGTCGCCACCGACCCCCAGAAGGGCCGCGACATCAACGCGCAGATCTGCTTCCTCCCGCCGACCGAGGACGGCGAGCAGTGGTTCGTCGCGGGCGAGGACACGGGCCAGGAGAGCCCCGCGCACCCGCCGGGATGGGGCATCTTCCGCTTGGACGGCAACGAGATCGGCGACCTCTCGGCCACCGAGATCGGCAAGCTCGTCCCGACGTACCAGCCCTCGAACGACAACCCCGAGAACTACGGCTGCGGCGTCCTCCCCGACGGGCGGGTGCTCACGACCGACGTGGGCAACCAGGCGTCGGGTGACGGCGACGGGCAGCTCATCGTCTGGTTCCCGCCCCTCACGGGCGGCACCTACCCCGACCTGGCGAAGGTGCGGTACTGCAAGATCGACGTCGGCCTGCCCACCGCCCAGTCGATCCTCGTCCGCGGGAAGGACGTGTACGTCGCCGCGTCCCGCGCCGGCGTCTACAAGTACACCGGGCCGTTCCCCACCTCCGACGACGCGGCGGGGGGCTGCGGCAGGAAGGACGCCACCGGCGCGCCGATGGCCGACGCCGTCCAGCGGACGACGTTCATCACGCCGGGTGAGCACGGCATGGCCACGCCGGCCGGTCTCGCGGACGCGCCCGACGGCGGCATGTACGTGTCGAGCGTCTTCAGCGGCGTGATCGACCAGTACGACGGCGCGGGCACGTTCGTCCGCACGATCCTCGAGCCGCCGGCGGGCGAGAAGATCGGCGACCGTCCGTTCTCCACGGGCACGCCCCTCGGCATCGGGGTCGACGCCGACGGCACGCTCTACTACGCGGACATCGGCGTCGTGATCTCGAAGGACGGCGTCGGCCCCGGGGACAAGACGGGCTCCCTGCGACGCATCACCTTCGAGGGCGGCCAGCCGCAGCCGCCGCAGACGATGGCGACGCCGCTCGACTTCCCCGACGGCATCGGGGTGTGGGAGCGCGCCGGCAGCGGCGCGGCCGACCCGAGCTGACCCGACCCGGGCCGACCCGGGCGCCGTGCTGGCCCCAGGGGCCGGGCCCCGGCCCACCTGACACGCGTGTCAGCTACGCTCCGACCGACGGCGGGCGGGGCCACCGACCCGCCCCACGGCACAGGGGGTGACGATGGCGGTCGACCTCGACGGCGCGGCGGTGCTCCTGACCGGGGCCTCGTCGGGCATCGGTGCGGCGCTCGCTCCCGCCTTGGCGGCGCGGGGCGCCCGGCTCGGCCTGGTGGCACGGCGGGCGGACCGGCTGGTGGAGGTCGGCGAGGCGTGCACCGCCGCCGGGTCGCCCCAGGTGGAGGTGTGGCCCCGGGACCTGTCCGACCTCGCCGCCGTCGACGACCTCGCGAGGGATGCGGCCGAGCGGCTCGGCGGCGTCGACGTCCTCGTCAACAACGCCGCCATCCCCAAGCGCCGCTCCGCCCTGGACATCTCCTACGACGAGGTCGAGGAGACCGTCCGCACCAACTTCCTGTCGCCGGTGCGCCTCACGCTCGCCCTCCTGCCGGGGATGGTGGCCAGGGGCCGTGGGAGCGTCGTGAACGTCTCGAGCCTCGGCGGTCGGCTCGGCATCCGCAGCGAGTCCGCGTACTCGGCCTCGAAGTTCGCGCTGTGCGGGTGGAGCGAGTCGCTCGTCGCCGACCTCGCAGGCACCGGCGTCGACGTCCGCCTCGTCCTGCCGGGTGCGATCGACACCGAGATCTGGGACCAGCCGGGCAACGACCCCGCGTTCTACGACGGGCCCCTGGAGCCGCCGTCGACGGTCGCCGAGGCGATCGTCGCCGCCATCGAGGGCGACCTCGTCGAGCACTACGTGCCCGACCTCAAGGCCGTCGTCGAGTTCAAGACCAGCGACCTGCAGGCGTTCGTCGACGGCATGGTGGCCGCCGCGGACGAGCCCGCGTCCGCACCCGAGGAGGAGGCACCGTGAAGGGGCTCCAGTTCATGACCGACCCCGAGCCGTGGCCGGACCCCGTCGGTCCCGACGACCCGGTGCTGCTGCAGCACCTCGCCACCACGCCGATGGCGCTCGTCGACCTGCCCGACCCGCCGCTCATCGCCGACGACTGGCTCGTGATGCGCAACCGCGTCACCGGGGTGTGCGGGTCCGACTCGAAGCAGGTCCTGATGGACTTCGACGGCAGCGCCGACAACATGATGACGGCGTTCATCTCGTTCCCCCAGGTGCTCGGCCACGAGGTCGTCGGCACGGTGGAGCAGGCCGGTCCCGCGGTGGAGGGGCTCGAGGTCGGCCAGCGGGTGGTGCTGTTCCCCAACATCGGTTGCCGGGCACGCGGCCTCTCGCCGGTGTGCCCGGCGTGCGAGCGCGGCGACTACTCGATCTGCCAGCGCTGGTGGGAGGGCGACCTCTCCCCCGGCATCCACTCGGGCAACGCCGTGGAGGCGACCGGCGGCTTCGCCGAGCTGGTGCCGGCGCACACCTCGATGGCGTACGCGGTGCCCGACGCGATCCCCGACGAGGTCGCCGTGCTCGCGGATCCGTGGTCGGTGTCGTTCCACGCCATCACCCGCAACCCGCCGCCCACGGGCAGCCGGGTCGTCGTGTACGGCGCCGGCGCCCTCGGCACGACCGCGACGGCGATCCTCACCCAGCTCTACGACTGCGAGGTGGCGGTCGTGGCGCGGTGGGACGCGCAGGCCGAGGTGGCCCGGTCCCGCGGCGCGACCGTGTTCCGCCACGAGCCGGCCGAGGAGCTGGTCGAGCGGCTCGCCGAGTGGTCGGGCGCCGAGCTGCGACGGCCGTGGGAGGGCCTGCCGGTCTGCTACCCCGGCAAGGTCGACATCGTCTACGACACGGTCGGGTCGCCGGCGACGGTGGAGCTCGGCATGCGGGTGCTCGCCGAGCGGGGCACGCTCGTGGAGCTCGGCGTCGGCTCTCCCGGCCGGTTCGAGTGGACGCCGTGGTACTTCAAGGAGCTCCGGCTGGTCGGGTCGAACGCGTTCGGCCGCGAGGTGTTCGAGGGGCGCGACGCCCACGCCTACGAGCACTTCTTCGACCTGCTGCTCGCCGACCGCATCGATCTGTCGGGGATGCTCACGCACACCTTCCGGCTCGACGACTGGCGCGACGCCTTCACGACGATCGTGCGCCAGGGCGAGACCGGCGCCATCAAGGTGGCGTTCGACTACCGGACCTGACCGAGCGCCGCGTACCGTCCGCAGGCGATGGCTGTCGACGACGACGAGGGGGCCGGGCGGCCCGACCGGCGGCCCCGTCCGCACGACGTGCGACCGGCGCGGCGCCCCGACCTGCCGGTCGTGGAGCGCACGCTCGGGCGGGCGTTCCACGACGACCCGGTGTGGCGGTGGGTGATCGGCGACGCGAGCGGCTTCGCCGACCGCGCCGGCCGGGCGCTCGGCGCCGTCGCACGGGTGCTCCTCGGGCACGGGCACGTCTGGATGTCGCGCTCCGGGGAGGCCGCCGCGGTGTGGGCGCCACCGGGCGAGCGCCTCGGACCGCGCCAGATCGTCGCCATGGCCCCGCGGCTGGTGCCGGCGGTCGGTCTGAGCGGCGTGCGGAAGGTCGGCACGCTGGCCGAGGTCGACCGGCACCACCCCCACGAACCGCACTGGTACCTCGCGGTGCTGGGCACGGACCCCGCGCACCAGGGCCGCGGCTTCGGATCGTCGGTGCTGGCCCCCGTGCTGGCTCGTGCCGACGAGGCCGGCGTCGGCTGCTACCTCGAGTCCTCGAAGGAGGACAACCTCGCGTTCTACCGGCGGCACGGGTTCGAGGTCACGGAGGAGCTCGACCTCGCTCGCGGCGCCGGCCCCCGCATCTGGCTCATGTGGCGCGACCCGAGGCCGCCGGGATCCTGACCGCTCGGACCGCGGGCACCGGCGGGGCCCAACGCCTTCTGTTCGTCGAGGGTCCGGATCTTCCGGAC
>JAEVZA010000084.1 GCA_023392475.1 Actinomycetes bacterium | reverse complement strand
CCCCGACACCTCGGCCACCGCCGACCGCGGGCCGAGGCGGGCCCGCCGCCTGCTCCGCCGGGTGGCGGGGAGCGCGGCGGTCACGAGCATCGCGGCGACCGGCGCGGCGGTGGCCGGCACCTGGGCTGCCCGCACGACGGCGAGGCGCCTGTACGAGAAGCGGCTCCTCCCCGACGTCGGCACCGGACCGCTCGCGGTGGCGGCGGCCGTCCTCGGGTGGGACCTCGTCTACTACTGGAACCACCGCTTCATGCACGAGAGCCGCTACATGTGGGCGATCCACGTGGTGCACCACTCGAGCCAGCGGTACAACCTGTCCACCGCCCTCCGCCAGCCCGTGTCCGACTCGCTCGGCACGTTCCTGCCGTACGGCGTCCTCGCCCTCCTCGGCATCCGCCCGGAGCTGATCGAGACGGCCCGGGGCGTGAACCTCATCTACCAGTTCTGGATCCACACGGAGACGATCCCGAAGCTGGGGCCGCTCGAGGGCGTGCTGAACACCGCGTCGAACCACCGGGTCCACCACGGCAGCAACCGCCAGTACCTGGACCGGAACCACGGCAGCATCCTCATCGTGTGGGACCGGCTGTTCGGCACCTACGAGCCCGAGGGCGACCGCGTCGTCTACGGACTCACGAAGAACATCCACTCCTACGACCCGGTGCGGATCGCCACCCACGAGTACGTGGACATCGCGCACGACGTCGCCGGATCGGGCTCGTGGCGCGAGCGCCTGTCGTTCGTGCTGCGCGGCCCGGGCTGGGCGTACGACCGCCACCGCGAGCTCGGCGTCGTCGCCGAGCACGCCACCGAGGAGGCGGCCGCCCCCGCGGCCGGCGGCCCCGCAGATCGGCAGGTCGGCCACCGGGATCCGGCCCGAGGCGCCGGCCTCCTGGAAGCGGGCGAAGTCCAGCTCCACCTGGTCGGCGTACGAGACGGCGAAGTCCCGGATCGCCCGGTCGAACCGGTCGCCGCCGCCGAGGTACGCGGAGATCGCGATGCGGTCCCCCGAGCGGGCGTGCGCCCGGGCCAACGTCCACGCGCAGAGGGCGAGGTACCCCTCGGCGTTGGGCAGGTCCATCCGGTCGAGCTCGGCGGAGCCCTTCATGTCACGGAACTGGCGGAGGTAGTAGTCGACGCCGAGCGCGTGGCCCCACCCGAGGAACGGGTCCGTGGCGGCCTGCATCAGGAACTGGCCCGCGACGACGCGGTGGCCCTGGCAGTCGAAGTCCACCGGGTCGACGTAGGGGGCCACGACCGAGGTCTGGGCCTCCTTCACCTGGAAGATGAACAGGTCGTCGTCGTCCCGACCCCGGGCGAGGGCGACGAAGCAGCGCGTGCCGACGCTGCCGACGCCGACGACCTTCAGCGCCACGTCGACGAGCTCGTACCCGGCGACGAGCGCGCGCAGCGACTCGGGCAGCGTGTCCAGGTACTCGCCGAAGAGCCCGATCACCTCCTGGGCGAGCCGGTGGCTGAGGTCGGTGCCGAACACCTCGTGCAGGCGCATGACGAGCGGCGGCTGGTGCACGAAGCGCCGCTTGCCGTCGACCACCTCGGTGAACTTGGCGACCGCCCGGTGCACGTCGTTGCGGCGGGCCTTCGCCGCCTGGCGGGCCAGGTCCGCGCGCGCCGCCTCGGTGCGGCCCAGGTTCACGATCTGCCGGTCGGTCATCCGGGAGTACCAGACCTCCAGACGGCCCTTCGACGCGAAGTCCGCCATCGACGAGCGGTACACCGCGCCGACGACACGGCCGAGCGTCCGCTCCGCCTGCCCGCCCCACCCGCGGTCGCGGGCCAGGAGCACGCCGCTCGCCGCGAGCCGCTTGACGTCCCACTCCCAGGGACCCGGGTGCGTCTCGTCGAAGTCGTTGACGTCGAAGACGAGCGACCGCTCGGGCGAGCCGAAGACGCCGAAGTTGGCGAGGTGCGCGTCGCCGCAGATCTGCGCGGTCAGGCCCGTCGTCGGGGTCGACGCGAGATCCGCGGCCATGACCGCCGCGCCACCCCGGTAGAAGGTGAAGGGGCTGACCAGCATGCGCTCGTGCCGGATCGGCACCAGCACCTGCACCCGGCTCGGGTTCTGCGCCAGCAGCACGTCGACGGGGTCGGCGCGGTCGGCCGGCGGCTCCCACGCGCCGAGCGACCGCCGCGGCGTCACCTCACGGAGGCTGCGGCCCCACGCCGCCCGGTCGTCGACGCTCGGGTGGTCCGTGGAGTGCAGGTCGGCCATGACACGGAGGCTACGGTCGTCGATCCATGGCAGCTACCGTCGTGCTCCTCGACGCCGACACGGTCGCGGGCTGGCGGCGCCCGGCGCCGTCGCTCGAGCAGCTGCACCGGGCGATCGAGGACCTGCGCAGCCAGCACCCCGACGTCGTCGTCGCGGTGGTCGCCGACGCCGCCATCAAGTGGGCGCTCCCCGATGCCGAGCAACCCGCGTTCGAGCAGGACATCGTCACGCGCGCCGTGGTGTGCGCCCCCGCCGGCACGAAGGACGGCACCTACGGGTGGTTGCAGGCGGTGGCGGCCCGGGCCCGCCAGGACGCCGACCGCGTGCTCGCGGTGACGGACCGGGCGCTCGGGGGCGTCCCGGTCGTGCGGCTCACCCAGGAGGCGGGGCACTTCCGGTTCGACCTGGCCGGCGCGACCGTCGTCGAGGCC
>JAEVZA010000077.1 GCA_023392475.1 Actinomycetes bacterium | reverse complement strand
CTCGGCCGGGACGCGCCCGCCGACGGAGCGACCGCCTCCGCCGAGGGAGCGACCGCGACCGAACCCTGAGCGCTCAGCCGAGGTCGACGATGCGGTGCTGCACCGAGCGCAGGTGCGCCGTCGCCGCCAGCAGCAGGAGGACCGCCAGCACCGCGTGCACGTAGAACGCCGGTGCCGGCCAGTGGCCGAGGAGCGCGGTGTCCCGGACGGCCTCCACGTCGACGGAGATCGGGTTGACGGTGTTCAACCAGCGCAGGCCCGACGGCAGCTGGTCGGGCTGGTACGAGATCGGGCTGGCGAAGAACAGCGCCATGATCACGAAGGACATGACGAACTCGAGGTCGCGCACGAAGACCTGCACCGTGGACCCGATGATGCACAGCGCGGCGGCGAGGACCACGACGGAGGCCAGCACCAGCGGCAGGGCGACGATCGTGACGTGGAACGACACCCCCTGCACGACGGCCACCACGAGCAGGCCGACGGTCATGATCAGCAGGTCGAACCCGTTGCCGAGCACCCTCGAGACCGGCACGACCTCCCGTGGGAAGTGCGTGTGGCCGATGAGGTCCGCGTTGTCCACGAAGCACGTGATGGAGGACAGCGCGCCGGCCACGACGCGGTACACCGTGATGCCCGCCAGGAGGTACACGAGGTAGGGCAGCTCGCCGCCGGACTGGGAGAAGATCACGCCGAAGATGAAGGCGTAGGTGGCGACCGTGAGGCAGGGCTGCAGCACCGCCCAGACCGCCCGCAGCGCGCTCCGGCGGTAGCGGCTGCGGAGGTCACGGGACACCCACTGCCGCAGGAGCGAGAGGTAGTCGCCCGTCGATCCGCTCGGCCCCGCTGCCACGTCGATCGCGCTCACGGTCGCGCTCCGACCAGTGCGTCGAACTCGTCGCGGTCCTCGATGTACTCGGCGCGGTCGTACGGCTCGGAGGCCAGGACCAGGACCTGCGTACCGGGCCGGAAGCCGGTCTGGATGGTCCAGGTCATGGGCGGGACGTGCAACCCGAGGTCGGGCGAGTCGAGGGTGGTGCGCCACCGGGCTCGACCGTCGTCGACGACGACCTCGACGGACCCGGCGAGCGCCACGATGAACTGGTGGCACCTCCGGTGCGCGTGGTCGCCACGCATCTCGCCGCGCGGCACGTCGAGCACCCGGAACATCCGCGTCGTCGCGAACGGGAGGTCGTCGGGTGCCTGGTTGACGACGACCGTGCCGCGACGGTCGTCGAACCGGGGGACGCGGTGCAGGGTCGCCGGGCCGACCGGTCGGCGCCCGGGCTCGGCGGTCGGCACGACGACGGTGCCGCCGCTGGCCCGCTCCTCGATGCCGGGCTCGTTCGGGTGGAACGCTGCCATCCCGGTCACACCGCCGAGGCCGCGAACGAGGCCACCCGGGCGATCTCCTGATCGGTCAGGTAGGGGTGGCAGGGCACGGTGACGACCTCGCCCGCCGCCCGCTCGGTCACGGGGAGCTCCCTCGCAGCGCCGCCGTCGGTCGACCGGTGGTCGGGGTGGGGGAAGTGCACGGCCGTGGCGATCCCCGCCGCCGCCGCGTCGCGGCGGAACCGGTCGCGATCGCTCGTGCGGGTGACGAGCAGGTGGGCGGCGTCGTCCTCGCCGGGCACGCCCGACCACCAGCGATCAGGGGCCGCGGCCCGGACGGCGGCAGCGACCGAGCGCCGGCGCGCCACGAGCTCCGCCACGTGCGCGAGCTTGACCCGCAGGACCGCCGCCTGGATCTCGTCGAGGCGGCTGTTCCGGCCGCCCGGCACCGCGCGGACGTGGCGCTCGGTCCACCCGTACTGGCGGAGCGCCCGCACCCGCTCCGCCACGGCGGCCGCCTGCGTCGTCACCATCCCGCCGTCGCCGAGGGCACCCAGGTTCTTGGTCGGGTAGAAGCTGTGCGCCGCCGCGTCCCCGAACGAGCCCGCGCCCCGACCCCCGCGGCGGGCACCGGTGCACTGCGCGGCGTCCTCCACGAGCGCGACCCCCGCCGCGGCGCAGGCGGCCGCCAGCCGCGCCGCATCGGGGTGCAGCCGCCCGTACAGGTGGGTGAGCACGACCGCGGCCGCCCCCGGCAGGGCCTCCTCGACCCGGTCGGGGTCGGCCAGCAGGTCCTCGTCCCGGACGTCGACGAAGCGCGGGGTGGCGCCGATCGCGGCGATCGCCGTCGCCGCGTACCCGCCGGCGTTCGCGACCGTCACCACCACGTCACCCGGACCGCAGCCCACGCCCCGGAGCGCGAGCTCGAGGGCGTCGGTGCCGTTGGCCACGGCGACGCCGTGCGCGGCCCCGATCGATGCCGCGAACTCCTGCTCGAACCGATCGTGCTCCGGTCCCATGACGTAGACCCCGGAGGCGGCCACGCGCACCAGCGCCTCGTCGATGTCGCACCGGAGCGCTCGGTGCTCACGGCCGGGATCCCCCACCGGCACGATCTCGGCCATGACCAGACGATAAGTCCTGCGGCCACGACCGCCTACACTCCGGGGTCCATGCCGGTCGCCGCCGCTCACGCCCCGGACGGGACGGGCGACGCCGGCCGGGCCCGGGCACGGGCCCTCGGAGCGGCGGTCGTGGCCGTGGTCGCCGGTGCGGTGTACCTCCCGGCCATGGCGTCGGTCGGCCTGCGCACCGACACGGCGGCGCACCTCCGGTTCGCCGGGTCGATGGCCCTGACCGGCCGCGAGTACGGCCCGTACTACCTGTTCGAGCAGCTGACGATCATCGTGCGCGCCCTGATCCCCTTCGGGGCGCTGTCGAAGGTCGCCCCGTCGCTGGGTGACCCGGCCACGATCTGGGACGTCTCCGGCATGGTGGTGCTGCTCGCGTTCGTGGCCGGGCTCGCGGTCCTCGTGGACCTGCGGCTCGCCGGCGACCTGGACCGTGCCGGGGCGCGCCACGCCCGGACGTGGGCGGGCGTGCTCACGATCTGCCTGCTGCTCGTCGCGCCGGTCACCGTGCTCACGTGGCACCGCCACCAGCTGCTCGTCGGCTACATCAGCGTCACCAGCTTCGAGAGCGCCACGGTGATCGTCGCCCGGCCGCTCGCCCTCGCGCTGTTCTGGGTCGTGGCCGATCGGATGTGGAGCCGCCAGCCCGCGCGCGTGGTCGCCGCCACCGCGGCGCTGTCCCTCGTGGCGCTCCACGCGAAGCCGAGCTACGCGATCTGCCTGCTGCCGGCGACGGGCCTGTTCGTGGCCTGGCGGTGGTGGCGGGACCGCGGGGTCGACCCCCGCATGTGGTGGTGGGGCTTCGCGGTGCCGTCCGTCGTCGGGCTGGTGTACCAGGTCGCCGTGAGCCGGGGGCAGGGCGGCATCGGGGTGGCGCCGTTCGAGATCGTCCGCCAGCTGCTCGAGTCCCGCGGCCTGTCGGCGTGGTGGTTCCTCCCGCTCCTCGCGCTGTCCGTGCTCTTCCCGGCCGTCGTCGCCGTGGTGGAGCGGGACCACGTGCGCGCGTCCCGGTCGACGGGTCTCGCCTGGGCGGCCTTCGCCGTGGGCATCGCCGTCTTCTGCACCTTCACGGTGACCGGCCGACGCGACTACGGCGACCTCGTGTGGGGACCGCAGATCGGCCTGTTCGTCCTGATGGTGGAGTCGGCCCGCCTCGCGGCGGTCGCCGGCGTGGAGCGCGCCCGGGCGGCGCACCGCACGCGACCCGACGCCCGCACGCTCGTCGTGGGCGCCGCGCTCGCGCTGCACGTGCTCTGTGGGCTGGTCCTCTGGTACCACGAGATCGTGGAGCCCGCCGCCTGGTGGTGAGCCCGCCTCAGGCGCTGCGGTCGCGCGCCGGGCGGGCGCGGAGGCGCACGGGCAGGGCCGGCGGGGCCTCGTCGCCACCACCGGGCACCGGTGCGTCGGGCGCACCGAGGAGGTCGATGGACCGCGCGACCCGCCGGGACACGAGCTCGTGCAGCGGCGTGAGGCGCGGGAGGATCCGGACGAGCGGCGAGTCGAGCTCGTTCGCGGACAGCGCACCGATGTAGAAGTCACCCTCGAACGACTCGTTGCGGCTGTCTCCCGGGATGTCGAGCCCGGTCGCGCACAGGCCGAGGGGGTCGGCGTCGACGGTGAGCGAGCCGGGAGGCAGCTCGACGAGCGGTCGCTCCGGCGCCCCGGCGCGGCCGCTCCGGTAGAGCTCCGCCGTGGCTCCGAGGTAGTAGGCGACGTAGTCGTGGTCGAGGTCCACGGTGGCGGGGAGCGGCCTGCCCGGTGCGGCCATCAGGTGCTCCTGGACGCGCAGCACCGTTCCGAGCGCCGAGTCGTCGGGGACGCCGAGCCGCTCGACCAGCAGGCGCCGGACCTCCTCGTAGAACGAGCCCCACCCGTCGGGGGGGACCGCGAAGAGGTCGAAGTGCTCCACGACCCACGCGAGCTGCGGGAACGCCGGATCGCGCCGGTCGGCGATGTCGAGGAGCGCGTCCATGACCTCGACGGCGTCGGTCCCGTGGTCCCACTGGGCGTAGCGCATGACGTGGCGCAGCAGCCCGTACCGCTCGGCGATCGCCTCGACCTTCCGGAGCCGCCACGCCCGGGCGCGGTCCGACTCCGACATCGTGGACGTCGACGAGACGATGTCGTGGCCGTCGACCACGACGCCGTGGGCTCCGAGGTAGTCGGGATCGGTCATCGGCGAGTTCGGGAGGACCCGCAGCAGGAAGGTGCGCGGCATGATCTCGTGGTCGCACATGAACTGGAGGTCGGCCCGGAACGAGTCGTACGTCTGACCCGGGAGCCCCAGGATGAGGTCGCCGGCGAGGGCGTGGCCGCGGCGGCGGAGGTCCGCGGCCAGCTCCTGGTAGCCGCTCGTCGAGATGTTCCGCCGACCGACGACGTCGAGCGTCGTCGGGTCCGTCGTCTGGAGCGAGATGCTCATCGACGTCGAGATGTCTGCCGCGGCCAGGACGTCCAGGATGGCGGTGAGGTGGCGCACCGTGTTCTTCGCGGGCGAGAACAGGACGAAGTCGGGGGCACCGGTGCGCTCGCGCGTCGCGGCGATCTCCCGCGCGATGTCCACGTCCCGCGGCAGGATGCCGAAGTTCGCGTCGCACAGGTAGACGCCGGTGAGCCCGTGGTCCACCGCCCAGCCGATCTCGGCGGCCACCCGCTCCGTCGAGAACTTGCGGATCCGGGAGCTGGTCGCCGACCCCCAGTCGCAGAACGTGCACCCGTACGGGCAGCCGCGGGTCGTCTCGAAGTGCGGCGGCTCGACCCACTCGTCGGGTGGCACGTGGTCGAACTCACCGGAGAGGTACGGCGAGGGCAGCTCGTCCAGCTCCGCCACCCGCTCCCGATCCGCGGTGCGCACGAACCGCCCGGACGGCGTGCGGAAGGTGAGCCCCGCGACCAGCGCGACCGCGTCGTGGTCGAGCCCCGGCACGGCGGGCGCGACCGCCTCGAGGAGCTCGCACAGCGTGCGCTCGCCCTCGCCCCGGACCAGCACGTGCGCGACGTCCGCGTGGTCCTCGAGGAAGCGCTCCGCCTCCGGCTCCCGCTTCGGCGCGCTCGGCCCGCCGTGCACGACGAGGAGCTCGGGGTTCAGCTCCAGCGCCTGGCGTGCGACGCGCAGGTTGTCCTCCAGCGTGAACACGTAGTCGGAGCACAGCAGGACCGCCGGTCCGCTGCGCGCACCGAGGTCGTCCAGGAAGGAGCGGGCCGTCTCGGGCGGCCGGATGTCGTACGTGGCGCGCAGGGCCCCGCCCCGGTGGTGGCGGGCGGCCGCGGTGAGCATGCCGAGCGACAGCAACGGGCCGACCTCCGGGTGCCAGACGGAGTACACGGGGATGCGA
>JAEVZA010000029.1 GCA_023392475.1 Actinomycetes bacterium | reverse complement strand
GCTCTCTCCCGTACCCGGGTTCCGGGCCTGGCAGGAGGCGCGGCCGCCGGCGGCGACCGACGAGCGGTCGCGGCTCCGCGACTGCGCGCGCTACCTGACCACGATCGGGACGTCCTCCGCACCCGCCGCCGGCGCGCGAGCCGGCCGGCCGCTCGATCCCGTCGCGCGGTTCCACCTCGGCAACGGGGCGCGGCTCTGGCGGCTGAACCCGCGCGCCGACCCCTCGTCCCGCGGCGAGGCCCGCTCGTTCGGGATCATGGCGAACTACCGCTACGACCCCGAGGACCGCGACGCGAACCGGGCGTCGCTCCGCGACGGGCAGGTCGTCACGTCGGCCGCCGTCGACGAGCTGCTCGCCTGACCGGGATCACGCGGCGGGCGCGTCCGGGTCCCCTCCGTCGTCCTGCGGCGGCAGGACGACGAGTGCGTCCTCGACGGTCGTGCGCGGATTGACGATGCACAGCCGCAGCAGGGTCTCCCCCTGCCAGGTCGTCGGCACCACGAAGCCGACCTGCTCGTCGAGCAGCCGCTGGCACCACGCGTGGTACGCGGCCTCGTCCCAGCCGTGCCGGCGCACGAGCACCACCGACAGCTCGGGTTCCATCACCAGGTCCAGGTGCGGCGCGGCGCGCACGTGCTCGGCCACCGCCTCGGTCACGTCGAGCGTCGCGTCGACGGCGTCCCGGTAGGCGTCCGTGCCGTGGACGGCCAGCGAGAACCAGAACGGCAGGCCGCGGGCTCGTCGGCTGAGGTGCGGCGCGTAGTCGCTCGGGTTCCACTCGTCGTGCTCGTTCACGGCGTCGAGGTACGCGGCCCGCTGGGTGAACGTCGCGCGGGCCACGGCGGGGTCGCGGTAGACGACGGCGGCGCAGTCGTACGGCGCGAACAGCCACTTGTGCGGGTCGATCGTGACGGAGTCGGCGTGCTCGATGCCCGCGAACGCGCTGCGACGGCGCAGCGAGCACAGCGCGCCGCCGCCGTACGCGGCGTCGACGTGGAACCAGGTGCCGAGCGAGTCGGCCAGGCGGGCGATCGACCCCAGGTCGTCGACGCCGCCGGTGTTGGTGAGCCCCGCGGTGCCCACGACGGCCACGACGTCGGCGGCGCGTCGCCGCAGCTCGTGCTGCTCGGCGAGCGGGAGGTCGTCGGGGCGGAAGCGGCCCTCGGCGTCCGCACCGACGACCAGCGGGTCGAGGTCGAGCAGGTCCAGCGCCGCGCCGATCGACGAGTGCGCCGCGTTGGACACCACGACGACCGGACCCTCGGCCGGGCCCGAGGCGCCGCGGTCGCCGGACCGCCACCGGTGGCGGGCCGCGGCGAGGGCGGACAGGTTGGCGATCGAGCCGCCGGACACGAACGTCCCGCCCGACGACCCGGGCATCCCGAGCAGCTCGGCGAGCCACGCGAGCGCCTCGTTCTCGGCGTGGACGGCGCCCGAACCCTCGAGCCACGAGCCCCCGTAGATGTTGCTCGCCCCCACGAGCAGGTCGAACAGGGTCGCCGTCTCCGTCGCCGCGTTCGGCACGAAGGCGAAGTAGCGGGGGTGGTCCATGGAGAGGCACGCGGGCGCGAGCACGTCCGTGAAGAGCGCGAGCGCCCGGTCGGGCCCGAGTCCGTCGGGGGTGATCGTCCTGCCGGCCGCGTCGCGGAGCTCCTCCTCGGTCCGCGGGCGGTCGAGCGGCGGCGGGTCCATCTCGAGGCGCTCCCGCGCCGCGGCGAACACGTCGGCCATGAGCCGGCGGCCGTCGTCGTCGGTGTCGTGCATGCGCATGGCTCCCATCATCCCCGCCCGGGCACCCGGGTAGCGTCCGGTGCGGCGTCGCCCGGTCGGCGCCGGACGGGAGACCGGTCGTGACGACGATGCCCGCGGTGTTCCTGGGCCACGGGAGCCCGATGAACACGTTGGAGCACAACGGCTACACGGAGCTGTGGGCCGACGTCGGCGCGGCGGTGCCCCGCCCCCGCGCGATCCTCGCGGTGTCCGCGCACTGGTACGTCAACGTCACGGCCGTCACCGCGATGGCGCAGCCACCGGTGATCCACGACTTCTACGGGTTCCCCGACGAGCTGTTCGCGTTCGACTACCCGGCGCCGGGCTCGCCCGAGCTCGCCGAGGAGGTGGCCGAGCTGGTCCAGCCGCGGTGGGTCGGCCAGGACCGCGACAGCTGGGGACTCGACCACGGCACCTGGTCCGTCCTCGCGCACGCCTTCCCCACCGCCGACGTGCCCGTGGTGCAGCTCTCGATCGACGCCACCCGTCCGCTCGAGGACCACATCGACCTCGGCCGGCGGCTGGCCCCGCTCCGCGGGCGCGACGTCCTCGTCGTGGCGAGCGGCAACGTGGTGCACAACCTGCGGGCGCTCGACCCCCGCCTGCCCGACGACGGCACCGACTGGGCGCACCGCTTCGACGAGGCGGCGCGGGCCGTGATGACCTCCGACCCGGGCGCGCTCCCCCGCCTCCTGGAGCACGCGGACCTGCGGGCCGCGGTGCCGACGCCCGACCACTTCCTCCCGCTCGCCTACCTGGCCGGGCTGGCGGACGCCGCCGGCACGGCCGCCGACGTCCTCGTCGGCGGGTACCAGCTCGGGTCGCTGTCGATGACCGCGTACGGGCTCGGGCTCGACCTGGCGGGATCGGGGGGCGCACCGACGGGTGCGTCGGCCGACGCAGGCACCGTGCTCCCCACGGACGCCGACGTCCCGCCCGACGAGACGAACCTCTGACCCGCGTCGGGGACTACTGGCGGTACCCCTCGACGGTGCCCTCCGGCCGCACCGCCGCGCCGTCGGGATCCTGACCCGTCTCCCGGCGGGCCCGGCGCTGGCGCAGCAGGTCCCAGCACTGGTCGAGCGCGACCTCGATCTGTCGCAGCCGGGCGACCTCGTCGTCGGACAGGCCCTCACCGGCGTGCGACTGCTCGAGCCGGTGCTCCTCGTCGGCCAGGTCGTTGATGCGCCGGATGACGTCCTCGTCGTCCATGGGCGGTCCTCCTCGATCGGGGTGCCCCATCGTCGCAGGTCCGACCGCACCTCGCGGTCGCGGCGCGCGAGCCTCGACGGGCATGGAGGACGATCCCCGGCTGTCCCCGAGCGAGCGACGGGACCGCGCCGTGCTGCTCGCCGCGCTCCTCGCGTGCGGTGCCTTCCCGGTCGCGATGCTGCTCCTGCGCATCCGGACGAGCGACCAGCTGACCTACAGCTTCCTCATGTGGAACCTGTTCCTGGCCGGTCTGCCGGTGCTCCTCGCGCTCGCCGTCGAGACAGCGTGGCGCCACGGCCGCCGCGTGGTCGGCGCGGTCGCGTGGTGCGGCTGGCTGCTCGTCTTCCCGAACTCGCCGTACCTCGTCACCGACCTCATCCACCTGCGTGAGCGACCGCCCACGCCGATCTGGTTCGACGCGCTGATCCTCGTGTCCGCGGCCGTCGCCGGCCTGCTCGCCGGCTTCGTGAGCCTCCACCTGGTCCAGGGCGTCGTGGCCGGGAGGTTCGGCGAGGTGTGGGGCTGGGTCATGGCCCTCGGGGTGCTCGGGATCACCGGGTTCGGCGTCTACCTCGGCCGCTTCGTGCGGCTGAACAGCTGGGACGTGCTCACCCGCCCGCGCGGGCTCCTGTACGACGTCGGCGCGTCCGTGTCGCCGTTCGACAACCCGCGCGCCGTCGCCGTGACGGTCCTGTTCTCGTCGTTCCTGATCGTGAGCTACGTGACGATCGAGATGCTGGCCCGCCTCACGCCCCCGGTCCCTCCCCACCAGCGCTTCGTGGTGCGTACGGAGCGCTGAGCGCTCCGTACGCGCAACAGGACGTGCTCGGGGCGTTCCCGCGGGAACGTCGCGTCAGGGCAGGACCGCGTCCCGGAAGCGGCGAACGGTCCGGTCACCTCGCGGCCGACGCCGCGCTGACCGGGGGATGAGCTCCTCGGTGCACCGGCGCCGGCGGGGGCGCCGCGCGTTCAGACGTGCCGGGTGATCGTCGGCACCGTGACCGAGATCGGCGGCAGGGCGATGGGCGGCAGCGGCACCGGGGCGCCGGTCACGATGAGCTTCGCGCTCGGGATCGAGATCGTCGGTTGCGTCAGCGTGATCGTGTTGTCGTCGGCGTCGAACACCGCGGACTGCACGGATGCGGTCGCCTCGAGCTCGACCGACACGTCCAACGTCGCGACCGCGTTGCCGAAGCAGCTGAGCGAGACCGTGCCGATCGGGACGACGGCGTGCGGCACCACGACCTCGGCGTGCGGGATCGTGGCGGTGCCGGCGACCTGGTCGAACTCCGCGTCGCCCACGGTCAGCGTCGCGCCCGGCAGGGTGATCTGGGGCGTGTCGGCGGTGATCGTGCAGGTGCCGAGGTTGGCCACGGGGAACGTCTGGCTGGCGTGCTGGGGCGGCAGCGACAGGTCCAGGTCGTACGTCCCGCCCTGGAACATCGACATCCCCGGCGAGGGGCTGCACGCCGCGGCGACGCCCATCAGCACCAGGACCGCCATCGCGGCAGCGGTTCGCGTTCGTCGGGTCGTCCTGGGCACCGGTCCACCTCGCTCTCGGCGGCGTCGGGGCGACGGCGCCAACCGGACCTACGGCCGCACGGCGACGAGACTTGAGCGATGTGGCCCGACGGGCCCCGGGGCACCGCGCGTCCCCCGCGACGGGGCGCCAACTCCGGGGTCGGCGAAACGGCACCTGACCTACAGTCACCGCATGTCGCTGCCGGTCCTGTTCGCCATCGACGACGACCTCGCGGCGCTCGCCGACGTCGAGCACGAGCTCCAGGACCGGTACGGCCGTGCGTACCACGTCGAGTGCCTGTCCGACCCGCTGGAGGCGAAGGCGCTGCTCGACGAGCTCGCCGCCGACGAGGCCGAGGTGGCGCTCGTCCTCGCGAGCCGGCGCCTCCGAGGCATGACCGGCACGGAGCTCCTCGCCGACGTGCGTCGGAGCCACCCGCACGCGCGCCGGGCGCTCCTGATCGGGTGGGGCGACTGGGCCAAGAAGCAGACGGGCGAGGCCATCTACGACGGCGTGTCGAGCGGCGCGTTCGAGCACTACGTCCTCCGCCCGGCGCAGTCGCCCGACGAGCTGTTCCACCAGACCATCTCGGGGCTGCTGCTCGACTGGGCGGAGGCCAACCGCACCGCGCCGTACACGACGTTCGTCGTCGGCGAGTCGTGGTCCGGCCGGGCGTACGAGCTGCGCGAGGTCCTGCAGCAGTGCGCGATCTCGCACCACTTCTGCCTGGTCGACTCACCCGAGGGGCAGGACCTCGTGGCGTCCGCGCCGCCCGGGGCGCAGCTGCCGCTGATGATCTTCCCCGACGGCACGCTGCTCCAGAACCCCACGAACGCCGAGATCGCGGCGGCGACCGGCGTGCCGATCAGCCCGGAGCGGCTGGAGTTCGACGTCGTCGTGATCGGCGCCGGACCCGCGGGCCTGTCGGCCGCCGTGTACGGCGCGTCGGAGGGCTTCGGCACCCTCGTCGTGGACAAGGGCGGCATCGGGGGCCAGGCCACGTCGAGCTCGCTGATCCGCAACTACCTCGGCTTCCCGCGGGGCATCAGCGGACGCCGCCTCGCGCAGGCGGCGCACAACCAGGCCTGGGTCTTCGGCGCGGACTTCGCGTTCATGCAGTCGGTCGACGAGCTGCGCCGTGACGGCGACGGGCTCGAGGTCACGCTGTCGGACTGCGGCCGGGTGCGGGCCTCCGCCGTGCTGCTCGCGATGGGCGCCACCTACCGACGACTCGGCGTGCCGTCGCTCGAGGCCCTGACCGGCGCCGGCGTCTACTACGGCGGCCCGACCTCGGAGGCGCCGGCGCTGTCGGGGCGCGAGGTCGTCGTGGTGGGCGGCGCGAACTCGGCGGGCCAGGCCGCGCTGCACCTGGCCCGGTACGCCCACCGCGTGACGATGGTGATCCGCGCCGGCTCGCTGCACGCCGGCATGTCCGAGTACCTCGTCCGCCAGGTGGAGGCCACGGAGAACATCGACGTCCGCCTGCGGACGGAGGTCGTCGGCGGCGGTGGTGACGGGCGCCTCGAGCGCCTCGTGCTCCGGGACGTGGAGTCCGGCAGCGAGGCCACGGCCGAGGCCGACGCCATGTTCCTCCTCATCGGGGCCCAGCCCCACACGGACTGGCTGCCCGCCTCCGTCCAGCGCGATCGCCAGGGGTTCGTGCTGACCGGCGCCGACGTCGTCGACCGGAGCGCGTGGGACGTCGGGCGCGAGCCGTACCCGCTCGAGACGAGCGTGCCGGGGGTGTTCGCGGTCGGCGACGTGCGCCACGGGTCCGTGAAGCGGGTCGCCTCGGCCGTCGGTGAGGGATCGATCGCGGTGCAGCTGCTCCACCAGATGTTCGCGGTCGAGCAGCGACGCCCCGTCGGACGCCGCACCGACCGACCGAGCATCGTCGGCTGACCCGGGGGCACACCGCCGCCCGCGCCGCCCGGCGGTACGGTCCTGCACGTGACGGGCAACCGCTGGCTGCAGCTCCTCGAGGAGAACCCGGGCCACTCGGCCTGGTACGTCGCGCGGTTCCGGTCGATGGCTGCCGCCGGTGACGACCTCGACGGCGAGGCGCGCCTCGTCGACGCGATGGCGCCCCGGGGTGCACGCATCCTCGACGCGGGCTGCGGGCCCGGTCGCGTGGGCGGGCGGCTGGCACGGCTCGGCCACGAGGTCGTCGGGGTCGACCTCGATCCCGAGCTGATCGCGGCGGCCGAGCAGGACCACCCCGGCCCGACCTGGATCGTCGACGACCTCGCGGGGTTCGACCTCTCGACGGTCGCCCCCGGCGGCTTCGACGTGATCGTCGCCGCCGGGAACGTGATGGCGTTCCTGGACCCGGCGACCCGGCGACCGGTGCTCGACCGCCTCCGGGCGCACCTCGCACCGGAGGGCCGGCTCGTCGTCGGGTTCGGCGCGGGGCGCGACTACGAGTTCGACGACTTCTTCGCGGACCTCGACGCGGTGGGGTTGCGTGCCGACGTCCGGCTCGCCACGTGGGACCTCCGGCCGTTCCGCGCCGGCTCCGACTTCCTCGTCGCGGTCGCGGGCGCCGCTCGCTGAACCGGTCCCCGGCGCCGCGCCGATGAGTCGCGGCGCGTCGACCCGTCGCACCCGTGTCGGCACCGACCGGAGGAGACGACATGGGCAGGCTCACGTACACGGCGATCGCGTCGCTCGACGGGTTCGTCGAGGACGAGTCGGGCGACTTCGGGTGGGCGATGCCCGACCACGAGGTCCACGCGTTCGTGAACGACCTCGGGCGCGGCGTCGGCACCGAGCTCTACGGCCGCCGCATGTACGAGACGATGGCCGTGTGGCAGACGATCGGCGAGGACGGGCCGGTCTCCGACGTCGAGGCCGACTTCGCCGAGCAGTGGCGTGCCCAGGACAAGGTCGTCTTCTCGACGACCCTGGACGCCGTGTGGACGCCGCGCACCACCCTCGAGCGGCGGTTCGACCCGGCGGCGGTGGAGCGCCTCAAGGCGGAGCGCGACCACGAACTCGCCATCAGCGGCCCGGGCATCGCGGCGCACGCCTTCCGCGCCGGGTTGGTCGACGACGTCCACCTCCTGCTCTTCCCCGTGGTCGTGGGCGGCGGCAAGCCCGCGCTGCCGAGGGGATCGGTCGTGCGGCTCGAGCTGCTCGAGGAGCGCCGCTTCGGCAACGGCGTCGTCCACCTGCACCACCGGGTGCGCTGAGCGGCAGGATCCGTTCGGCGGAGCGGACGTCCCGGGGGGCGCCGCCGGCCCGAGGACGCAGGTCGCGGGGCGAGGCAGGGCACGATCCACCCGGGTGGCACCCGAGCGTGCCGAACCCCGTTCAGATCGACGTGGTACCGTCTCCGGATCTCATGGGGGGAGCCGTGATGCATGACATGAGCAGTCCTGGGCGCCGTCGTCTGTCCGTCTGGAGCGTGGTGCTGGTGGTGGGGGCCGTGGGCCTGTCCACCCTGGCGATGGCCTGCGCGCCACCGCCCACCTCGAGCGGACCGCCTCGATCGACCACCACCACGTCCACGTCCACGACGCTGCCGTGGTCCACGCCGACCGGCACCTGGACCGACTTCGACATGACCTGCTCGGTCAACGTCCTCGGCGCGAACTACACGTTCCCGCAGTCGGCGTCGGTCAACGTCGACGCGCCGTCGTCGGTGACCGCGGGCCAGACGTTCGACGCCACGGTCGCGCCGGGCACGTTCAACATCCCGACGGCCGTGCAGGGCTACGCGCTGCAGTCGCTGACCGGGTTCACGATCCGGTTCCCGCTGTCGCCGAACGTGCAGCTCATCGACTCGGTGATGTCCGCCGGGATCAACATGGGTCCGGGCTACCCGAGCGTGAAGCTCGAGAGCGGCAACCTCGTGTACCGGGTGCCGGGTCCGCTCGCTCCGGGCGCCGTGGTGCAGATGCCGAAGGTCCGGCTGACGCTCAAGGCCGTCGGGGCGCCCGGCAGCACGATCCCGATCAAGCTGCTGAACCTCTCGAACACCGCCAACTTCGGGATCGCCTCGGTCAACGACGTGTGCCGGCCGAACGACCCGAACCTCGTGTTCTGGACCACCACGATCTCGTGATGCGTCGGGCTCGGCGCCGGTGCGCCGGGCCCGGTCCGACCTGATCGATCGTCCGACGAGCTCGGGGGCATCGGCCGCACGCGGTCGACGGCCTCCGAGCTCCGTCGCGTCCGGGCCCGGGCGCGCCCCGGGGCCCCCCCCCCCCCCCCCCCCCCCCCCCCCCCCCCC
>JAEVZA010000348.1 GCA_023392475.1 Actinomycetes bacterium | reverse complement strand
TCATTGTGTCCATAGCCTTTTGCTTCTTTCATCACCAGCGAAGCTGCCTCCTGGAAAGTGGCAACGCTTGCTTCTTTTCCTTTCAGGAAATTTTCAGCAGCGGTTAACCGCCAAGGTTTGTGTGCTACGCCGCCCATGGCAAGCCTTGCGGCCTGGATGGTTTTTCCTTTCATATCCAGCGCAGCCGCCACCGACACCAGTGCAAAGGCATACGAAGCCCGGTCGCGGATTTTGGTGTAAAGCGAACGCTTGCTAAAGCCATTGTTCACCGGCACTTCAACGGCAGTAATCAGTTCGCCGTGTTGCAGCGTGTTGTCCTTTTCCGGCTTGTCGCCGGGAAGACGATGGAAATCGGTAAACAGGATTTTGCGTGTTCCGTTCGGGCCGGTAATCATTACCGACGCATCTAGCGCTGCCAGCGCCACGCACATATCGCTGGGATGAACTGCAATGCAGCTATCCGACGCACCAAAAATGGCATGCATACGGTTGTAACCTTTCAGTGCGCCGCAGCCGGTGCCGGGTTCCCGCTTGTTGCAGGGCATGGCTGTATCGTAGAAGTAAGGACAGCGGGTTCGTTGCATCATGTTGCCGCCAACGGTTGCCATGTTGCGGATCTGCGCCGAAGCGCCTGCATTCAACGCCTGCGAAAGAAGCGGTAGTTGTTTTTTAATAATATCGTTCTCAGCCACGGCACTGTTCAGCGCCAGTGCGCCAATGCGAATGACATTCCCGCTTTGTTCAATGGTTTGTAACGGCAGCGCCGTAATGTCAACCACTTTTTGCGGGTTCATCACGCCGCGTTTCATCAGGTCGATAAGGTTAGTGCCGCCGGCAATAAAAAGCGCTTTGGTATCTTTTCTTACCGCGTTGATAGCGGTTTGCGGCGTAGTGGCTTTGGTGTAGTCGAAGTTGATCATTTGACACCTCCTTTTTTCGCTACTTCTCTAATGGCAGCCACAATGTTGGGATAAGCGCCGCAGCGGCAGATATTGCCGCTCATGTACTCCCTTATTTCGGCTTCGCTATCCGCATGCCCTTCGCGGATGCAGGCAATGCCCGACATGATTTGTCCAGGCGTGCAATACCCGCACTGAAAGCCATCGTGTTTGATAAAGGCTTCCTGCAGCGGGTGTAAGTTTTCGCCGGCCGCAAGTCCTTCAATGGTGGTGATCTTTTTACCTTGCTGCATCACCGCCAGCGACATGCAGCTCAGGGCACGTTGCCCGTTAATGTGCACCGTGCAGGCGCCGCACTGTCCGTAGTCGCAGCCTTTTTTGGTGCCGGTGAGGTGCAATTGCTCACGCAGCAGGTCCAGCAGCGTAACTCTTGGTTCTACCTGCAGTGCATAAGGTTTGTTGTTGATTTCTATTTGCAGCGGAAGCTTTTCAAAATACGCGGCGCCTTTTTCATCCAGCCGGTTTTCGGCTGCTTTTACCAGCGCCGGCGGTGTGGCCAGGATGGCGGCCGTTGCGGTTGTTCGTTTGAGGAAGGAACGACGGGACTGGCCCTCGTTCGTGTTCTTCGCTTGTTCGTTGGTCATACGGGAAATGATTCTGAAAGTAAGTTAACCACTTCCCGTTATTTGTTGCGGCTTTTCTTTGAACCATAAACCACCAACTACAAACCACAAACCTTTCTAATCGCTGATCATTTCCTGCATTACCAACGCGGCGCAGGCATTGGCAAGTAAAAATTTCTCTTCGGCTGATACGTTTTGCAGGTACACAAGGCCGCGGTCGATTTTTGAAACGGCGGCAACCGGCTTGCCTTCTTTGTTACGGAATTCGAAGCCAACAGCGCCAAACAAAATGGCTTGCGGCTTGCCATCTTTTCCTTCCATTTCCCGCACGGGATGAATGGTGTAAAATTCGTTCTTGCCATGCGACAAATAGCCAACGTACTCCTTTGGTTTCATTTGCGATTGCAGGTTATCAACCAGCAGTTCCCACGGGCTTTTGTCTTTCAGGTAAATCTGTACATAGTATTTGTCGTCGGGTTGCGACAGTAGGCTTCGCACCACGTCAATGCCGATATTAAAAATGCTGTTTGGCTGGTTGCCCACCTGCACTTCGCTGGTGTTGAAATTGGAAGCGCAGAACACTTCAGAACTGCGTCCGCTGCTATCGGCCAAAGAAAAATGCAGCGTTTGTTTTTTCTGAATGTAGTCAACCGAAATAAGGTTGGTGTAATCGTCTTTCAGGTTGCCTTTGTTAGAGCTGCTTTTCGTCCACGAACGTTTTACTTTGGTGGTGTAAAATTCACCAAACTGTAATCGTTCTTTTGAGAAGATGCCTTTCTTTCCTTCTACCTTGTATTCTTCTTTGGCCGGCCAGTACTCGTTGTGCAGAGCCATCTTCGCCGGACGGCATTGCGAAAAGAAAGTGATCACAACAAGACTGAAATAAATTGTTTTCATAACTGTAATGGTGATGGTGAATGGTCAGTGGTGAATAATGAATAATCAGTAATCAATAATCAGTAATGAGTAATGAGTGATCGTGTCTTGGCTTTCTGCTGCGTTTTATTCTTTGATAACTTTTGTTGTTCCCGATTGCTCAACATTCACACTTGTTGGGTTGCCTTTGTAATAAATGCGGCTGTCGCCGGAGGCTTGTGCAAACAAACTTTGCTGCACCACTACCTGCGCTTTGGATGAGCCGGAGGTGTACACATCGGCATCGGAAAAAGTAGCGCCGTAGGCATGGAGCTTTGAATCTCCCGACAGGTGGGCAATTAAGTCAGGCGAGGCACCGGTTAAGGTCAACTGGCTGGCGCCGCTTAAATCGGCATCAATCAGCAGCGGCAAACTCTCAATGGTGCAGGAAGCCTTTCCGCTTAAATGCGCTTCCAGACTGCCGGGCTGCGGTTCAAAACCACTGACGGTAGCTTTGGCCTCACCGGACAGGCTAAGGTTGCTGATGAGGGGCATGGTGATTTCAAAGTCCACGCGGAACCGGTTGTTTTGATAACGGTTGTAGTGAATATCGAGGGTGCGGTTTGGCAAAATGGCTATGCGAAGATCGTTCAGGTCCTGGCTGCACCCTTTTGCTACAAGGCTGTAAGTGGCACCCTGCTTTATGGTAAAGCGAAACGTTTCGCCGGCGGTAATGCGGGTAAAGCCGGTTTCGCTAAATTGTTTTTGGGTAGATGAGGGGCAATCTCTTTTTTCTTTTTCGCAGGAAACAAGGGCTGTGAGCAATGCCAATCCTATTAAATATTTCTTCATTGATTGTACTTTTTTATTGCGGTAAGGGAGTTTCAAAACTATTGGCGGAAGAAGGGCAACCCAATCGCATAACCGTGTGAAAAAGGCAGGCACCAGGCCCGCCTTTTTGTTTTGCACAACATGAATATGTAGCCTCTATCTTATTCACTATTCACCATTGCCCATTCACCACTCACTTCTCACTTCTTCTCTTCACTTGTATTCACTGCCTTTACCGTTTGCAGGTAGTTGTAAATGGCTTTCAGTTCGGTATCGGTCATGCGGTTGTACGATTCCCAGGGCATGTGGCTGTGCTTGTACGATCGTCCCATGCGGAAGCGTTTTACAAAGGCATCCTGGCTCCAGCCGTAAATGCGTCCCGATGTGGGGTCGGGGGTAAGGTTGGGTGGCGTTAGCGTAAGCTTTCCTTCTTCTACAAACGGGTTGCCGCCGGCCAACGGTTCGCCAGTAGGCGTGCCTTTCTGGTCGCGTTTGGTATGACAGCCGCTGCAGTTGCCTACCGACATCACCAGGTATTTTCCGTAGGCAGCCGATGAATCGGGCTTCACCGATTTTGGAATGTCTTCTTTCGGCCCTTCCGGCTTCAGCAAAAACGCTTTGATCACTTTTCCCATCAGGGTGTAATCGTTTTGCGGCACCTCGTTGCGTACCGGTTTGGTGCTGCGCAGGTAAGAAATAATGGCCGACAAATCATCATCCGACAAATGCTGGAAAGGCATAAAGGGCAACAGCGCTTCGCCATCGGGGCGAACGCCGTGGCGCAGGGCACGGGCTATTTCGCCATCGCTGTAACGGCCAATGCCGGTTGCCGAATCGGAAGTAATGTTTCGCGAATAAAACGTACCGAGCTCAAACTGGAATTTGAACGAGCCGCTCAGTGGCGGGTCTTGCCCCAGTGCCAGCAGCGAATCCACATTGCGCACAGGACTGTGACAATCGGCGCAGTGGGCCGCCGATAATACCAGGTGGCGGCCGCGGGCAATAACGG
>JAEVZA010000303.1 GCA_023392475.1 Actinomycetes bacterium | reverse complement strand
GGCCCGGCCCGACGGTCGCGCCCGCCTCGCAGGGCGCCGGCACGGCCGTGAGCGACGCCTTCCAGTACGGGTGGACGCGCTTCCAGGAGAATTTCGGCCAGATCCTCGTCGCCATCCTGGTGTGGGCGGCCGCCGTGATCGTGGCGTGGATCCTCACCTTCGTGATCTCGTCGGTGTTCCTGATCGGCTCCGCGAGCACGACCTACGACCCGAACACCGGCGAGGTGAACAGCGCGAGCACCGGTCTCGGCTTCTTCGGCTTCATCGCCGCGATCTCGCTCGGGTCGCTGCTGATCTTCTCCGCGTACTTCATCGCCGGCTTCACGTTCCTGCGCGTCGGCCTGCTCACGACGCGGGGCGAGGAGCTGACGCGGAGCAAGGTGTTCTCCACCGAGCACCTCGGCCAGTACATCCTCACCGTGCTGCTGATGGTCATCGCCATCTCGGTCGGCTACCTGTTCTGCGTTCTGCCCGGGATCGTGGCCAGCGTGTTCCTGCTCTTCGCGCCGTACTACGCGCTCGACCGGGGGATGTCGCCGATGGAGTCGCTGCGGTCGAGCGTGACGCTGGTGAACCGCAACCTCGCCAAGGTCGTGCTCCTCTTCATCGGCGCCTACATCGCGTTCGCCATCGGCAACCTGTGCTGCGGGATCGGGATCCTCGTGGCGTTCCCCGTCGTGATCATCTCGTACGCGTACATGTACCGGGCGCTGAACGGGGAGCCGATCGCACCGCTGCAGCCCCGCTGACCGCGAGGGCGGCGTGTCAGCCGTCGTGCAGGACGCGGACGGCCCGCAGGCGCCGCTCGATGTGGGTCTCGAGCGCCGCGGTGGCGAGCGCCTCGACCTCGTGGGTGACGTGGCCCTCGGGCAGCGACAGCGCCGTGTTGAGCCCGCCACCGAGCACGGCCCGTGACACGGCGAGGGCCTCGTCGCTGACCGGGCGGCCGCCGCCGCAGTTGCGGCAGCGCACGCCGCCCGCGTCCAGCGCGAGCGCCAGGTCGCCGTCCTCCTCGGCGCAGCCGACGCACACGTCGAGCTCCGGCGCCACGCCCTCGACGGACAGCAGCTTCAGGAAGAACGCGCCGGCGACGAGGGGCGGGTTGCGCTCCTCCACGGTGCGGAGGCCGCCCACGAGCATGTCGTACAGACGGGGGGCCGGCTCACGGTCCTGGGCGAGCTGCTCCACCGCCTCGAGCAGCGACGCGGCGCGGCCCATGCGGGACAGGTCCTCACGGGTGCGGCGGAACGGCTCGACGAGCTCGGCCTGCGTCACGATGTCCAGCTCGCCGCGACCCTCGTAGAGCTGCACGTTGACGTGCGAGCCCGGTTCGAGCCGGGACCCGAACTTCGACCCGGTGCGGCGCACGCCCTTCGCGACGGCGCGGACCTTGCCGGTGTCCCGCGCCATGAGCACCACGATGCGGTCGGCCTCGCCCAGCTTGTGGGTGCGCAGCACGACGGCGGCGTCGCGGTAGAGGCTCACCGATCCAGTCTCCCACCCGGGCAGGCGGGCACCGGGTCAGTCGTCGTCGTCGGTCAGGCCGCCGAAGCGCCGGTCGCGGCGCTGGAACTCGTCGATCGCGGTGTACAGGTCGCTGCGCCGGAAGTCGGGCCACAGGACGTCGGTGAAGACGAGCTCGGAGTACGCGAGCTCCCACATCAGGAAGTTCGAGATGCGGTGCTCACCCGACGTGCGGATCATCAGCTCCGGATCCGGCATCGACGGGTCGTAGAGGTGCTTGCGGATCGTCCGCTCGTCGATCTTGTCCGGCTTCACCCCGGACCGCGCGATCTCGCGGACGGCGTCCACCAGCTCGGCGCGACCGCCGTAGTTGAAGGCCATCGACAGCGTCATCGCCTTGTTGTGGCGCGTCTGCTCGTGCGTCTCGTCCATGCGGCGGAGGATGCGCTTCGGCACCCGCCAGTCGCGGCGACCGAGGAACTGGACCTTCACGTCCTTGGCGTCCAGCTCGTCCCGGCGGGTCATCAGCAGCCGCTCGTTGAAGCCCATGAGGTACCGGACCTCGTCGACGGGTCGCTTCCAGTTCTCCGTGGAGAACGCGTACACGGTGAGCCACCGGACCCCGGCGTCGAGGGCGCCCCACACGGTGTCCATGAGGGCCTCCTCACCGGCGGCGTGGCCCTCGGTGCGGGGGAGGCCGCGGCGCTGCGCCCAGCGGCCGTTCCCGTCCATGACGATGGCGACGTGGACCGGCATCCGGCTCCGGTCGAGTGCGCTCAGCTCCACGCGTCGCAACCTACCTGATCGCCCGCGGACCCGAACCGGACCGGTCGGCGGCGGGCCGCCGCTCAGTAGCCGAGCCGCTCGAGGGACCCGGGGCGGGACTGCCAGTCCTTGTCGACCTTCACGACGAGCTCCAGGTAGGCCCCCTCCGGGAGCTGGCGGCGCACCCGGGTGCCGACCTCCTTGAGGACCGATCCGCCCTTGCCGATCACGATCCCCTTCTGGGACTCGCGCTCGACGAGGATCTCGACGCGGATGCGCGGCCACGCCCACTCGGTGACCCGGGTGGCGATCGAATGGGGCAGCTCATCATGCGTCACGGCGAGCAGCTGCTCGCGCACGAGCTCGCCGACCCGGAAGCCCTCGCCGAGGTCCGTCACCTCGCCGTCGGGGTACCACTGCGGCCCGGGCGGGAGGCGGCCGAGCAGGTGCTCGACGAGCGCCTCGACGCCGTCGCCGGTGCGGGCCGACACCGGGAAGTAGGCCTCGAGCTCGAAGCCGGACGCCGCCACGAGCTGCTCCGCGATGCGGCCCGGATCCGTGCGGTCGACCTTGTTGAGCACGAGGACCGAGTCGCCGGGCACGCGCTCGGCGACGTACCGGTCGCCCGGGCCGATGCGCTGGGTGGCGTCGATCACGAGGCACGCGACGTCGACGCCGGCGAGCGCGTCGGACGCGGTGTCGTTCAGCCGCTCCCCCATCAGCGTGCGCGGCTTGTGGATGCCCGGCGTGTCGACGAAGACGAGCTGCGAGCCCGGCCGGTTCAGCACGCCACGGATCTGGTGCCGCGTGGTCTGCGGCTTGTCGCTGACGATCGACACCTTCTCGCCGAGGATGCGGTTGAGCAGCGTCGACTTCCCGACGTTCGGCCGACCGACGAGCGTGACGAAGCCCGAGTGGAACCCGGTGCCCTCGGGGGTCGGATCGTCCTCCTCGGCGTCCTCGTCGTCGTCCCAGCCGTCGTCGCTCATGCGTCCTCCTCGACCGGCACCGGCTCGGCGCGCTCGAGGCGCACCCGGCTCACGCGCCGCCCGTCGACCCGCTCGACCACAAGCCGGGCCACCCCCTCGAACTCGACCGCGTCGCCGGGCACCGGCACGCGCCCGAGCGTGCTGAACACGAGGCCGCCGACGGAGTCCCAGCTGCCCTCGGGGAGCTCGATGTCCAGCTCCTCGTTCACGTCGTCGACGTTCATCGTGGCGTTGACCAGGTACACGTCCTCGCCGATGGGCTCGAGCTCCACCGCCTCCTCGTCGAACTCGTCGTGGATCTCGCCGACGAGCTCCTCGAGCAGGTCCTCGAGCGTGACGAGCCCGGCGGTGCCGCCGTACTCGTCGATGGCCACCGCGATGTGCGTCTTCTGCGCCTGCATCTCGGTGAGCAGCTCGGCGACGCGCTTCGTCTCGGGCACGAAGTGCACCGGCCGGGCCACGTCGGAGACGCACCGCTCGCCGCCGCCGGTGCGCTCCATCTCGTACGCGTCCTTCACGTAGACGATGCCGGTCACGTCGTCGGAGCTCTCGCCGTACACCGGGATGCGGCTCAGGCCCTTGCCGATCGACAGCTCCACCACGTCGGTCACCGTTGCGTCGGAGCCGATCGACACGACGTCGGGGCGCGGGACCATGATCTCGCGCACCACCGTGTCACCGAAGTCGATGATCGACTCGATCAGCTCGCGCTCGGACTCCTCGATGACCGCCGCCTCGGCGGCCTCCTCCGCGAGGGCGAGGATCTCCTCCTCGGTCACGAACGGGCCGCGCTTCAGGCCCTTGCCGGGCAGCACGACGTTGGCGACGCCGATGAGGGTGCGGGCCGGCCAGCGCAGCACGCGCCCGATGGTCTCGACGAGCGGGGCGGTGAGGATCGCGGCGCGCTCGGTGTGCTGCAGCGCCCACGTCTTGGGCGCCGCCTCGGCGAGGGTGAAGAGCACGACGACGTTCAGCACGATGCCGATCGCGACGCCGAGCGGACCGAACAGCCGCCCGGCGAGGACACCGACGAGGGCGGCCTGCACGGTCTGGACGATGTTCACCGACAGGTACACGGCGTTGAGGTCGCGCTCCAGGTTGTCGACGATGCGCTGCACCCGACGGCCGCGCTTGGGGTCGTGCTCGGCGAGCGCGGCGGCGCGCGAGCGCGTCATCCGGGTGATGGCCGTCTCCGCGGCGGCGAGCACCGCGGCGGCGACGACGAGGACCAGGACGACGACCAGGAGCCAGACGTCGGTGCCGCTCACGCGCTCCCCCACGGATCGAGCGACGGGCTGCGCCCCGCCGCGGCGAGCAGCTCGCGCTCGCGGGCCCACATGGCCTCGCGGTCGGCGTCCTCGGCGTGGTCCCAGCCGCACAGGTGCAGGCCGCCGTGGACGACGAGCAGGGCGAGCTCGTCCTCAAGCGTGCCGGCGTGACCGGGAGCCTGGGCGGCGGCGACCTCGACGCACACGACGACGTCGCCGACGAGCCAGGGTTCGTCCTCGGACGGCGGGGCGGTGCCGTCGGCGACGTGGCCCGCACCGTCGATGGGGAAGGACAGGACGTCGGTGGCCGCGCCGTCGCCGTCGAGGTGCTCTGCCTTCAGGGACGCGATGTGGTCGGCGCCGACGAGCTGCAGCGATGCCTCGGCCCGGGCCGGCACGCCCTCCTCGGCGAGCACGACCGCGAGCAGCTCCGCGAGCGCGGCGAGGTCGACCGGGACGTCGTCGCGCTCGGCGCCGTCCCGGTCGTCACGGTGCGCGACCTCCGGCCGGTCGGCGACGGCCGACGGGGGGTCGTCAGGGGGCGTGCTGGGCGTAGGCATCGACGATGTCCTGCACGATCCTGTGCCGGACCACGTCCTGGCCGGTGAGGTGCACGAAGGCGAGCCCGTCGATCCCGTCGAGGATCTCCTGCAGGTGGGTGAGGCCGGAGCGGCCGCCGGGCACGTCGATCTGGGTGACGTCGCCGGTGATGACCGCCTTCGAGCCGAACCCCAACCGGGTCAGGAACATCTTCATCTGCTCGGGCGTGGTGTTCTGCGCCTCGTCCAGGATGATGAAGCTGCCGTTGAGCGTGCGGCCGCGCATGAAGGCGAGGGGCGCGACCTCGACCGTGCCGCGCTCCAGGAGCTTCTGCGCGCCCTCGGGACCGACCATGTCGTGCAGCGCGTCGTACAGCGGGCGCAGGTACGGGTCCACCTTGGCCATGAGGTCGCCGGGGAGGAACCCGAGGCGCTCACCGGCCTCGACGGCGGGACGGGTGAGCACGATGCGCTCGACGTCCTTGCGGTGCAGCGCCTGCACGGCCATCGCGACCGCCAGCCACGACTTGCCGGTGCCGGCGGGGCCGATGCCGAACGTGACGGTGTGGCGGGCGATGGCGTCCACGTAGCGCTTCTGCCCGCTGGTCTTCGGGCGGACGCGACCGCCGCGGTGCGTGCGCAGGATCTCGTGGGTGAGCACCTCTGAGGGGCGCTCGTCGGCGCGCACCATGTCGATCGTGCGGCGCACGGACTCGCCGTCGAGGCGGTGGCCGGTCTCGAGGACGAGCACCAGCTCCTGGAAGAGGTGCCCGACCTGCTCCGACTCGTCGCCGGCGACGGAGATCTCGTTGCCCCGCACGGTGATCGCCGTGCGCGGGAACGCGTCCTCGACGACGTCGAGCAGCTCGTCGCGCGGGCCGAGCAGGTCGGTCATCAGGTGGTTGCCAGGAACCCGCACCAGGGTCCGCCGGTCGTCGTCCGCGGTCCCCAACGCCGAGCCCCGGTCCGATCGGTCGGTCGTCGTCATGAGGGTGCGTCGAACTCCATGAAGGGGCACAGTGTACCGGTGAACTCCGGCGCGACAGGTGGCGGGTTTCCGACCGAGGGGGTCGAGCGCTTCGTCGCCGACGTGCGCGTGGACATGGAGGTGCGGGCCCGCCGCCGCGAGCGGTGGATCCGCCAGCAGCTGGCCGAGGAGGCCACCCTGGCCGGGGCGCTGGCCGCCGCGGTGGGTCAGGAGATCGCCCTCCAGGTGGTGACCGGCGACCGGATCGCGGGTGACCTCTGCGAGGCGGGCGAGGACGTGGTCCAGGTCGTCCGCCGGCACCTGTCGACCTGGGTGGCGACCGACGCCGTGGCGGCGCTCGAGGTGGCCGGCCCGCTCGCGGCGGCGGGTCCTCCGACGGGCGGTCGCACCATGCGCGAGGTGCTCACGGATCTGTGCGGCGAGGGCACCGAGGTGGTGCTCACGCTGGTCGGCGGCACCGCCCTGCGGGGCGAGTTGCTGGCGGTCGGCGAGGTCGCGACCGTCTCGTCGGGCCCGGGTGGGCGCACGGCGTACGCCGCGCTCTCCGCCGTGGCCTTCGTGTCGATCCCGGGCTGAGCCCGGGCCCGCTCCTCGAGGAAGCCGGCGGTCAGACGGCCGGCTTGGCCGTGAGGTTGTCCACCGACATGACGACCGGCGCGTTCGTCGCCGAGCCGGACAGGTAGTGGTGGACGCCGATGCCGCCGGGGGCCTGCAGCGCTGCCGTGGTGTCGGTCGTCTGGATCTGCCACGTCGTCGGCTCGGGGTCGGACCCGAACCAGATGCGACCCTGCAGCGTGGTGGTGCCGTTGCCGACGGCCCGGAGCCGCAGGTGCACGAGCGAGCCGGCGGTGGTGTAGCGAACGCCGGTGATCGTCTGGCTGAGCAGCACCGTCTCGGTGCCGTTCACCACCCGCATCAGCTCGCGGAAGCTGCCGGTCGCCGTGAGCCGCACCCGCAGGCGGTACTCGGTGGTGCCGACCTTGCGGACGACGAGCGAGGCGTAGCTGCCGTTGCCGACCGGGACCTTGTCGAACGCGAGGTCGACGACGGCCTCGACGTCGCGGGCCGACACGGAGCCGAGCGTGGCGGCCCGGGCGGCGCCGGCGGTCGGGGTGTTGATGCGGCCGAGGGCGCCGGTCACCGAGTAGTTCGCCGCCGTGCTCGAGGCCGTCCACGCCCCGCCGATCACCGCGTTGCCGAACCCGTTCTGGACGGCCCGCTCGAAGTCGTCGGCGGCGAGGAGCACCTCGGTCGGCGCGGTGACGGTGATGCTCTGGGTCACCGTGCCCGTCGCGCCGTCGTCGTCGGTCACGGTCAGCTTCACCGCGAACGTGCCGTTCGCCGCGTACGTGTGCCCGGGCGCCACGCCGGTGCCGGTGGTGCCGTCGCCGAAGTCCCAGGCGTACGACGTGATCGTGCCGTCGCCGTCGGTCGAGCCCGTTGCGTTGAACGACGCCGCGAGCCCGGTGGCCGACGAGGTGAATGCCGCGGTGGGCGGCACGTTCGGGGGCGGCGGGGGCGGCGGCGCTGCGACAGAGGTGACCACGAGCTCCGGGCGGTCGGTCGTCGCCTCCTTCGCGTTGAGCAGCGAGTACGTGTAGCCGGTGTTGGCCTGGCGGACGCAGAAGGCGACGCGCGTCGCACCCTCCGCCTTCCTGGCTGCGACCCACGAGGTGACGTCCACGTCGTACGGCGCGTTCGTGGCGCTCGTGACCGTGAAGGTGCCGAGCACCTGGTCCACCACCGGCCGGTTGTTCCACGTCATCGTCGCGCCCGACCAGTTCGTGTTGGACACGCCGATCACCTGCGCCGGCGACGCCGGCGACGTCACGAGGCGGCCGCGGAGCCGGAGCAGCGCCTGGGTCACGGTGCCGGTGACGGCGCCCACGTCCATCGCCACGTACGACACGACCTGGTAGTTGGCCTGCGGCTCGAACTTGAGCGGCAGCACGTTGGACCAGCCGTAGCTGGTGTCGGCGTACGTCCCGTTCCGGACGTACGTGTCGTCCGCCACCGGCAGCGTCGTGGTGACCGGCGTGACCGGTCCGGTGCTGGTGCGGAACGGGCCGGTCACCTCGTAGGTGATGCCGGTGACGCCGTCGGTGCCGCGCTGCGAGGAGAAGTAGAGCCTGGTGCCGTCGGGGCTGAACGCCGGGCCGGTGACCTCCGACGTGTCCTGGCCGAGGATGCGCACGACGGCCGCCACCTGGCTGACGCCGTTGACGCTGGCGATCGTGCAGAGCTCCATGTTCCCGCCGTCCTCGGCGATGTAGATGTCGCCGGACTGCGGGTGCACGGTCACGTTGTCCACGGCGTTGAGGTCGCCGGGCATCGTGTTGCAGTCGTGCAGGATCGTCAGGGTGTTGGTGGCGGGCACGAGCTGCCAGACGCGCTTGTCGCCCTTGGTCGTGAAGTAGACGTTGCCGTTGGCGTAGAAGATGCCCTCGCCGCCGTTGAAGCCGGTCGTGGTGGCCTGGCGGTCGGGACCCGAGGTCGACGTCGGCACCCAGCTGACGGTGGTGCCCGACAGCGACGCCGCGAACAGCTGGCCGGCGGTCATGTCGCCCGGCGTGTTCGGGACGAACCGGTAGAGGCGGCCGGCCGGGTCGTCCTCGGTGAGGTAGACGCTGCCGGTCGTGGCGTCGACGGCCACGGCCTCGTGGTTGAACGAGCCGAGCGCCGGGCGGACGGTGCCCTGCGACGCCTGCTGCGGGTTGCACTCGAACACCTGCCCGTTCGGGCCCTTCTCCTCGCACGACATCCAGGCGCCCCACGGCGTGGGGCCGCCGGCGCAGTTGTTCGAGGTGCCCGAGAGGATGCGGTAGGCGTCGGCGACGGTGGCGTCGGTGTTGAAGCGCACCGCCGACACGCCGCCCTGGGCGCCCCCGACCTCGGAGTTCGAGACGTAGATCCAGCCGCCACCCGGGGCCGGGAAGCAGGCGCCGCCGTCCGGCGCGGCGTGCCACGTGTAGGAGGTGCCGCCCACCGTCTGCCCGGTGCGGGCGATCACCCGGCTGGTGAAGCCGACCGGCAGCTGGAGGCCGTTCGCGTCGGCGGCCTGGAGGGCGCCGTACGGGCCCGGGCCGGCCACCGCGGCAAGCGCCGGGCGCAGCGGATCCGCCAGCGCCACCCCGGCGGCGACCAGGCCTGAGGTCAGCAGGAACTGACGCCGGTCCATCGTTGTCTCCCCTCAGCTGCGGGACCGGTCGCGCTTCCCTCGTCGCGATCCACCCGCCGTCCCTCTGCGGGCGACGGTACCGGGGGGTCAGGGGGTGGGCAAGCGGGGGATCTGCCCGGTGTTCAGGCGTCCCGGGACGTCGCAGCGGCGTCGCCACCCGCGGCGTCGTGGACGTCGTCGTCGCCCGGGCGGGAGAGGCCGGCGACGTCGAGCGAGCCCGGAGCGATGCGGCAGCGCTCGATGAAGTCGGCCACCTCGCTCTCCTTGAGGCGGATCACCCGGCCGAACCGGTAGGCGGGCAGCTGGCCGTCGTCGATGAAGCGGTAGAGGGTGCGTGGCGTGACCCCGAGCCGCCGGGCCGTCTCCGCCGTGTTCAGCCACTGGATGTCCGCCGTCGTCACGGCGCCGAACCTATTCCGGAGCACCGACGGCGGCAACCAAGGGGCACCCGGCGGCATCTCGTCACCTCTCGATGCGTCCCCGTCGAGCACGTTCGTGACGTTTCGGGTCACCTGATGCATCTTGACGACTCTTCGGTCATGTCGTATGACGTTGACCCGGGAGACGGCGGGACGCCCCGCCGGCGGGAAGGGATCGGATGGCCACCACGCTGGGGGACGCGACCGCTCGACGGTCGGCGCAACGGCCCGTCGCGCCCGGCGGAGCCGGCCCCCACGACCTCCCCTCGTGGGGTGACCGGCTCTCCCGCCGGCTCCCCAGCGGCCGTTCGACCGTCGGTGCGCTGCTCGTCGTCGTGGCG
>JAEVZA010000288.1 GCA_023392475.1 Actinomycetes bacterium | reverse complement strand
GTGCACCGGGCGCCCGGCGATCGACACCGGCGTGCCGACCGGCCCGGGGGCCACGGCCCGCCACCGCTCCCCCCGTCGACCGACCAGCGTCGGCCGCCGGCGCCGACGCCCGATGGCCGCGACGACGTCGTCCAGGGTGACCCGCTCGGCACCCGGGCGGTCGAGCGGTGCGGACCACCAGCCGCCGTGCGAGCGCACGAGGCGGTGCATCCCTCGCTCAGCTGGTCCGGTGCCCATCGGCCTCAGCTCCGCCCCCTCGCACGCCGATCGGTCGAAGGTACCGCGGGGGATCCCTCGCCTCAACGGCGCGCCGCCGTGGGTGGCGCGGCACCGGGCTAGGTTGCCCGCCCATGGCGGACGCCCGCGAGCGACGGCTGCCCGTGTGGGGGTGGTGGATCATCGTGGGCGCGGTCCACGTGGCCGTGTTCGGCCCGCTCGCGTTCCGCGCCGAGTACCGCCGCGACGAGTTCGTCGGACCGAACCTCTTCCGCGCCCACACCATCTTCACCGGGTTCGTGTTCGACGACTGGTGGCGGCCCGCCACGCCCGGGTACCTGTGGCAGGTCACCGCCCGGTCGTTCACCGAGCTGCTCCGATCCACCGACCTCCGGCTCGGCGGCGTGATCGCCACCTGCTGCTTCTACGCGCTGTTCGGCATCGCCATCTTCGAGGTGTTCCGGCGCGTGACCCTGCCGATCCGGCCCCTCGCGCCGGCGTGGGCAGCCGTGGCGAGCGTCGTCATCGCCCTGCTGGAGTCGCCAGCCGCCATTGGCGGCTGGAGCGCGTTCCAGGAGGGCAGGATCTTCCTGCCCCTGTACCTGCCCTACGCCCCCACGACGATCGGGTCGCTCGGCCTCAACGTCCTGCTGCTGCTCCTCGTGTCGGAGCTGATCGAGGGGCGGCTGCCCCGGCGCCGGTGGTGGAGCGTGGCGCTGATCGTCGTGCTCGCGACGATCGCGAAGCCGACGATGGCGCCGCTGCTCGTCGCCGTCGTCCTCGGCTACGCGGCGATCGCCGGGGTGAGCCACCGGCCGCGGCTCGGCCTCGAGGACGACGGCGGCGGCGACCGCGCGTCGTGGGCGGACCTGCTCCGGCTCGTGGTCCTCCCCGCGATCATCATCCTGATCCCCCAGTACCTCGTGACGGCCAGCAAGGTGCAGTACCCCGGCACGGCGTACGACGACCGGGGCGGCTGGACGATCCACCCGTTCGCCGAGCTGCGGGACCTGAACGGCCTCACGGTGCTGTTCTGGCTGGCCCTCCTGTTCCCGATCGTGGCGATGGTCGTGGCCCGCCGGGAGATGTGGCGCGACGCCGCGATCCGCGTGGCGCTGCTCGCTGCGGGCATCGGCCTCGTCGGCACGGTGCTCCTCGAGCGGACGGGCAGCGTGTGGAAGGGCGACATGCTGCAGCTGCCCGAGGCGGCGATCGGGCTGCTGCTCGTCTTCATGCCGCGGCGGGCGCTCGACCTGCGCCGGGCGGGCCTGCTCGGTGCCGCGGCGACGGTCGCCCTGCTGGTCGCGCTCGCGCCGTACGTCGTGGCGGGCACGATGAGCTGGAGCTGCCACGTCGGGCTCGGCTGCCCCACGGGCTGACCTGGCCGACCGGGCTGCCGGTCCGCACCGCGGCACGGTTACCCTCGGACCGGCGTGAACCACAGGGGCGGAGGCATGTCGCTCGTCGCACGCGTCGACAACGTCACGAAGAGCTACCGGCTCGGATCCGAGCGCTCGAACTGGCGCGCGCTCATCCCGGGTCCGCGTGGCGAGCACCGCTCGGGTGACTGGTTCGACGCGCTGCACGAGGTGTCGCTCGACGTCGCCGCCGGTGAGGCGATCGGGATCATCGGCCAGAACGGCGCCGGGAAGTCCACCCTCCTGAAGGTGCTCGCCGGCATCGTGCGACCGACGACCGGCACGGTCGAGGTGCGGGGCCGAGCCGCCTCGGTGATCGAGCTCGGCGTCGGGTTCAACCCCGAGCTGACGGGATCGGAGAACCTCCGGTTCGCCGGCGCGCTGCTCGGCGTGCGCCCGACCGAGGTCGAGCGGCACCACGACGAGATCGTCGACTTCTCCGGTCTGGCGGCGTTCATGGACACGCCCGTCAAGCGCTACTCGACCGGCATGCGGGCGCGCCTCGGGTTCGCGCTCGTGACGTCGTTCGACGCCGACCTCGTGATCCTCGACGAGGTGCTGTCCGTCGGCGACTGGGCGTTCCAGCAGAAGTGCCTCGAGCGGGTGCGGGCGCTGCACCGCGCCGGGGCCGCCGTCGTCGCCGTGTCGCACAACAACTGGTTGATCACCCAGCTGTGCGACCACGCGATCCTCCTCGAGGAGGGTCGGATCGTCGAGTCGGGCGATCCGCTGTCGGTGATCGAGCGGTACCTCGGCGAGGACACCGTCACCGACCCCGACAAGGACGAGCGGTTCCCCTCCCTCGGCGCGCACGTCCCGGTCGGTGACGACAGCCCGGTGCGGATCACGGACCTCGTCGTCGAGCCGGCCGAGATCCGTGCGCACGAGCGGCTGCGGTTCCGGTTCGTGGTCGAGGTCGAGCGCGAGGTCGAGGGGCAGCTCGCGATGTCGATGTACACGATGGGCCGTGCGGTGTTCGCCGAGCCGTCGATCGGCCCCGACGAGCCGTTCGCCCGTCCCGGTCGCTGGGAGGTGTCGGGGACCACCGACCCGCTGCCCTTCTCCCCCGGCGGGTTCAAGCTCCGCGTCGTCGCCACGCCGCGGCTCGACCCGGAGGACCCGCTGCAGGAGCACGTCGGCGCCTACGCCACCGCCACCGTCCCGTTCCGGGTCCTCGGCGACATCGGGGTGCGACCGGGCCTCCAGTGGCACACCGACTGGGACGTCACCGAGCTGCCGACGGAGCGGCCCGACCCGGCCGTCGTGGCCGATCAGCCCGGCGGCGAGTAGCGCCCGTCGAACTCCGCGAGCCCGAGCCGGCCCGCCGGCAGGCGGAGGCGCTCGACGACCCGCCCGTACCGGGCGTCCCCGTCGCCGTGCCAGAACTCCCAGAAGAACCGCTCGTCGACCTCCCACACGGCGACGTCCATCTCGTCGCCGTCCGTGGCGACGCACTGGCAGAACCGGGCGCCCGCGTCCTCGGGCACCATGATGAGCTGGATGGCCAGGCGGTCCTCGTCGCTGTCGTTGGGCGGCGAGTAGTGCACGACCGCGTCGTCGAGGATCACCGCGTGGCCGGCCGGGACGTCGACGACGTCCAGCAGGTCGCGCAGCTCCGACTCGATGTCCGCGAACGCCTCGTACGCCCACATCCCCCGCGGGTCGCGGAAGGTCCGGTGGCTGCCGGGGAGGAGCTCCAGCGTGCCGTTCGCACCCGTGCAGTCGACGAGCGCGATCCACACGGAGACGGAGCGGAACCGCCCCTCGTCGACAACCGACCAGTTCTGGTGCATGGGGACGACGCCGGTCCCGGGCGGCTTGTTCACGTAGTTGGCGACGAGCGGCCGAGCGCCACGGAGGAGCGACGCCGCCCTCGGCACCGCGACCTCGACGATCTCGCGGTACGCGAGCTCACGGAACGAGGGCCGGCTGTGGATGACGCTGAACTCGGCGTACGTCGGGTTGTACGCCCCCTCCGGGTTGACCCCTCCGTCGGCCGCGGCGTGCGACCGGTAGAACGTGCGGAGCCGCTCGACCTCGCCCTCGTCGAGGAGCGGCACGACCACCCAGCCGCGCTCGTCGAGCGTGCGCTCGAGGTCGGGGTCGAGCATCGTCGGCGGCAGGGCGGTCTCAGGCACGTGCTCCCCCGTGGGCCAGCACCTCGTCGAGCTCGAGGCGGTGCCCCTCGACGGTGACGCGGCCGACCACGTGCGCGGAGGCAGGGACCGTGCCCTCCTTCAGCTGCGGGATCCCGCTGAAGTAGAAGTCCCGCTCCACCTCGAGGACCTCGAACGTGTCGGGGCCCGCGGTGGGGACCCGCCGGTAGTGGACCAGCCGGGCGCCGTCGGGCACGACGCCCGACACGGCGCAGACCCGCACGGTGGAGGTGCGGTTCGGCTTGGAGCCGTGGAACACGTTGTGGGCGTACACGACGGCGTCGCCCGCCGCGGCGGGCACGGACCGCAGCAGCGGCTCGAGCTCGGTCGTGAAGTCGAGGTACAGCGAGGGCGTGTCCAGCGACCGGACGGTCGGCCGGATCCGGTGCGAGCCCGGGATCACCTGCAGGGCGCCGTTGCGCTCGTCGACGTCCTCCAGCGGCACCCAGATCGAGACGGACTGCGTCGCGTCCTCCTCGACGTTGTTCCAGTCCTGGTGCGGCGTCGACGCGCTGTCCGGGCCGACGCCCTTGACGAGGAAGCTCGAACCGCCGAGGCGGGCGCCGACGAAGGCGCGATCGAACGGCCCGGCGAACGTCTCGGTGATCACGCGGTCGACGCGCCGGTTCACCTCGGGGTCCAGGTCGTGCACGTTCGAGTAGATCCCGCTCGGCGATGCGGGGCCGACGTCGTCCCACAGGGCGCGCAGCACGGCGACGCCGCCGGCGTCCAGGAAGGGGATCCGGACGTACCCGTCCCGGTCGAGCCGGCGGTCGGCGTCGGGATCGCGGAGGCGGACCGGCCCCGGTCCACCGGGCCGGTCGTGCGCATCGGAGGTCGTCACGGGACGCCGGCCCGGTCGGCCACGGGCAGGTCGGACGGCTCGAAGGAGGGGTTCGAGAAGCGGACCACCCCGTCGACGACGGCGCTGGGCGGGAGGTCGTCGGCTCCGTACGTGTGGTCGGTGAAGAACCGGTCGTCGAGCACGTGGCGCACCATGGTGCCGTCGGGAGCCTGCCGGTAGTGCACCGCCCGCGCGCCCCGGGGCACGACCGCCATCCCCGCCACGAGCCGCGGTCGACGGCTCCGGTTGGGCGGCGACGAGTGCAGCACGCGGTGGTCGTGGAGGAGGACGTCACCCGCTCGCATGTCGAGTCGCACCATGCGGGCCGCCGCGACCTCCTCGACCTCGCTGTAGGGGTTGTCGGTCCCGGTCCCACGGATGGTGAAGGGCACGCGGTGGCTGCGGGGCAGGACGGACATCGCACCGTTCCGGCGCCCGACGTCCACGAGCGGCACCCAGACGTTCACGGACGCCAGCTCCGGCTCGTCGACGAACGTCCAGTCCATGTGGGGCGGCATCCCGCTGTCCTCCCCCCGACGCTTGGAGATGAACGAGCCGAGGATCCCCCGCCAGTCCTCGAGGAGGGGGTCCACGACGGGCCCGAGCGCCCCCCGGATCTCGCGGTCGACCGCCCGCTTCAGCTCCGCGTCGTCCGTGTACGGCGTCGAGTGGAAGCCCGTCGGTGCATCGCCGACGAGCCGACGGTGGACCGCGACGAGGGGGTCGACCACGTCCCGTGCGGCACCGGGCACGACGACGTACCCCAGCTCCTCGAACCGGCGGTCGAGCGCTCGGTCACGGAACGTCGGACGCTGCCCCATGGGTTCCTGGCCACCCCCAACGACGACTCCGCGGGACCCGGTCGCCACCCGGTGCACGGCCCCGCGCCTGCCCGCATGGTACCGAGCGCCGCGTCCTCACCCCAGCCCGGCCCGCGGGCCCGGGCGGACCGGCACCTCGTCCTCGGGCGACACCGCGTCGGCGTCGGGCCAGGGGCTCGCGGGATCGGGTCGGAGCCCGGGGTACCGGTCCCGCATGCGCTGCAGCGCGACCCGCAGCTCCAGGCGGGCGAGGTGGGCACCCACGCACCGGTGGGCGCCGAACCCGAACGCGAGGTGCCCCGCGCCGGTCCGACCAGCGTCGTAGGTGGCCGGGTCGGGGTACACGTCGGGGTCCCGGTCGGCGGCGGCGAGGCCGATCGCCACGCGGTCGCCCGCCCGGACCCGCTCGCCGGCGACGGTCCCGTCCGCCGTCGCCGCCCGCGTGACGACCTCGACGGGTCCGCCCCAGCGCAGGACCTCCTCGATCCGACGGCGCAGCGGGGCGTCGTCGGTCGGCAGGTCCCCCCACGTCGGGGCGAACCGCGCCACGGCGCACGCCAGCGCCCGGGTCACGGGATCGATCCCGGCGAGCACGAGCAGGTAGCAGACGTCCAGCACCTCCTCCGCCTCCAGGGCGCCGCCGCCGGGCCGTTGGAGCACGCTCACGAGGTCGTCGCCGGCGCCGCCGCGCCGCGACTCGACGACCGGCGTGAGGAGGGCGTAGAGGCGGTCGCCGACGGCGCGCCGGGCGGCGTCGACGTCGTCCGAGGGGCCGGCCGCCGGGAACAGGATCCCGTCGTGGAGCTCGCGCAGCACCCGGGCGTCGGCCGGCGGGAGCCCGAGCAGCGAGGCGAGCACCCGTGCGGGCAGCGGCCGCGCCACCGCGGCGTTGACGTCCACCACGTCACGCCCGTCCACCTCGTCGAGCAGGCCGTCGATCGTCCGACGGACGTCGCCCTCGAGCGCCGCCACCGCAGCCGGCGCGAAGAACGACTCGAGGGCCGCCCTCGTCCGGGCGTGGGTCGCCGGGGGCGCCTGGAGGGGCAGCAGCGGCCGCCGCTGGCCGCAGTCGAGGACCCCCGCTGCGGTGTACGTGGCGTCGTCGAGCAGGACGGCCCGCGCGTCGTCGTAGCGCCGCACCTCGACGAGGCGGGGGGCGGCCGCGTCACCCTGGTC
>JAEVZA010000281.1 GCA_023392475.1 Actinomycetes bacterium | reverse complement strand
GCGGGCGCGCTGCGCGAGGTGCTCGCCGGCCGGCGGCTCATGGACGTGACCGGGCCCAAGGGCTGGCAGCACGCCGCGGAGCCGACGGGGCGCACCACCCACGTCGGCGTCGCGTCGGGCGACGTCGACGCGCGGATCCGGGACGTCCGGCCGCTCGTCGAGTTCAAGGTGCCGTTCACGGTCTCGCGTGCCGAGCTCGAGGCGATCGACCGGGGCGCCTGCGACGCCGACCTCGACGCCGTGCGCCTCGCGGCGCGCGACGCCGCCGTCGCCGAGGACCACGCGCTGTTCCACGGCTTCGAGGCCGGCGGCGTGCCGGGCGTCGTCGAGGAGACGCCGCACGACGCCGTCCTGATCGACGAGGACTACGAGCGCTACCCGTCGTTCGTCGCCACCGCGATGGCACGCCTGCGCCTGGGCGGCGTCGGCGGCCCCTACGCGATCGCGCTCGGCCCACGCTGCTACACCGGCGTGGTGGAGCAGTCCGAGATGGGTGGCTACCCGGTGCTCGAGCACCTGCGGCTCATCCTCGGTGGTCCCGTGGTGTTCGCGCCGGGCGTCAACGGCGCCATCGTCATGTCGCAGCGGGGTGGCGACGCGGAGATCGTCATCGGCCAGGACTTCGCGATCGGCTACTCCGACCACGACAGCGAGCTCGTGCACCTCTACCTGCAGGAGAGCTTCACGCTGAACCTGTGCGCCCCCGAGGCGTTCGTGCACCTCCGCTACGACGACTGACCGACGCCGGTCGGCGCGCCGGCGCCCGGTCAGACGACGGTGGCGCCGGAGCGGTTGATCGCGGCGGCGTCGGTGCCGAGGTAGGACGCGATCACCGCCTCGTGCCCGAGGACCTCGTCGGGCGTGCCCTGCACGATCACGCTCCCGAGCTCCATCGCCACCAGGCGATCGCACAAGCCGGACAGCAGCGGCATGTCGTGCTCGATCACGAGCATCGCGGCGCCGGTGTGGTCGCGGATGCGGCGCAGCAGCGGTCCGAGGGCCTCGGTCTCGCGCTGCGCGACGCCCGCCGACGGCTCGTCGAGGAGCATCAGCACGGGGTCCTCGGCGAGCAGGCACCCGAGCTCGACGATGCGCCGGGTGCCGGTCGACAGCACCGACGTCGGCGTGTGCGCGTAGCGCTCGAGGCCGAGCAGCGACACCAGCTCCTGCACGCGCTCGTCCGTCTCCTCCTCGGCCAGGTAGGAGGCGGGCAGCCGCGTCGCGTCGGCGACGAGCGACCGGTTGCCGACGGTGCGCTCGCACGCCACCGCGAGCGTCTCGGCCACGGTGAGCGACGGGAACAGCCGGGCCTCCTGGAACGTGCGGCCCATGCGGCCCCGCGAGCGCTCGTGGGGTGCCCAGTCGGTCACGTCGACACCCCGGAAGGCGACCTCGCCCTCGTCGAGGTCGTGGAAGCCCGAGATGCAGTCCATCAGCGTGGTCTTGCCGGCGCCGTTCTGGCCGATCAGGCCGACGATCTCGCCGGGACCCACCTCCAGGTCGACGTGGCTCAGCGCCTGGACGCCGCCGAAGCGCTTGGTGACGTCGGTGCACACCAGCACGGGGCCGTCGGGCCGCTCGTCGGGGTTCGGGGTGAGCGCGGGGACCCGGCCGAGCGTCGTGAGGTCGATCGCCTCCATGACGAGCTCCGCCTCGTCGTCCTCCGCGCCGTCGTCGTCCCGGCCGGTCCCGTCGCCGGCCGACGCACCCTCGATGAACACCGACCGGAGGAGGTCGGGCCGCTCGAGGAGCTCGCGCGTGGGACCTTCGAAGCGCACGGCGCCCTTCTCCATGAACACGGCCCGCTCGGCCAGGGTCAGCGCGACGTTGACCGACTGCTCGACCACGACGATGGTCATGCCGTCGGCGTTGAGGCCACGGACGACGTCGCAGAGGGCGGCGACGATCAGTGGCGACAACCCGAGGGAGAGCTCGTCGATGAGCAGCACCTTCGGCCGCAGGAGCAGCGTCATGGCCAGCGCGAGCTGCTGCTGCTCGCCGCCGGACAGGTCACCCGCGAGCTGCTGGTCGCGCTGGGCGAGGATCGGGAACAGCCGGTGCACCTCGGCGAGCGACGACTCGATGCGCGCCGCGTCCTTGCGGAACGTCCAGCACGAGAGGCGCAGGTGGTCGGCGACCGAGAGGGTGGGGAACACCGCCTTGCCGCCGGGCATGAGGGCGACGCCCCGGCGCACGATCTGCTCGGCGGAGCGGCCGTCGAGGCGCTCGCCGTCGAGCTCGATGCGGCCCTTCGCCGGCGCCAGCCCGCAGACCGCCTTGAGGAGCGTCGACTTGCCGGCGCCGTTGGTGCCGAGGAGGGCGACGATCTCGCCCTCCGCGACCTGGAGGTCGACGCCGAACAGCACCTGGAGCTGCCCGTAGGACACGTCGACGCCCGACGCGGTGAGCGCGGGGGTGGCCGGCTGCCACAGCGGCGCGTCGACCGTGCCCGTGAACGGGGGCGGCGCTGGGTCCGCCGCCGGCTCGTCGGTCGCCACGTCCGCCGCCGGCTCGTCGGTCGCCACGTCCTCCGTGGACCCGTCGTCCGTCCCGTCGGACGCCGCCGCCGGCTCCGGGGTCGCGGCGTACAGGTCGGGGACCTCGGGCACCTCGCGCTCGATCGGCTGACCCTCGAGGTCGATCCCGGCGCGTGCCGCGATCGGTCGCACGAGGCGGTCGCGCAGGCGGGCGGCCAGCCCGGCCAGCCCGGCGGGCACGATCCAGAGCACGACGAGCACGCCCACGCCCGCGCCCACGAGGCGGATCGTGGCGTCGAGGTCCTGCGCGCCGCGGAGCCCGGCCGCGCCGACGATCGCCCCGCCGAGCGAGCCGAGGCCGCCGATGGTCGCGCCCGAGAACACCTCGACCGACTGCACGACCTGGTAGCTGCCCTCGCGGGCGCCGTGCAGCAGGAGCACGTGGAGGCCGCCGGCGAGCCCGGCGAGCGCCCCGGAGAAGATGAACCCCTGCAGCGTGGCCCAGCGCGCCGGCACGGCGGCGGCCTCGGCCGCCTTGCGGTTGTCCCGCGCGGCGATGAGGAGGCGGCCGGAGCGCGACCGGCGCACGCCGCGGGCGAGGGCGATGCACACGGCGAGCACGGCGAGGCAGAACCAGAGCATGGCGCGCTCGTCCTCGAGGTCCACCCGCCCCCACAGCAGCGGGCGCGTGACCGTCTGCGGGATGATCGACGGGAAGACGTTCGGGTTGAGCACGTAGCTGTCGAGCACGACCGCGAAGGCGAGCGTGACGACCGCGAGGAACGGTCCCTTGATGCGCAGCGCCGGCACCCCGAGCAGCACCGCCACGAGCGCGCCCGTGGCGGTGGCGACGGCCAGCACGATGAAGAGGTCGATGTTCCAGCGGGACACCAGGTTGCCGGCGACGATGGCGCCGGCGCCCACGATGGCGAACTGGCCGAGGCTGATCTGGCCGGCCCAGCCGGTGAGCACCACGAGCGACACGGCGACGATCGCCCAGATGCACATGACGGAGGCGGAGAACGAGTCGCTCGGGCCGAGCAGCAGCGGCACCACGACGGCGGCGGCGACGAGCAGGACCAGGCCGACGCGCTTGGACCAGCGCACCAGCGGCAGCGCGGCGACCGCGGGGGCGAGCGAGCGGACGAGGTCGGCGTTGCGCCACCCGCCGTCGGCGTCATGGGCCCGGGAGCGGGTCCGCTCGCCGACGAGCAGCGCGACGAGGATCACGATCAGCACCGCCACGTCGACGAGCGACGGCGTGTCGGTGTTCCAGCGCACCAGCTCCTGCATGACGCCCAGGCCGATGGCGGCCACGAACGCGACGGGCAGCGACTCCATGCGGGCGACGATGGCCGCCGCGAGGGCGGGGAGGAGGACGGCGGGGCCGGCGGCGGCGGACGGCGCCGCCCCCTGGAACGGCGCCTGGAGCACGTAGGTCAGCGCTGCGAGCCCACCGGCGAGGGCCCAGACGACGGTGGTCAGGTGCCGGACGGGCACGCCCAGCAGCCGGGCGCGGTCCGTGTTCTCCGCCGCGGCGCGGATCGCCGTCCCGGCGAGCGAGCGGCGGAGGAACCACGCGAGCGCGGCCACCACGATCGGCACGACGACGACGGTGAGCACGTGGTTGCCGTTGATGAGCGCCGGGCCGACGTCGAGCTCGAGCGAGTTGAGCGGCGTCTCGTACGCGCCGAGCACGAGCCCGCCGGCACCGAACACGTGCTGCGGGATGAGCAGCTCGATCCCGCCGAGCACCTGGGCGAGGCCGATCGTCGCCACGGTGAGGACGAGGCGGGGCGCGTCGGTGAAGCGGCGCACGACGAGCACCTCGACGAGCGCGCCGACCCCGAGCCCGAGCAGCGGCCCCACGACCAGCGTCACCGGGTACGGCCACCCCCACGTGAGGAACAGGTGCACGGCGGTCAGGCCGGCGACGCCCGCCATCGCGCCGTTGGCGAAGTTGATGACGCGGTTGGCGCGCCAGATCAGGATGAGCCCGACCGACGTGAGCCCGGTGGCGGAGCCGAGGATCGCGCCGGACAGGACCACGCCGAGGGGCGCGCCGTCGGGCAGCAGCGCGTTGAGCACGGCCCAGCCGCCGACGATGCCGACGACGATCGTGAGGGCGCGGAGGCCGAGCGGCAGCTCCCGCCACGACGGCCGCCCGTCGCCGTCGCCGAACGGGCCGCGGCGCATCGCCGGGTCCAGCGTCGGGTCGACGGGGAGGTCGTCGAAGGTCGGTTCGTCGACCGCCGTCATCCCGCCGCCGATCGGGGCGGGGTCGGCGGCCACTTGCCGATCGGGTACCGGGCGCCCCCGTTCGGGTCCTGGTAGGTGCCGGCGGACCGGGTCTGGATCGACGCGGCCGCCGGGTTCCAGAACACCTCGCGGGCGTCGTCGGAGGTGGTGTAGTCGTTCGGCCCGAAGCCCCAGGTGCCGTACGGCCCGGTGTGCCGCGGGTAGTCGAACATCCCCTTCTCGAACGTCTGCGGGGTCAGCGTCGGCCCGGCGCCCTGGATGCCGATGGCGAGGAGGTACAGCTGGTTGTAGATCAGCTCGACGCCGATCGACGGCTCGTCGGATCGCACCGACTTGTAGGCGCGGTAGCCGAGGCCCTGGCCGGCGGGCTGCGGCGGACCGGCGAACGACACGCCGAAGGACCGCGCCCACTCGTCCTGCTGCAGGATCTGCCCGATGAGGTCGTTGTCCACCAGCGCGACGCCCGTGATGACCCACTCGGGGCTGTAGCCCTGCTCCTTCGCCTTCGCGGTGAGGAAGGTGAGGATGAGGGGGTCGCAGCCGCACACGACGGTCGTGGCGCCCGCGGCCTTCAACTTCTGCACGAGGGAGCCGGCCTGGTCCGACATGCGCGGGATGTCGATCTGGTACTTGAGCGAGTCGACGAGGTCGCCGGCCTTGCCCGCCTTCTGCAGGAGGTTGATGCCCGCCCGCACGCACTCCTGGTACCAGGAGTTCTCCGGGGCGATGATAATCGCCCGCCTCGGCTTGCCCTTGAGGTCGCCGCCCGCCAGCGCGGCGGGCTTCCCGGCGAGCTTCGTGGCGTAGTAGCTGGCGACGCTCTCCACGACCGTGGAGCAGTCGGTGAACTGGCTCCAGGAGTAGGGGCGGCGCTGCGCCATCCACTCCCGCGAGGTGAAGGGCACGCCGATGTTGACGACGCCCTTCGACGCCAGGGCGTCGGCGTACACCGGCGACACGGCGGAGACGTCGGCGAACGCCTGGATCTCCTGGGAGACCTTCAGCGCGTCGGCCTGGGCGCCCTCCTGGCCGCCGCCGGTCGTCTCCTTGAGGATGTCGCCCTTGCCGTCGTAGATGACCATCTTGATCTTGCGGCCGTAGAGCTGGAAGTGGCGGTTGAAGTAGTCGACGAGCCCGTTGATCGTGCGGGTGATGATCGCCGGGCTCTCCGTCGGGATCTTGGCGTTGGCCACCCGCGAGACGGCGTCGAGGATGCCGTTCGAGAAGCCGCCGATGCGGACCGAGACGGTGATCGCGTCACCGGTGACGCCCCGGCTCGTCGAGCCGCCGTTGCTGCCGGAGAACTGCACGCACACGGGCGAGTACGGGTCGCCGGGCACCTGGGCCCGGCCGCAGCCGGCGATCTTGGCCGGGCCGGTGTTCGACCCCTTGCCGCCGCTGCCGTTGACCCCGCCCGCACCGCCACCGGCGCCCCCTGCCGCGGCCGCGGCGTTCGGATCGATCGCCGCCGGGTCGGTCGCGCTCTCCGACGCCCCCTCGACCGCGGCCTCGTCCGTCGGGTCCCCGGCGGCGCCCTTGCGGCTCGACGCCGACGCGCTGGCCGACTCGACGCGCACCTCCCGTTGCTGGGAGGGCACGAGGATCGCCACCGCGAGGAAGACCGCGGCGAAGCCGATCAGCGGTCCGTAGCCGCGGAACAGCCGGTCGCGCCCCGGGCCGTCGCCCCCCGCCACGCTCATGTGATCCTCCTCCTCGCGCGGCGACCGAGCAGCCGATCGCCCATCGACATGGCCAGTGCGCCGAGCAGCGCGAGCACGCCGACGGCGATGCCCGCCTTCCCGGCCGTCCCGTCCTCGAACCGGTCGAGCGACGCCGTGGGCAGCGCGCTCGCCACCGACGGCTTCCGGGCCGCCTGCGTCGGCACCCGCCCGACGGTCGGGGTGGACAGGTCCGTGAACGAGTCGTCGACCGGCGTGGCGCCCAGGTCGCTGAAGCCCGTGTCCGAGAGCCCGGGGTCGTACGAGGTGTCGCCGAAGGCGAGCGAGTCGCCGGCCACGTCGACCGGCGTGGTGTCGACGGTGGTGGGGGCGTCGGTGATCGGCGGGACGGAGTAGTCGACGTCGTGCGTGGCGACGTCGACGCCGCCGACGAGCACCTCGGCGGCCCCGGACCCGCCGAGCACGCCGAGCAGCACGTCGATGACGGTCAGGACGGTCTGGTTCTTGCAGTCCTCGTCCACCGCCTGCTTGCGAAGGGACTGCACGAGCGGGTCGATCTGGCCGAGGAAGGGGATGAGGAACTTCGTGCCGAACGGCGGGTTCTGGATGCGGAAGCCCATCGGCGAGACGTCGACGCCGTCGTCGCGGACCGTGACGGTCGGCAGGTCGAACTTCACGCCGAGGGGCTGGAGCAGCTGCTCGAGGCCCGACTTGAAGCCCTTGAGGTCGCTCAGCGCGTCGGCTGCGGAGCGGGGGATGCCGAGCACGGTCGCCCGCTCGAAGGTGAAGCCGCCGCTGGCCACGGTCTGGTCACCGGAGCGTGCGGTGGCCTCCCAGCGCGGCGACGTGAAGGTGAAGAGGCTCCCGAACACGCGGAGCTCGTCGGCGGTGACGACCGCGTGGGCCTCCCGCACGTGCCCGTCCAGCTGGGTGGACACCTCGGTCCGGCCGCCGCGGATCGAGATGAGCCCGAGGTCCGCGGGCACCGACTCGGTCACCGCGTGGGAGGACGGCTTCCCGGTGGCCGTCGCGTCCTGGAAGCCGACCGGCGCGCCCGACGGTCCGCCGTTCAGGCCCGGCAGGAAGGCCTGCGACCGGTGCGAGGCATCGGCGCCGGGCTCGTTCGAGTCGGCGACGGTGAGCGGCGGCAGCGTCGTCGGGTTGAGGAGCGGGGGCGATCCGTCGCACTGGTCGCCGCCGAAGAGGGTGGGGAGGGCGCCGAGGTCGAGGGCCCGGCCCTCCGCGCTGCCCGTGCGGTCCTGGTACGCGGCGATCGCCCGGCCGTAGGTGAACCCGATCGTGGCGTTCGCCGCCTTGAGGTTGAGGGAGAACGTGTCGGCGTTGGCCTGCGCGTCGCCGGTGTTGAAGCCCGCGGAGCCCGCCGGGGTGGCGGTGACGGCGAACGCCAGGACCGCGACGAGGACGAGGCCCGCGGCGATCGCCCGGCGCGCGCCGGTGCCCCGCCGCCCGC
>JAEVZA010000276.1 GCA_023392475.1 Actinomycetes bacterium | reverse complement strand
GCCCGACACCGCGCCGCCGACCGCGAGGTCGCGGGCGCAGCGCCGGATCAGCCGGTCGGCGAGCTGGTCGGGCGTGGCACCCGGGTCCTCGGCGCGCAGGCGCGACACGGCCTCCACGGCGACGGCGTAGCGCTGGTCGACCATGCGGTCGACGATCGGGACGAGGCTGCGCTCGTCGGGTCGGCGACGGGCCACGGGCTCACGGTACCCGGCACCGGGCGCGGCCGAGCGGCAGGTGGTGGTCGTGGCCGAGCGGGCCCGGGCCCGCGGGGTCAGTCCTGCGCGAGGGCGACGTAGGCGGCCGCCTGGCGGCGCCGCTCGTTCGTCCGGCGCTTCCAGAAGGACTGCTTCCAGTGGCGCAGGCGGCGCTGGGGGCGCTTGACGGCGTGGGGCTCCGGTGCCTCGTGCTCGTCGGTGTACCCGTGGGTCGGATGGGGGAGCTCCAGCACCAGGCCGTCGTGGTCCGCGTCCAGCGCGGCGACGTGCAGGGACTGGTTGACCGTCCGGCGCACCCTTCGGTGCTCCGCCTTCCTCTGCTCCCGGTCCTCCTGCAGCGCAGAGGATGCTCCGGTTCGACGAGTACGGTGACGGGTGGACATCGGCACCTCCCTGGGTTGTGGTGGCGGCCGGGACCACGTCCCGACCGCCCCTGTATGAGACACCTTCGGTGCATCGGTGTAAAGCACTTGAGCATCCCCCCGCCGGGCCGGGGCCAGGCGCCCGACACCTCGAGGAGGCGATCAGTTGCAGCCGGACGACGGCACCCTCGACGGCTTCCGGCGCGTCGATCGCAGCGGGTGGCTCGCCCTCGGGGAGCCGGCCGGCGAGCTCCCGGGCGACCCCGCACTGGGCCCGCTGCTGACCTACCTCGCCCTCCGCCGTGGTCACCTCGGCGCGCTCCGTGACGCCGATGCGGCGTTCCTGCGGCACGAGCCGGCCGGCGGGCCGTTCGTCGTCGGCGTCGTCGGGCCGGTGGCGGTCGGGAAGTCCACGCTCGCCGCCGCGTTGGGCGCGCTGCTGCGCGTCGCCTCGGGCGCCGAGGTGGAGGTCGTGTCGACCGACGGCTTCCTGCTCCCGAACGCCGAGCTGGCGGCGCGGGGCGTGCTCGAGCGGAAGGGCTACCCGGACTCCTACGACTGGGCGGCCCTCACGCGGTTCCTCCACGACGTCCGCTCGGGGCGCGCGGACGTCACCGCGCCGCTCTACTCGCACGAGGCCTACGACGTGGTCGCCGACGCGGTGCAGGAGGTCGGCCGGCCCGACGTGCTGGTGATCGAGGGCCTCAACCTCCTGGAGCGGCCGCCGGAGCCCGGTCACGTGGAGCCGTCCGACCTGCTCGACCTCGCGCTGTACGTGCACGCGGACGAGGCGCTGCTGCAGGCGTGGTTCGTCGAGCGCTTCATGCGGCTGCGCGCCGAGGCCGAGGCGGACGACGGCGCGGCCGGGTCGTTCTTCTCGATGTTCGCGGCGATGTCGGAGGAGGAGGCGAGGTCGACGGCGGACGCCGTGTGGTCGGGCATCAACCTCCCGAACGTCCGGGACCACATCGCGCCGACCCGGGCCCGCGCCGACGTCGTGCTCGTCAAGGGCCCGGACCACGTCGTCGACGAGGTGCACCTGCGGCTGCCCTGACGGCCCGCGAGTCGCAGCATCCACCGGTGGAGGGCGCTCCCTCGGTACTTTGCGTCACCGTGACGGAAGCGGACGCGCCCCGTTGTTCCTGGTGCCGCCGGTTGCTGCCCCCGGCGGCGCCGACCGGGCGACCCCGACGGTACTGCCGGCGGAGCTGCCGCCAGCGGGCGTTCGAGGCCCGACGGCGCCTGCAGGAGCTGACCTGGGGGGAGGGCCGGCTGCAGGAGCTGCTCCGGGACCGCGACGAGGCGGCGGTCGCGGCGCAGGTGCTCGCCGACGTGGTGGGGGAGATGGGCGCGGACGTGGCCGACGGCCGCGACTGGGACGCCACCGACCGCGAGGAGCTCGTGGTCCGGCTGGCGTCGGTGCTGGGCGACCTCCAGCGCGCGGTCACCGCCCGCTGACGCGGCCGCTCGTCCCCGGCGAGCCCGGTGCGGGCGCCCCGGGGTGACCGCGGTCACTTCCGCGGGGTGGGGTGCCAGGATGTGCCGCGTGGGAGCGCAGCGGGGACCGGTCATCGCGATCGTGCCGGCACGCGACGCGCTCGCGGTGGGGGAGACGGTGCGCTCGATCCTCGGCACCGGGCGCGTCGACCGGTGCGTCGTCGTCGACGACGGATCGACCGACGCCACCGCCGAGCGCGCGCTCGAGGCCGGTGCGTCCGTGGTGGCCCTCCCGGTGAACTGGGGGAAGGGCGACGCGGTCCGGCTCGCGGTGGAGGGCCACCCCGACGCCGCGGCGTACCTGCTCGTCGACGCGGACCTCGGCGACACCGCGGCCGCCACCGCCGCGCTGCTCGACCCCGTGCTCGACGGCGAGGCCGAGGTGGCGATCGCCGTCTTCCCGACGACCGGCGCCCGTGGCGGCTTCGGCGTCGTCAAGCGCGCGTCGCGTGACGCCATCCGCTCGTTGTCGGGGTACCGGCCGGTCGAGCCGCTCTCGGGGCAGCGGGCGGTGCGCGGCGACGTGCTCCGCGAGCTGGTCCTCGCGCCGCGCTTCGGGCTCGAGGTCGCCATGACCGTCGACGCGGTCCGCGCGGGTCACCGCATCGTCGAGCTGCCCCTCGCGGTGTCGCACGAGCACACGGGCCGGGACGTGTCGGGCTTCGCGCACCGCGGCGCGCAGGGCGTCGACATCGTGCGGAGCCTCGTCGGTCGGGTGGGGACCCCCGCGTGGCGGCGCACGGCCCTCGCCCTGTGCACGCTCGCCGCGGTCGCCGCGGCCGGGATCCCCGCGTGGGCCCGCGAGCGCTCGGGGCCCTCGCTCGCTGCGCCGGGCGCGACCGGCCAGGTCGGTCCGCTCCGTCGTCCCATCGTGCTCGTCACCGTGACCAACACGAGCCTGTCCGACCTCGACCGCGGCGTGATGCCGAACATCCGCGACCTCATGGGCAGCACGGGCGGTGCCCTGACGCCTCGGCTGCCGACCGGGCCGGAGGACCAGCTCTCCGCGTTCGCGTCGCTCGGCGCAGGTGCGCCGGTGGCGATGACCGATCCCGCTCCCGGGCTCTGGGAGGCGTACCGGCGCGCGGTCGGGGCGCCCGTGCCGGCTCCGGCCGTCGACGTCGTGACCGACCCGGTGCTGCGTCCGGAGCTGTCCGACGACGGCTCCGACGAGGCCGATGTCGTCGACGCTGGCGGCACCGTGCGGACCAACCGGGCGCCGGCCTCGCGCATCAACGCGTTCGGGGCGGCCGGCGCGCTCGGCGACGCGCTCCACGGCGCCGGCGTGGCCACGGGTTACGTCGGTGCGCGGTCCGACGTCGGTGCCGGCGTGGTGGCGCCCGGCTCGCTGGCCATCGCCGACGCCTCCGGGCGGATCGACCACGTCGC
>JAEVZA010000082.1 GCA_023392475.1 Actinomycetes bacterium | reverse complement strand
GGGGCACCGTGCGCCCCGGCGACGACGTCCGCGTCCTGCCCTGACGCGGCGCCGCGTCAGGCCTGCAGCTGCGCCAGGTACTCGTCGAACTTGAGGAAGCTGCTGGTCATGCCGGCCTGGGCCTCGGGGGAGAGGAACATCGCCGGCACGTTCGTCTGGTGGGTCACGGTCTCGGTGCGGCCGTCGCCGAGGTCGCGGAAGGTGATCGAGGTCTGCATGCCGCCCTCGACGTCGGGCTCCTCGAACACGAGCCGGTTCGGCCGGTCGATCTCGACGTAGACGCCCCGGTTCGGATACTCCTCGCCGGTCTCGTCGTTGACCATGATCGTCTCGAAGACGCCGCCGACGCGCAGGTCGACCGTGATGTTGCCGAGCGGCGTGCTGACGCCGACGGGGCCCCAGAAGTGGGCGAGGTGCTCGGGCGTGGTCATGCAGTCGAAGACGAGCTCGGCCGGCGCGTCGAAGGTGCGGGTGAACGTCGCCTCGCCGAGGTTGGTGTCGGCGTCGATCGACGAGGTGGTCGCGGTGTCGTTCATGTCGTTGGGTCCTTGTGGTCGTGGTGGTCGTCGGGTTGGTGGTGGTCCGTGCTGTTCGTGCTGTTCGTGCTGCTGGTGCCGACCGTGGCGCCGGTGCCGCCCTGGATGGTGCGGAGGTGCGCCGCGAGCCGGTCGTAGCGGTCCTCCCAGATCGTCCGGTGGCGCTCGATCCAGTCGACGGCGCCGTCGAGCGGCTCCGCCTCCAACCGGCACGGTCGGTACTGGGCGTCCCGGCCACGGCTGATCAGCCCCGCCCGCTCCAGCACCTTGAGGTGCCGGGAGACGGCCTGGAGGCTCATGTCGAACGGCTCGGCCAGCTCGTTGACCGTCGCCTCGCCGCCGGCGAGCCGGGCGAGGATCGCCCGCCTGGTCGGGTCGGCGAGTGCGGCGAAGGTGAGGCTGAGCGGGTCGTCCGCCATGGGTGCTCCGTGGCTCCTGTCCTGGTCCGGTGGGCCGGTGCCCGGCCTGCCGTCCCAGTATTCAACACATCAGTTGATCAACTGATGTGTTGAATATGCACGCCGACGCCGCCCGCGTCAAGGGGGGAGTCGCGATCGACCCGCCCGGGGTCAGCCGGGCCGGCCGGGTCGGCCGTCGCCGGCAGCCACGCGGTCGAGGACGCGCACGATCGTGTCGGCATCCTGGGCTCCGGGGATCAGCACGCGGCGGTCGACCACGAACGCCGGCACGCCCGTGATGTCCAGCTCCCGCGCCTCGGCCTCGTCCGCCCGCACCTCGTCCGCCCGGGCGCCCGACGCGAGCAGCTCGCCCGCGGCATCGGCCTCGAGCCCCGCCTCGGCCGCCAACCGCACCAGCGTCGCCCGGTCCGACAGGTCCTCGCCCTCGGTGAAGTAGGCGCGGAACAGCCGCTGGACGACGGCGTCCTGCACCGCGGGGTCGTCGGCCGTGGAGGAGATCAGGCGGTGGGCGTCGAAGGTGTTGACCCGCTTCGCGTCCTCGAAGCGGTAGTCGATGCCGTCCGCCTCGCCGAGGGCGGTCAGCCGACCGGTCATCGACTCGAACGACCCCGGGCCGTACTTCCGCTCCAGCGCGGCGCGGAGGTCGCCCGCCCCGGGCGGGGCACCGGGGTCGAGCTCGAAGGCGTGCCAGCGCACCGTCACGTCGTCACCCCCGTCGAACCGGTCCAGCGCCGTGGCCAGGCGGCGGGACCCCAGGTAGCACCAGGGGCAGATGACGTCGGACCAGATGTCGATCTCCATGGCACCGCCAACCGTGGGTGGGTCCGGGATCATCCCGGCCCGTGCGGGCGTTGCCGGCCGCTCCCGGCGGACCGGTAGCGTGGACCCCCGATGTTCGAGTCACTCACCGACCGCTTCGACGGCATCTTCAGCCGCCTCCGGGGCCAGGGCCGCCTGTCCGACGACGACGTCGACGAGGTCCTCCGCGAGATCCGCCTCGCCCTGCTCGAGGCCGACGTCAACTTCAACGTCGTCAAGTCCCTGCTGGCGAGGATCCGCGAGCGGGCCATCGGCGAGGACCTGTCGAAGGCGCTCAACCCGGCGCTGCAGGTCAAGAAGATCGTCCTCGAGGAGCTGACCGAGACCCTCGGCGGCGAGACCCTCCGGGTCACCTACGCCTCCCGGCCGCCGACGATCGTCCTCATGGCCGGCCTCCAGGGCTCGGGCAAGACGACCAACTCCGCCAAGCTCGCCCGCTGGTTCAAGGCGCAGGGCCGCAACCCGATCCTCGTCGGCGCCGACCTCCAGCGCCCCGCGGCCGTGCAGCAGCTGCGCACCCTCGCCGGGCAGATCGACGTGCCGGTGTGGTCGGCCGAGGACGACGTCGTGGCCTCCGGCACCGGGGACCCGGTCGAGGTGGCCCGCGGCGCCGTGGCCGAGGCCCGCCGCATGGGCCGGGACGTGCTCATCGTCGACACCGCCGGCCGCCTCGCGGTCGACGAGGAGATGATGGCGCAGGTCCGGGACATCTCCGACGCGCTGGACCCCGACTACACGTTCCTCGTCGTCGACGCGATGACCGGCCAGGACGCCGTCACCGTCGCCGAGTCGTTCCACGCCACGCTCGAGCTCGACGCCGTCATCCTCACCAAGCTCGACGGCGACGCCCGCGGCGGCGCCGCGCTGTCGGTGAAGGAGGTCGTCGGCCGCCCGATCGCCTTCGCGTCGACGGGGGAGAAGCTCGAGGACTTCGACCTCTTCCACCCCGACCGGCTCGCCGGCCGCATCCTCGGCGAGGGCGACCTCGCCACCCTCATCGAGAAGGCGGAGACGGCGTTCGAGCAGGAGGAGGCCGAGGCCGCGGCCGCCCGGCTGCTCGACGGCACCTTCACGTTCGACGACTTCCTCGAGCAGATGCAGGCCCTCAAGAAGATGGGTCCCCTCTCGGGTGTCATGTCGATGCTGCCGGGCGTGCCCAAGGAGGTGCGCGACGTCGAGATCGACGACCGCCAGATCGCCCACATCGAGGCGATCATCCACTCGATGACGCCCGCCGAGCGGGTCCAGCCCGACGTGATCGACGGGTCCCGCCGCACCCGCATCGCCAACGGCTCCGGCACCTCGGCGTCCGAGGTCTCGCAGCTCATCACGCAGTTCAAGCAGATGCGGCAGATGATGCAGCAGATGGGCGGCGCCGGCCGGAAGGGCCGCAAGGGCCGCAAGGGGAAGAAGGCCAAGAAGGGCGGGCGCGTCACCCCGAAGGGGCCGCCCAAGCTCAACAAGGCCGCCTTCGCGCTGCCCACGCTCGAGGAGATGGAGGCGCAGCTCCCCGAGCACGGCGGCTTCCCGAAGCTCGGCTGAGCCGGCCGCGGCGGGGGAGCTTGCCTCCGGCCGTCGGCGCGACCATCATGGACCGCTGCCCTGCGTCCCGGCGCCACCACGCGCCCGACCGGGTGGGGTCCGCCCCGAGACACACACCGATCCAGACCCCCAGATCCAGAAGGAAGCACCTCCGTGGCCGTTCGACTCCGCCTCATGCGGATGGGCAAGAAGAAGCAGCCCACCTACCGCATCGTCGCCGCCGACTCCCGCTCGCCGCGCGACGGCCGGTTCATCGAGATCGTGGGGACGTACGACCCGCGCCGTGAGCCGTCCGCCATCACGGTCGACAACGAGAAGGCCATCGACTGGCTCCAGAAGGGCGCCCAGCCCTCGGAGCGGGTGCAGAAGCTCCTCCAGATCTCGGGTGCCTGGGACGAGTTCCAGGCGTCGAAGGCCAAGAAGTGAGCACCGACGCCGACGCCGGCACCACCGACGGGTCCGCGGACGAGGCCGAGGGCGCGAGCCCCACGCACGCCGCCGCCGTGCTCGAGCACATCGCGAAGTCGCTGGTCGAGACCCCCGACGAGGTCCGGGTGGACATCGACGAGTCCGGGCACCGCACCCAGGTCAACCTCCGGGTGGCCGACGGGGACATGGGCCGGATCATCGGCAAGCGCGGCCGGATGGCCAACGCCATCCGCACCGTGACGCGGGCGGCCGCCGCCCGTGACGGCGTCGAGATCGACGTCGAGTTCCTCGACTGACGTGCGGTCGCGGCGGGTGCGACCGGGCGGCGGCGTGCGCGTCGCCGGACCCGTCATCGCCGGGTGCGGGGCGCCGCCCCGCCGGATCGACCGGGGCACGCGCTGAGCGACGAGGCGCCGCTGCTCGAGGTCGGCCGGGTCGCCAAGGCCCACGGCCTGGGCGGTGAGGTCAACGTCGTGCTCGTGACCAACCGCGAGGAGCGCCTCGCTCCGGGCTCCGTCCTCGGGACGGATCGCGGCGACCTGCGCGTCGCGAGCTCGCGACGGCACGGCGACCGCTGGCTCGTGCGGTTCGACGGCCACGACGACCGCACCGCCGCGGAGTCGCTGCGCGGGCTCGTGCTCCGGGCCGAACCGCTCGACGACCCCGACGAGCTGTGGGTGCACGAGCTCGTCGGCGCTCGGGTGGTCAGCGCCGACGGCGTCGACCGCGGCACGGTCGAGAGCGTGCAGGAGAACCCCGCGGCCGACCTCCTGGTGCTCGACTCGGGCGCGCTCGTGCCGGTGGTGTTCGTGGTGGACGGCCCGATCGACGGCGTGGTCCGGGTCGACGTCCCCGACGGGCTCTTCGACCTCAACGGCTGATCGGCGCGCCGTGCGGATCGACGTCATCACGATCTTCCCCGAGATGGTCGACGGCTTCGCGTCCCAGAGCCTGCTCGGGCGCGCCCGGGACCGCGGCCTCCTCGACGTCCGCGTCCACGACCTCCGGGACGCCACGGACGACCCCCACCGGACCGTCGACGACGCCCCGTTCGGCGGCGGCGCCGGGATGGTCCTGCTGCCCGAGCCGGTGTTCGCCACGGTCGAGCGGGTCGAGCCGCCGCGCCCGCTGCTCCTGCTCGGCCCGGGCGGCCGCCGGCTCGACCAGGCGTACGCGCACGAGCTCGCCGCGCTCGACGGGTTCTCGCTGCTCTGCGGCCGGTACGAGGGCGTCGACGACCGGGTCCGGACCCACCTCGTCGACGGCGAGCTGTCGGTGGGCGACGTCGTGCTCGCCGGTGGGGAGGTGGCGGCCATGGTCGTGCTCGAGGCCGTCGGGCGCCTGGTGCCCGGCGTCATGGGCAACGACCGCTCGGCCGAGGAGGAGTCCTTCGCCGACGGGCTGCTCGAGCACCCGCAGTTCACCCGCCCCGCCGAGCTCCGCGGCTGGGCCGTGCCCGACGTGCTCCGCTCCGGCGACCACGGGAAGGTGGCCCGGTGGCGCCGGGCGGCCGCCCTCGTGCGCACCGCGACCGACCGGCCCGACCTCCTCGCGGCCCGCGGCGGCCTCACCGACGCGGAGCGGGCCGAGATCGAGGCGTTCGGCCTCGAGCTCCCGCCGGGGGCCTGAGCGGCCGCCCGGCCCGGTCGCCTCGACGGGTCGGGGCCGTTTCCCGGTCGCCGGGCCGATCCACTACCATCGACCCGCTGTGCGCCAGGACCGTCCGAGCGGTCCGCACGGACGGAGTCCGGACCACCGCGGCGCCCCCCAGGAGATCTCCATGAAGACCACCGACGTCATCGACCAGGCCAGCTTCCGCGACGACATCCCCGACTTCGCCCCCGGGGACACGCTGAAGGTCCACGTGAAGGTGATCGAGGGGAACAAGGAGCGGGTCCAGGTCTTCCAGGGCTACGTGATCCGTCGCCAGGGCGGCGGCATCCAGGAGACCTTCACGGTCCGCAAGGTGTCCTACGGCGTCGGCGTCGAGCGCACCTTCCCGCTGCACTCGCCGATCATCGACAAGATCGAGGTGCACAGCCGCGGCGACGTGCGCCGGGCGAAGCTCTACTACCTGCGCGACCGCGTCGGGAAGGCCGCGAAGATCCGCGAGAAGCGCGACTGATCGTCGCGCTCGTCCGGGCAGGCCGCTTCCCCCACGCCGCGACCACGGGTCGCGCGTCCGAAGGGGGTGGCCGTGGGGGAGCCCGGCCGGTACGACCACCGGCGCCTCGGCGCCTGGGGTGAGGCGCGCGTGGCGCGCTGGTACGAGGAGCGCGGCTACGTCGTGCTCGACCGCAACTGGCGGTGCGCCGAGGGCGAGCTCGACCTCGTGCTGTCGCACGGCCGCACCGTCGTGTTCTGCGAGGTGAAGACCCGGTCGTCCGCACGCCGCGGCCGCCCGCAGGAGGCGGTCGGGTGGGACAAGCGCCGGCGGCTCCGCTCGCTCGCGCTGCGCTGGCTCGCAGATCGCTCGGCGCACCCGGAGCACCTGCGCTTCGACGTGGCCGCCGTGACCGGCGGGCGGATCGACGTCATCGAAGGGGCGTTCTGATCGCGCTCGTCGGCCGCCTCCGTCGCGCTCAGCGGCGCGGGGCCCGGGTGAGGCGGTGGTCCCAGCAGCCCCGGTGCCAGTGGCGGCGCAGGTCGGGTGCCTCCACCGGGACGGCCACCACGTGCCCGGTGCCCGCGGGGATGTCGCGGTTGCAGCCCGGGCAGACGTACGCCTTCGTGGCCTCGTACGGCTGCACCCGCCGGACCTCGCACTCGGCCGTGGCCGTGTAGTCGCGCATCCGGGTCAGCCGAGGAGGGCCCACGCGAGCACGCCCGCCGCCACGAGCAGCGCCGCGCCGACGAACACGTAGTCCCAGGCGGACCGGCGGTGCTGGTGGTGCGGGTTGAGGCCCATCGCCGCCCATCATCGCAGGCGGGGACCGGTCCCCGGTGCGCGCCGGCCCCCGCTGTCGGGGTCCGACCGTAGGGTCGGGGCACCGGCCCGCAGGCCGGGATCGCCGCACGCCGTGCCGCTCCGCCGCCCGCCCCCGGCGGGCCGTCCGCCAGGAGGCGCGCGTGCTCGCGACCGTCCCCTCCGCCACCCTGCTCGGCGTGCAGGGCCACCCCGTGCGCGTCGAGGTGCACGTCTCGCCCGGCATCCCCGGCTTCACGGTGGTCGGCCTGCCCGACGCCTCGTGCCGCGAGGCGCGGGACCGCGTCCGGGCCGCGGTCCTGAGCTCGGGGTTCAAGTGGAACGTCGACCGGGTCACCGTCAACCTCGCGCCCACCCACGTCCGCAAGGTCGGCTCGGGCCTCGACCTCGCGATCGCCGTGGCGTTCCTCGCCGCGTCCGAGC
>JAEVZA010000267.1 GCA_023392475.1 Actinomycetes bacterium | reverse complement strand
GCCTCGACCACGCCGCCGCCCGCGACGGCGCCCTGCGGTGCGCCGCGATGCTCGAGGGCCACGCGGACAACGCGGCGGCGTCCGCGCACGGGGGGTTCGTGGTCGCGGCGGGGGACCGCGTCGCCGCGCTGCCGGTCCCCGACGACCTCGCCGTGATCGTGTGGTCGCCCGACCGGGCCACGTCGACCGACGCCTCCCGGCGGTCGCTCCCGTCCCGCGTGGGTCTCGACGACGCCGCGTTCTCCGTCGCCCGGGCCGCCCTCTGGGTCGCGGCGCTCGCCACCGGCGACCTCGGCGCGCTGCGCGAGGCCTGCGAGGACCGACTGCACCAGGACGTGCGCCTGGCCGCCCGGCCCGAGGCGCAGGCGGTGCGCGACCACCTGCTGGGCCGGCCCGAGGTGCTCGCCGCGTGGCTCTCGGGCTCCGGCCCGAGCATCGCCGCGCTCGCACCCGACGACGTCGCCGAGGTCCTCGCCGCCGACGTGGGCGGCGAGGGGCGGGTGCGGGTGCTCGCCGTCGACCGGGTCGGCGTCACCCAGCTCACCTGACCCGCTCCGTGATGCACCACTGGGGTGAACGACCAGGTGGTGCATCACGAAGCGCTGACGTCGGGGCGGCCGGAATCCCGACTGGATTGGTCGGGATTCTCCTCTAAGCTCGGCCCGCCCGCCGACGACGGCGTCCCGGGCCCGACACGAGGAGACTTCGATGAGCGACGAGTGGGGCTTCGACACCCGCCAGATCCACGCCGGTGCCGAGGCCGACCCGACCACGGGCTCGCGGGCCACCCCGATCTACCAGACGACCGCGTACCAGTTCCGGGACAGCGACCACGCCGCCAACCTCTTCGCGCTCGCCGAGATCGGCAACATCTACACGCGCATCATGAACCCGACCCAGGCCGTCGTGGAGGGCCGCCTCGCCAGCCTGGAGCGCGCCACGCCGACCGCCGTCGGCCTGCCCGGCGCCCTCGTCGTGTCGTCCGGCCAGGCCGCCGAGACCTTCGCGATCCTCAACCTCGCCGAGGCCGGCAGCCACATCGTGTCGTCCGCCGCCCTCTACGGCGGCACCTACAACCTCCTCCACTACACGCTGCCCAAGCTCGGCATCGACTCGACGTTCGTCGACGACCCCGACGACCTCGACGCGTGGGCGAAGGCCATCCAGCCCAACACGAAGGCGCTGTACGCGGAGACGATCGGCAACCCGAAGAACGACGTGCTCGACATCGCGGCCGTGGCGGAGGTCGCCCACGCGCACGGCATCCCGCTCATCGTCGACAACACGATCGCCACGCCGTACCTGCTGAACCCGATCGAGCACGGCGCGGACGTCGTCGTCCACTCCGCCACGAAGTTCCTGGGCGGCCACGGCACCGCGATCGCCGGCGTGATCGTCGACGGGGGCTCGTTCGACTTCTCGGCGAACGACAAGTTCCCGATGTTCACCGAGCCCGACCCCAGCTACCACGGCCTCCAGTACTGGCCGGCGCTCGGCGCGGGGTCGTACATCATCAAGGCCCGGGTCCAGCTGCTCCGCGACATCGGCGCCGCCATCTCGCCGTTCAACGCCTTCCTCCTCATCCAGGGCATCGAGACGCTGTCCCTGCGCATGGAGCGCCACGTGAGCAACGCGCAGGCCGTCGCCGAGTACCTCGAGGGCCACGACCAGGTGGAGTCGGTGGCGTACGCCGGCCTCGCGTCGAGCCCCTGGAAGGAGCGGGCCTCGACCTACCTCCCGAAGGGCGCCGGCTCGGTGCCGGCCTTCATCATCAAGGGCGGACGCGAGGCCGGGAAGAAGTTCGTTGAGGCGCTGGAGCTGCACAGCCACCTCGCCAACATCGGCGATGTGCGCAGCCTCGTCATCCACCCGGCGTCCACCACGCACTCCCAGCTCAACGAGCAGGAGCAGGTCACCACGGGCGTCGACCCCGGGCTGATCCGGCTCTCGGTCGGGCTCGAGGACGTCGCCGACATCATCGACGACCTCGACAAGGGCTTCGCCGCGGCACGCGCCTGACCGCCTGACCGCTGGACCCCGCACCCTGACTGCATCTCACGTCGCCAGGCGACGTGAGATGCAGTCAGAAGCTCCGGGGGGGGCGAGGCCACGGTCAGGGGAGGCCGAACATCTCCAGGACCTCCGGGGAGAGGCCCTCGACGACGACGTCGTCGCGCCGGCGGGGCGCCCAGTCGTCCCGGTCGAGGACGTAGCGCAGCACCCGGCCCGTGCCGTCGCGCCGGGGGACCACCTCGTCGCCGTTGGGCCGGTAGCCGAGGGCGACGGTCACGTGCTGGGACGCGAGGTTGTCCTCGAACGCGGACGTGACGGCGCGCTCGGCGCCGAGCCCGTCGAACGCGAGCTGCAGCACCGCCGCCCGCATCTCACGGCCGATGCCGCGGCCCTGGTGGGGGAGACCCAGGAACGAGCCCGTGCCGACGGTGCGCACGAGGGGGAACCTCGCCGCGTCGAGGGCCTGCGTGCCGACGCAGGTGGCGCCCTCGTAGACGGCGAACTGGAGGTGCCACTCGTCGGGCGACCAGTTGGCCCAGCTGCGGAAGTAGTGGCGGTAGGCGTCGTGGGCCCGCTGCGGGTTCTCGGCGTCGGTGAACGGGAAGAGGAACGGCATCGTGGCCGGGTCGTGCAGGCCGCCGTCGATCACGGCCACCAGGTCCGACATCTCCTGCTCCCGGAGCGTGCGGAGCTCGAGGCGCGGCGTCCGGATCCGGAGGTCCCACAGGGGCCAGTGCGGGTGTGCCATCCGTCGAGGATGGCAGGGGCGCCGCGCCGGGCGCTCGGGGATTCAGCGGTCGATGCGCACCGTCGGCGCGCCGCCGTCGACGACGACGGTGGCGGGCATGCCGAGCAGGTCGATCGGGTCGCCGAGCGACGTGCTGGACGACAGGGTGATGACCCGGCCCTTGTGCTCGCCCGTGGTGATCGTCAGCTCGAGGGAGGTGCCCCCCTCGTGGCGGTCCACCGCGTCGACGACGAACGCGTCGTAGGTGCCGTCGACGAGCAGGGGGTCCGCCATCGGCCGGACCCTATCGCCGCGACCCCGGGCCCACCGATCACCAGCGAGCCACCCGTCCGGAGGCCGCGCCCACACGCGACGGCGCCCGCCCCGAGGGGCGGGCGCCGAGGCGTCGTTGCTTGCTGTCTCCCTGCGGGGGACGGGCTCGGGCCGTGAACCCGTCCCCCACAGCGATCTGGTCGGGTCAGACCTTCTCCTTCGTGGAGACGGGCTGCTCCGCATCGAAGTTGGGGCTGGTCGGGGTGACGTAGATGACGCCGGCACCCGACTCCAGGTGGTACGGCGGCAGGCCGTGCTCGACCACGTCGATGCCCTCGAGCTCCTCGTCCCGGCCGAGGCGCAGGTTCCAGGTGCCCGGCAGGGTGCGGATGAGCTTCATGACGATGAAGGCGACGCCGCCGACGCAGACCAGGCAGGACAGGCTGCCGATGATCTGGGCGACCAGCTGGCCGCCGCCACCTCCGTAGAAGAGGCCGGTGATCGTGGTGGACGTGTCGGCGCCCTCCGGACCGGGGATGCCGTAGTCGCCCGTGGCGAAGAGCCCGATGGAGAGCGTGCCCCAGATGCCGGCGAGCATGTGCACCGGCACGGCGCCGATCGGGTCGTCGATCCGCAGGTACTCGAGCGCATCGACGCCGAGCGGGACGACGATGCCGGCGACGGCTCCGATGATCACGGCGCCGAGCGGGTTCACCCAGTAGCAGGGTGCGGTGATCGCCACGAGCCCGCCGAGGAACCCGTTGAGCGACATGCCCAGGTCCCACTTCTTCGACCGTGGGTAGACCCAGAGGACGGCGACCATCCCACCGGCGCAGGCGGCGAGCGTCGTGTTGCCGGCGACCCGGCCGATGCCCTCCCAGTCCATGGCCGACAGCGTCGAGCCGGGGTTGAAGCCGTACCAGCCGAACCAGAGGATCACGGCGCCGATCGAGGCCATGACGAGGTCGTGCGGCGGGAAGAGGCCGCCGCCGTCACGGGCGAACTTGCGACCGAGGCGTGGGCCGAGGATGACGGCGCCGGCGAGGGCGATCACGCCGCCGACGGTGTGCACCACGGTGGAGCCGGCGAAGTCGCGGAACACGATGCCGTCGGGCACGAGGCTGTGGAACCAGCCCATCGTGTTGGCGAGCCAGCCGCCCGGGCCCCAGACCCAGTGGCCGAAGATCGGGTAGAGGAAGCCGCTCACGCAGATCGAGTAGAGGATGTCGCCCTTGAAGCTGGTGCGGCCGACCATGGCGCCCGACGTGATCGTCGAGGCGGTGTCGGCGAACGCCAGCTGGAAGAGGAAGAACGCCAGGAAGGCGACCCCGGTCGTGCCGTAGGCCGGCGTCATGCCGGAGAGGAAGAAGTACTGGTGGCCGATCAGGCCGTTCCCCTCGCCGAACATGAACGCGAAGCCGATGGCCCAGAACAGGATCCCGCACAGGCACGTGTCGAACACGCACTCCATCAGGACGTTCACGGCCTCGCGGGACCGGGCCACGCCGGCCTCGAGGGCCATGAAGCCCGCCTGCATGAAGAACACGAGGAAGGCGGTGACGAGGACCCACACCGTGTTGATCGGGCTGACGATGTCGCCGGCCTTCACCGCGGTGTGCGCCAGCGTCGACGCCCCGGCGTCGGCCCCGAGGAACCACGAGATGCCCTTGATCATCCCGAGGAGCGTGGCGATCCCGAGCATCTTCCCGCTCAGGATCACCCACATCATCTTCCGGGTGTCCCGGTCCTTGAATCGTTGCAGCCGTGTTCGAATCATGCGGGGCAACGTAGGAAGACGACGTTTCGCAGGTATTAGCCAACTGTGAACCGTGGGCTTCCATCGTGTTTCGGCGGCGTTTCGGGCCGGGCGCCGCCGGGGAGGGGCCCGGCGCACGGCCGCAGCAGGCCCCGGAACCCGACGGGTGCGGACGGTGCGCGGGGGATCGGCGCCGCGCCCCGGCACCGCAGTCGAGCGGCCGGCGCGACCGGGTCGCGGCGGTCGACGGGGGCCTCCGGGGCGGCGGCGGTCGGCCCGGGTCGCTGGGCGCAGCGCCGCGACGACCGCCATGAAGGCGATGTGCGAAGAGGTCATTTGCAACATGTGTGGCCATCGCTATGATGCGGTTTCCCGACGATGAATCCATCGAGCATTTCGACGCAATCGCACCAGAAGTGCCGCATCCATTTGTCAGATAGCGGTCAGGTTCACGACGTACGCATGTAACGGCTGCAACACGGCCGTGAAACGGAGCGTCCATAACTTGCTCGCCCATGACACACGCCTTTCAGCTGCACAGGTTCACGGGCGGCCTCGGCCGCAGGAAGGAACGCAGGGAGCGATTGCCAGCGCAGCGCCTCCCGATCACCGCGTTCCGGCAACGGGACGTCCAGAAGCGGTTCGGGATCATCCTGGCGGGCAAGATGGCCGGGCTGGTCGCGGCGGGGGCCGTGATCGGGCTGGCCTTCTACCTGTTCGAGGACATGGCGGGGGCGTCGGTCCTGCAGGACGTCAAGACCGCCGACGTGATCAACCCGCTCAACACCGTGTGGGTGCTCGTCGCGGCCTTCCTGGTGTTCTTCATGCAGGCGGGGTTCATGGCCCTGGAAGCCGGGTTCGCCCGGGCACGGGAATCCGTCAACGTGATGATGGAGTGCATCTTCGACACGTGCCTGTGCGGCATCCTGTACTGGGCCATCGGCTTCGCGCTCGAGTTCGGCATCGGGAACGCGATCATCGGGCACTCGTTCTTCTTCCTCCACCACGACACGGCCGACTACAACGGCACGGGCATCGCGTTCTACGCGTTCGTGCTGTTCCAGTTCGCCTTCGCGGACACCGCCTCGACGATCACCTCGGGCGCCATGATCGGCCGCACGAGCTTCAAGGGCGACATCCTCTACTCGATCGCCGTCTCCGGCCTGATCTACCCGATCACGGTGCACTGGATCTGGGGGCCGGGCGGCTGGCTCGGCAACACGATGGGCTGGTTCAGCGGCCTCGTCCCCGACGGCGTCGTCTTCCGTGACTTCGCCGGCTCGACCGCCGTCCACACCGTCGGCGCCATGATCGCCCTGATGGGGGCGCTCGCCCTCGGACCACGCATCGGCCGGGTGTTCGCCCGGGACGGCGGCGGCCCGACGCCACCGCACGACGTCAACATCGCCGCCATCGGCGCCGTGATGCTCTGGTTCGGCTGGTACGGCTTCAACCCGGGCTCGACGCTGTCGGCCATGGACTGGGAGGGCATCGGCCGGGTCGCGATCAACACCACGCTGGCGGCCAGCGCCGGCGGCCTCGTGGCGATCTTCTTCATCTACCAGCGCACGAAGAAGTGGGACGTCGGGTCCACGATCAACGGCTTCCTCGGCGGCCTCGTGGCCGTGACCGCACCCTGCTACTGGATCAGTCCGTTCGGTGCGGTGGTGATCGGCGCCGTCGCCGGCATCCTCGTGCCGCTGGCCACCGACCTGCTCGAGCACCTGCGCATCGACGATCCCGTCGGCGCCGTGCCGGTCCACGGGGCGTGCGGCATCTGGGGCACCCTCGCCGTCGGGCTCTTCGCCACCGGCGAGTTCGGGATCCCGACCGCCACCGGCGCCGACAACGCGAACCCGATCACCGGCCTCTTCTACGGGGGCGGCGGCGGCCAGCTGACGGCGCAGGTCATCGGCAGCGTCGCCGCCATGCTCAGCGCCGGGATCCTGTCGTTCCTCCTGATGTTCGGGCTCCGCAAGATCCCCGGCAGCTGGAACCTCCGCATGCCGCAGGACGCGGAGATCGAGGAGGGCATCGACCTCTACGCCCACGGCCTGCCGGCGTACCAGCTGGACATGGGCCCGGGCGTGGTGTCCCTGCCGCCGACCGGGAGCCGGGAGGACACCGTCACGAAGGTCTGACCGCAGGCGCCATCGACAGCCGGCGGATACGCGGGGCCCCCCGGGCCCCCCCAA
>JAEVZA010000258.1 GCA_023392475.1 Actinomycetes bacterium | reverse complement strand
GCTCGCGACCGCCGGCCTGGCCGCGGCGGCCGTCGTCCCGATGTGGGTCACCGGCGCCCGCAACTCCCGCCGGCGGGCCCGCCGCTGGATCGCGGTGGGCGCGGCGGCGGCCGTGGTGCTCGTCGTCGTCGGGGTCGCCGGCACGATCGCCTTCGGGCTCCAGCAGCGACAGGCGGTGGCCACGGCCATCAGCCGCACGCGGGCCGCGGTCGACGCGGTCGGCGACGAGGAGCCCGGGACCGTCAGGGCCCGCTTCGCCTCGGCCTCCGACTCGTTCGACTCCGTGGCCTCGGACGCCGACGCCTGGTGGCTGCTGCCCGCGCGCATCGTGCCCGCCCTCGGCCCGAACCTCGAGCAGGTCCGGGTCGCGGCACGCTCCGGCGCGCACCTCAGCCGCGTGGCGGCCGGGCTGTCGACCTCCATCGACCAGGACCGGCTCCGGCGCGCCGGCGGCGGCATCGACCTCGCCGTGCTCGCGTCGATGCAGCGGCCCGTGGCGGAGGCGACGGGCGAGCTCCGCACCACCGAGCGCGACCTCGAGGACGTGGACTCCCCCTGGCTCGCCGGTCCCCTCGCCGACCGCATGGACGAGTTCCGCACGCAGCTGCGCACCACCCGCCGCTCGGCCGAGGTGGCGCAGCTCGCCGTCGAGCGCGCGCCCGAGCTGCTGGGCGCCTCCGGACCTCGTCGCTACCTCCTGCTCCTCGGCAACCCGGCGGAGCTGCGCGACATCGGCGGCCACCTCGGCAACTGGGCGGAGCTCCGGGCCGACCAGGGCGTGCTCAAGCTGGTCGAGGTCGGGATCCCGAACGACCTCGCCTCCGCGCTCACGGTCGACCCGCCGACGATGACGCCCGGGGCGTACCCGCAGTCCCTCGTCGAGATGCGGCCGCAGTACTACCCGCAGAACTGGGGCGGCACGCCCGACCTGGACACGGTCGCCCGCCTCGCCGACGAGCTGTACACGCAGCTCCGCCCCGGCCCGCACCTCGACGGCGTCCTCTACGCGGACCCGGCGGCGTTCGCCGCGCTGCTCAAGATCACGGGCCCGGTCCCGGTGCCGACGACCGGCGTGACCCTGACGTCGGACAACGCCACGGACTTCCTCACCAAGGGCCAGTTCGCGGCGCTCCCCGAGAGCTCGTCCGCGATCGACGACGTGATCCGCTCGACGCTCGACAAGTTCACGAGCAAGCAGCTCCCGGCGCCACGCGTCCTCGGCCAGGTCCTGTCCCCCGTCGTCGACCAGGGCCGGCTCCGCTTCGCCTCGCTGCACCCGGAGGACCGACCCTTCCTCGACCGGCTCGGGCTGTCGGGCTCGGTGGCGCGCCACGCGGACGACGACCTGCTCGTCGTCGTCGACCGCAACGCGAACCCGTCGAAGATCGACGCGTACCTGCGCAGGGACGTGAGCTACGACGTGCGGTGGAACCCGGCGACCGGGCAGGCCACCGCGAAGGTCACCGTGCGGCTGACCAACGACCTGCCCGCCGGCGCGCTGCCGGACGTGGTCACGCAGCCCCCGAAGGGGCTGCCGGTGGGCACGAACCGCACGCAGCTCGCCGTGCTCAGCCCGCTCGGGCTCCGCGGCGCGACCGTCGACGGGCAGAAGGCCGGCGTCGGCACGCAGCAGGAGTACGCGGGCGTGCTGCGCCACTCGATGTTCGTCGACCTGCCGCCGGGCGCGACCAAGGTGGTCACCTACGAGCTCGAGGGACCGCTCGCGATCGGCCGCTACCACCTCGACGTCCACGGCCAACCGCTCCTGGACGCCGGCCACGTGAAGGTGACCGTCGAGCAGGTCGGGCCCGAGCTGCCCGACGGCGTGGAGCGGTCCCGGCGCACGTTCCGGGGCGACGAGGACGGCTCGTTGACCGTCGCCGGAGCGACCTCCGCCGGGTGAACCTGGGCCGACCCCGCCGAGGTTCTGGACCTCGGCCCCCGGATCGGCAACAATGAGCGAGGCTCAACGGCGATGCGGGCGACCTCCCGGTCTCTCGTGCACGGTCTTTTTGGGGGATCCTGCAATGAAGCTCACGACTCGCGGACGACTCGTCCGACCGGTGCTGGTCGCCGGCTTCGCACTCGTGGCCATCGGCTGCACGGGCGGCACGGGCACCACGACCACGACCACCACGTCGACCACCACGACGACGTCGACCACGACGACGACGATCAACCCGGACTGCGCGACGTACACGCCGTCCGGCGTCGTGTTGAGCGACCCGTCCGCCGCCGCCGGTGACACGATCACCGTCTCGGGCGTCGGCAACGACAACTCGACGGTCGAGATCCTGATGACGCCGGTCGGGCCGGGCACGGCCACCGGGGTGCTCGCGACGACGACGCCGTCGGGCAGCGCCTTCAGCGTGGCGGTCACCATCCCGAACACGGTGACGCCGGGCCAGTGGAACGTCGTGGCCCGTGCGCAGGGGTGCACCGCCACGGCGACCGCGACGATCACGATCGTCTGATCCGATCCGGAGCGTGGCCCCCCCCCCCACATGACCCCCCCCCCCCAC
>JAEVZA010000230.1 GCA_023392475.1 Actinomycetes bacterium | reverse complement strand
GACGACCACCTGGGACGCCGTCGTCCGGCCGTGGAGGCGCACCGCGGCGTCCAGCCCGACGCCGCCAACGGTGGTGCCGTCGACCTCCGGCCCCTGACCCGGGGCGAGCACGACCAGGTGGTCCGCTCCCCCCGCGTCGGTCCGTGCCGACGAGCCGCCGAGCGCCGCCCCGGGGTCGGCGGCGACGAGTCGGGCGATGCGGCGACCGAGGTCCGTCCGGGGCGCGTCCACGGCCACCACGGTCGGCCCGCCGGGCCCGGGCGCGCCCTGGGGCGGCTCCTCGCGTCCCTGGTCGTCGTCCGGCACGTCACACCCCCGGGGAGCCTGCTCAGGCCGCGGCGCCGCCGGGCGCCGAGGCCCCTACCATGCAGACCGTGAGCGCATCCGGTCCATTCGGTCCGCCCGACGACGGCGACGACGACCAGCCGGGCAGCGGCGATCCCTTCGTCGACATGGGGTTCTTCCTCCAGGACCTCTCCCGCATGCTGTCCGGCAGCGGCGGCAGCAGCTGGGACGCGGCGGCGCAGCTCGCCGGCTCCATCGCCACCCAGGGCCGGCCCGAGGAGAACGTCGACCCGGTCGACCGGCTCGCCGTCGAGCAGCTGGCGCGGGTCGCCGAGCTGCAGGTCGCCGAGGTCACCGGCCGCGGGTCCGACGAGCCGGTCCGGCTCGAGCCGCTCAACCGCACGCAGTGGGCGCGGCGCTTCCTGGACGACGAGCGCCACCTGCTCGAGCGGCTCTCCGGGTCGCTCGGCAACGCCCTCCAGGCGCAGCTGGGCGAGCTCGAGCGCGAGATGGACGAGGGCGGCGACCCGTTCTCCGAGGCCGGGATGCCCGGGCTCCCCGGCATGGCGGGCATGTCGCCCGAGGCGCTCATCCGCCAGGTCATGGGGATGATGGGCCCGATGCTGCTCGGGATGATGGCGGGCAGCACCGCCGGGCACCTCGCCGCCCGAGCGCTCGGCCACTACGAGCTGCCCCTGCCCCGACCCGCCGGCGGTCCCCTCACGATGGTGCTCGCCAACGTGGACGGCTTCGCCGACGAGTGGAGCCTCCCGCGCGACTCCATCCGGCTCTGGGTCTGCCTGTCCGACGTCGCCCACGACCAGGTGCTGAACATCCCGCACGTGCGGGCCCGCCTCGAGGAGCTGCTCGAGGACTACGCGTCGAGCTTCAACGACGACGTCGGCGACATGGAGCGCCGGATGCACGAGCTCGGGATCCCCGACCTCCTCGGGTCCGGTGAGCCCGACATGGCCGCGCTCCAGCGGCTCGCGGGCGACCCCGACATCCTCCTCGGCGCCATGCAGTCCGAGCACCAGCGCGACCTCATGCCGCGCATCGAGGCGCTCGTCTCGACGATCGAGGGCTACGTCGACCACGTGCTCGACACGATCGGTGGCCGGCTGCTGCCCGAGTACCAGCGGGTCACCGAGGCCCTGCGCCGCCGTCGCGTCGAGTTCGGCCCCGAGCGGCGGTTCGTGGAGCGGCTCTTCGGCCTCGAGCTGCGCCAGGCCACCTTCGACCGCGGCGCCGCGTTCGTGTCGGGCATCGTCGCCCGCGCCGGCACCGGCGTGCTCGACGAGCTGTGGTCCGACGTCGAGCACCTGCCCACCCCGGCCGAGCTGGACGCCCCCGGGCTGTGGCTCGCACGGGTCGGCATCGAGGCCGACGGCGACGAGCTGCCCGAGCTCGACGAGCCGTTCGAGATCCCCGACTTCCTCGACCTCGGCGACGACGACAGCTGACCCGGGCCCCCGCCCGCGCCGACCCTGGGACGTCCCTCGTCCGACGCCCCACCACCACCGCCACCACCGAGCTTTTGGCGTACCCGGTGGTCGTGATCGGACCACGTGGTACGCCGAAGCGGGCGGGCGCGCGGGACACCGCGACCCAACCCTCGTTCTGTCCGTGCCTTTCGTCGTCAGACGACGGGAAGCGCGGACAGAACGGAGTTCGGGGACGGGGGCGGCGATCCGGGGTCAGGGGTCAGGAACCGGAGACCGACACGTCATCGATCACCAGCGAGCAGGCGCCGTCGCCGCCGGGCAGCCACTCGAAGTCGCCACCCACCTCGCGGACGTCCAGCAGCAGGCGCTGGAGCGTCGAGGCGATGGTCATCTCCCGGACCGGCGCGCCGAGCGCGCCACCCCCGATCAGCAGGCCGTCGGCCCCGACCGAGAAGTCGCCCGACACGGGGTTCACGCCCGAGTGCAGCCCGGCGAACGACGTGACGTAGAGGCCGTGGTCGATGGACCCGATCAGCTCGTCGAAGGACCGCTCGCCCGGGGACACCACGAGGAGCTGGGCGCCGACCCCGGGCAGGGATCGGGTGCCGCGCACGGCGGAGCCGGTCGACGCGGTGCCGCTGCGCCGGCCCGTGTAGCTGTCGTGCAGGAACCCCTGGAGGACGCCACCGACCACGAGCGGGTTCGGCCGGCACGCGAGGCCCTCCCCGTCGCGCTCGTCGGCGGCGATCGACTCCGATCGCGTCGGGTCGTCCACGAACGTCACGAGCGGCGAGGCGATCTGCTCGCCGACGCGGTCGGCGAACGGCGAGCGGCCCTTCAGCACGGAGTCGGCGCAGAGCATCCCCGACACGAGCGACAGCAACGTGGCGGCGAGGCGCGGCTCCAGCAGGATCGTCATGCGGGCCGACGCCGGCTTCGTCGCACCGAGCAGCCGCGTGGCGCGCTCGACCGACTCGGCGGCGACGCGGTCGAGGTCGAGCACGTCGGGGTCGCGCGACACGTCGTGGCCCCACCCGATCTGCGTCTCCTCGCCGTCGCGCGCCATCGGCTGGGTCGACACGGAGCAGGAGGCACCGCGCGCCGATGCCTCGATGCCGGTCGTCGAGACGACGGCGTGCTCGCCCCACCCGTCGCCGAACGCGGTCGTGCGGGCCCCGGTGACGCGCGGGTCGAGCGAGAGCGTCCGCCGCTCCAGCTCCAGCGCGAGCTCGACCTTCCGGTCGTTCGACATCGCCACGACGGACTCGGACCACGAGTCCTGCGGGACGACCTCGACCCCGTCCGGCTCGGCCAGCCCGTTGAACTCGTCGGGCTCGCCGAACGCGCAGTTGTCGCGCGCCTCCTCGAGCGTCTCCGCGAGCACGTCGGGGTCGTGCGAGCCGCAGTGTGCGAACCCCTGCCGGCCGTCGCGCACGACGCGCACGCCGGCGCCCGACGACCCCGCGGACGTCAGCGACTCGACCGCACCGTCGTAGACCTTGACCGTCGTCGAACTGGACCGGCCGAGGACGGCCTCCACCTGCTCGCCCGGCGCAGCGCGCTCCACGAGCCCTCGGGCCAGGTCCACCAGGTCGCTCACGTCCGTCCTCCGTCTCCGCGCACCGGTCGACCGGTCAGGTCCCCGACATCGTGACGTCGGCGATCGCGAGCGTCACGCCCGTGGACTCCCACGGGAAGTAGGTGAGGTCGTCGCCGATCGCGACGACGTCGAGCAGCATGCGCTGGAGCGTGGAGCCGATCGTGACCTCGCGCACCGGCGGGCCGGGCTCGCCGCCGCGCAGCAGCGTGCCCTCCACGCCGACCGAGAGATCACCCGACACCGGGTTCACACCGGAGTGCAGCCCCGACACCTCGTGCACCAGCAGCCCGTCGCCGACCGAGGCCCACACCTCGGCCGGGGTCGAGGCGCCGGGCGCCAGCTTGATGACGCGGGGCCCGACGCCCGGCCCGCCGCGGTGGCTGCCCCGCACCGCGCTCCCGGTGGACGCGACGCCCAGCGACCGTCCCGTGTAGGCGTTGTGCAGGTAGCCCTGCAGCACCCCGTCCTGGAGGAGGTCGACCCGGCGCGTCGCCAGGCCCTCGCCGTCGACGTCATCCGCTGTCGGCGCGGCGACGTCCGCGGGGTCGTCGTAGAGCGTCACGGACGGCGCGGCGACGGACTCGCCGACCCGGTCGGCGAACGCGGAGCGCCCCCGCACCACGGCCTCCCCCGAGAGCAGCTCGGACACGAGTCCGAGCAGCTGGGAGGTGACGTACGGGTCGAGCACCACCGTGAGCCGGGCGCTCGGGACCTTCGTGGCGCCGAGCATCGACACGCAACGGCGGACCGCCTCGCCCGCAGCCGTCGCCGCGTCGAGGTCCTGCGGGGCGCGGGCGACCGAGAACCCGAACCCGGTGGTCGTCTCGTCCTCGTCGCCGGCCAGGGCCCACCCGCCGAGGAACGCCGACGTCTCGCGTCCGGCGGCGCGCACGCCCGTCGTCGACGCGATGGCGCTCGCCGCGACCGCGTCCGCGTAGTCGGCGGACTCGAGGCCCACCATCCGGGGATCGCCACCGAGGATGCGGCGCTCGAGGTCGATCGCGAGCGCCACCTTGTCGGCCGTCGGCACGCCGAGCAGGCGCTCGTCGTAGAGGTCGAGCTCGGGCGACGGCCACCCGTCGGGCGCCGCCAGCCCGGCGTTCGGGTCGGGCGTGCCGAACTCGGCGTTGTCCCGGGCCTCGTCCACGCACTCGGCCAGCGCCGCCTCGTCGTCCAGGGCCCCGACCCAGGACAGGCCCTGCCTGCCGTCGCGCACGATCCGGACGCCGACGCCGGCGGAGTCCGCCTCGACGAAGTGCTCGATCTCGCCGTCGTGCGCCCGCACCTCGACGTCGTGGCTCCACGTCACGACCGCCTCGAGCTCCTCCCCGGGCCGGGCCCGGCCGACGACGCGGTCGGCGATCGCCAGCAGCTCGTCGGGGGTCATGCGGGCGAGGTCACGCGGCGGGCGCGCCGGCGATCGGGAGGTGGTGGGTGCGGGGCACGGCGGTCAGCCTGCCACGCGCGCGGCGCGCCTCCCGGCCGGTGGGTCGACCGCACCGGCGCCGGGCGGTGGGCGGCCGCGCGGGTGTTACGTTCCCCGCCCATGACGGACCTGCCGGTCGAGGCGCAGGACAACGTGCCGGGCCGCCTCGGCGTGACCGCCCGCTTCGTCGACGGCCGGCTGATCATGGACCTGGCGCCCGCCGAGGCGACGTGCCACGCCGGCTGCGTGCGCACGAGCGTCGTGTCGTTCGTGGTCGACGCCGTCGCCGGGATCACCCTGGACACCGACCCCGACATGTGGACGCTCACCACCGACATGACGCTCCGCACGGTCGCCCGATCGGCGCCAGCGAGGGTGACCGGGACGGCCACGGTCGTGCGCGACGGCCGGCGCTCGGGGAGCTGCACCGTCGACCTCGTCGACGAGCGCGGCGAGCGGTTCGGCTTCGGCGCGATCGGCTTCGCCCGAGTGCCACGTCGCCCCGGCGATCCTCCGAAGCCGACGCTCCCGCCGGAGGCAGCGCCCACCGTGCTCGGCATGCTGCCCACGATCACCGTGCCGCTCCGGGAGGCCGCCGGCATCCGGGTCCTCGACGCGGCCGCCGGCGTGGTCGAGATCGACGTGACGGCGAGCGTGCGCAACCCCGCAGGCACCCTCCAGGGCGCGATGGTGGCGCTGGTCGCCGAGGTGGCGGCCGAGGAGCTCGCGACGGCGCGCACGGGCGCACCGGTCGTCGTGACCGACCTGGACCTTCGCTACCTCGCGCAGGCGCCGGTCGGGCCCGTGCGGACGTCCTGCCGGGTGCTCGGCGACGCGCCGGACGCGCCGATCGAGGTGGAGCTCGTGGACACGACGGTCGGGCGCGTCACGACGCTGGTGCACGCCCGGGCCGTGCCCGTCGGCTGAGCGGGGCGCCCGGCGGTCGATCAGGGGGCGAAGGCGGCGCCGATCAGGAGTTGGCGACCAGCCAGTCCACCAGCGGCTCGAGCTCGTGCCAGGCGTCGACGACCCGGTCCTTCGCCGCGGCCGTCCGGAGCCACGCACGCGGCGGCCAGCTCCGCCCGCCGGCCAGGTTCACGAGCCGGAGCAGGTCGATGCGCGGGTGGTCGACCCGGTAGCCGCGCGGCGCCGTCCGCACGGACCCGTACCGCATCAGCTCGACGCCCGACGACTCGAGGTCCTCCACGATGCCGGCCAGCTGCGACCCGGTGCGCTCGTCGTCGATCGCGGCGCGGATGCGGGCGAGGCGCTCGCGGTCGGGTTGGTACGCACCCCCGCCGGCGAACATGCCGTCGGCGCCGACCCGCACGTACCAGCCGCTCGCCGACCGCTCCCGCGACCGCGCGTAGATCTCGAGCTTGTACGGGTCGCGACCGTGCGCGAACCGGACGTCGCGGTTCGGGCGCGACACGACGAGGGCCCCGAACTCGTCCTCCAGCTCCGCGACGAGCGCGCGCATCGGTTCCCGGACGCACTCGTCGTACACGTGCTTGTGGGCGTGGAACCACGCCTTCTCGTTGTGCGTGGCGAGGTCGTCGAAGAAGTCCAGCGCCTCGGCCGGCCAGCCGTGGAAGGCCACGACGTCGTTCGCCACGGACCGGACCGGGTCAGGCGGCGGTGCCGCCGATGGTGAGGCCGTGGGCCCGCAGCGTCGGCACCCCGTCGCCGACCGGCACGCCCTGGCCGTCCTTGCCGCACGTGCCGGGCGCGCCCATCGCGAAGTCGTTGCCGACCGCGTCGATGTTGGCGAGCACCGCCGGCCCGTTGCCGATGAGGTTGCCCTCGCGGAGCGGCTCGGTGATGCGGCCGTCCTCGATCAGGTACGCCTCGGTCATGCCGAACACGAAGTCGCCGGTCGCGGTGTTGACCTGGCCGCCGCCGAGGTGCGCCACGTACACGCCCGACGGCGTGTCGGCCACGATCTCGTCGGGGTCCGACGTCCCGCCCACCAGGTAGGTGTTCGTCATCCGCACCATCGGCAGGTGCTGGTAGCTCTGGCGGCGGCCGTTGCCGCTCGACGGCCGGCCCTCCTTGCGGGCCCGCAGGCCGTCCCACATGTAGTCGACGAGCACGCCGTCCTGGATCAGCACGTTGCGCTGGGCGGGCCGGCCCTCGTCGTCGATCGCGAAGCAGCCCCACTCGCCGCCCATCGTCCCGTCGTCGACGAGGGTCACGAGGGGCGAGGCCACCTGCTCGCCGAGCCGGCCGGCGAACACCGAGGCGCCCTTGCCGACGAGGTCGGCCTCGAGGCCGTGGCCACACGCCTCGTGGAACATCACGCCGCCGCCGCCGGGTCCGATGACGACGGTCATCTCGCCGGACGGCGCGGGGCGGGCGGCGAGCTTGGTGATGGCCCGGCGAGCGGCTCGCTCGGCCAGCTCGGCCACGTCGTAGCGGTCGAACAGCTCGAAGCCGACCGTGTGGCCGACGGACTCGCGCCCGGTCTGCATGCCGGTGTCCCCCGAGGCGACGGCCGAGACCGAGAACAGCGTCTTCACCTGGTCATCGGTGGCGAGGGCGCCGTCGCTGTTCGCCACCAGGATCCGCCGGCGCGAGTCGGCGTAGCGGGCCGACACCTGCGTGATGGCCCCGCCCGCGGCGCGCGCCGCCTCGTCGGCGGTGAGCAGCAGCTCGACCTTCCGCGCCTTCGGGACGTCGCCCGGGAGGATGGACACGACGTTCGGCGCGCCCGCCTCGACGCGGTCGAGGTCGACCACCCGCGTGCCCTCCGAGGCGCCCTGCGACGCGGCGGCCGCGGCCTCGGCCGCGGCGATCAGCCCCGCCTCCGACAGGTCCGACGTGTGGGCGAAGCCGGTGGAGTCGCCCACCACGACCCGGATGCCGGCGCCGCGGTCGCGGCCCGACGTCAGCTCCTCGACGCGCCCGTCGTCGAGCAGCGCCGACGAGGAGCGCTTGTCCTCGGCGAACACCTCGGCGAAGTCGGCGCCGCGGGACAGCCCCGCGGACAGGACCCGTTGGATGGTGGCTTCCTCGAGCACGTGGCTCCTCCCGCTGTCCTCGCTCACGGCGCCGGGTCGGACCGGCGGATTGGGGGGCCGGCGGCGGAGTGCTTATCGTATCGGCCGTGTCCGTCCGCACCGGCCTGTCCGCCATCGTCGACCTCGTGGTCTCCGACGCGGACACGGCGATCGCGCTGCGGTCGGGCGAGGTGCCCGTGCTGGCGACCCCCCGCATTCTCGCCCTCGTGGAGGAGGCGACGGTACGCGCCCTCGACGGCCACCTCGACGAGGGCGCCTCGACGGTCGGCATGCGGGTGCAGCTCGAGCACATCTCCCCCACCCCGATCGGCGCCGTCGTGCGGGCCGAGGCCAACCTCGAGCGCGTCGAGGGCCGCCGCCTGGTCTTCCACGTGTCGGCCAGGGACGACCGCGGGTTGGTGGCCGCGGGCAAGGTGACGCGGGTCGTCGTCGACGTCGACCGCTTCATGGAGAAGGCCCGCTAACCACCCCTCCCCCTCCCGTTCTGTGTGGCCGCGCCGGGGGGCTGGGCCCCCCGGGGGGGCGC
>JAEVZA010000221.1 GCA_023392475.1 Actinomycetes bacterium | reverse complement strand
CCACCGCTCACCGCGCTCGTCGTGGCGATGTGGCTCCACGAGCTGCTGGCCGCCGCCGTGGCCGGGCCGCTCGACTGGCCGGCGGCCGTCCGCCTCCACCTCTCCCCGCCGTCCGTCGGCGCGGTGGCACCCTCGGCCGAGGCGCTGGCGCAGGCCGCCTCGGACCTCGCCGCCGAGGCGAGCTGGGACGCGCTGCGCCGAGCTGCCGCGGTCGGGCGCATGGCCGCGCCCGAGCTGTCGGCGGCCGAGGCCGGCTGGATGGACGGCACGACCTTCGCCCGGTGGATGCTCGAGTCGTTCCCGCCGCCGCACGTCGCGCTCGACGCCCTCCGGGCGGCCGGCTGCGGCGACGCGGCCGACCGCGTGGCCGAGGTGCTCCGCCGGCTCCCCGAGCGCGCACCGTCGGGTGCGTGACCCGCTGCGCACGGCCACCCGCGTGACGTCCGGGTGAACTCACCGCGCAAAGACCCGATCCCGGCTCCTCGCCGACCTAGCCTCCGGTCCGGGCGCCCGTTCGGGCTCGCCCGGTCCCCACCGGGGGGATGCCGTCACACACGGAGGAGCACGGTGGGAGGACCCGAGCGCCCATGAGCGGAGTCACCTTCGACCAGGTCACCAAGCGGTTCGGCGACGTCGTTGCGGTCGATCAGCTCTCCCTCGAGATCCGGGACGGCGAGTTCATGGTGCTGCTCGGCCCGTCGGGCTGCGGCAAGTCCACGGCGCTGCGGATGATCGCCGGGCTCGAGGAGATCTCGTCGGGGATGCTCACGATCGGCGACCGGGTCGTGAACCACGTCGCACCGCAGGACCGGGACATCGCCATGGTGTTCCAGAGCTACGCCCTCTACCCGCACATGACCGTCGAGCGGAACATCGAGTCGCCGCTCGTGGCCAACCGCGGGGTGAAGGTGGACGGGTCGGAGCGCGCCGAGCGGGTCCTCGAGGCGGCGCGGACCTTGGACCTCGTCGACTACCTGAAGCGCAAGCCCGGCGAGCTCTCCGGCGGCCAGCGCCAGCGCGTGGCGCTCGCCCGGGCGATCGTGCGCCGCCCCGAGGTCTTCCTCATGGACGAGCCGCTGTCCAACCTGGACGCGAAGCTGCGCACGCAGACGCGCCTGGAGCTGGTGGACCTGCACCGGCGGCTCGGCACCACCTTCGTCTACGTGACCCACGACCAGGTCGAGGCCATGACCATGGCCGACCGGATCGCGATCATCAACGGCGGCCGACTTCAGCAGGTCGGACCGCCGCAGGCCGTGTACGAGCGCCCGGCCAACCTGTTCGTCGCCGGGTTCATCGGCAGCCCGCCCATGAACACCCTGTCGGGCACGCTCACGACCGGCGGGGTGCCGATCGTGGCGACCGATGCCGGGACGGTCGAGGTGGCGGACCCGGGCACCGCCCCGGACGGCAGCACGGTCGTCGTCGGCGTCCGCCCCGAGCACCTGCGCCTCGGCGACGGGCCGGCGGCGCTGCGCGGGACCGTCCAGAACGTCGAGCTGCTCGGCCACGAGCGCCACGTCCTCGTCGACGTGGCCGGCTCGCTCGTCGTCGTCCGCCAGCCGAACGACCAGACCGCGGTCGCCATCGGCGACCAGGTCTCGGTCGTCGCCGAGCCGTCCGGCGTGCACCTGTTCGACCCCACGTCGACGGAGCGCCTGAATTGACCGACCTGCCGATCGCCGAGGCCGGCGGCGAGGACCTCGCCCCCATCACCGCGCCGCTCGGCTCGCGCACGCGCACGCGCGGGCGGCGTGTGCGGGACGCGCTGCTCGCGTACGCCTTCCTGCTCCCGGCGCTCGTGGCGTTCGCGGTCTTCGCCTACTACCCGCTGTACCGGCTCATCTCGGACTCGGTGCACCGCCAGCCCCGGTTCCTCAACAAGCCGCCCACCTACGTCGGCTTCTCGCAGCTCAAGGACACGCTGACCAGCAGCGAGTTCACCTCGGGCCTCACGCACTCGGCGCTGTTCATGGTCTACGCGGTGCCCCTCGGCCTCGTGCTGGGCGTGCTGCTCGCCGTCGCCGCCCACCGACGGTTGAAGGGCATCAAGGTCTTCCAGACGATCTTCTCGTCGACGGTCGCCTCGTCGGTCGCCGTCGCATCGGTCGTGTTCTTCACGCTGGTGAACCCCGAGGTCGGCTACTTCAAGGACGTCAGCTGGCTGAGCCTCAACAGCCCCGGGTCCGCGATGTTCGCCGTGTCGCTGTCGTCGGTGTGGCAGAACCTCGGCCTCACCTTCATCATCGTGCTGGCCGCGCTGCAGGCCGTCCCCGACGAGCTCAACGAGGCCGCCACGCTCGACGGGTTCGGGCCCGTGCGCCGCTTCTTCCGCATCACCGTGCCGCTGATCTCGCCCGCGCTGCTGTTCCTCGGCATCGTGCTGGTGATCAACGCGCTGCAGGCGTACGCGCAGATCGAGGTCCTCACGGGGGGCGGCCCGGCCGGCGCCACCGAGACGCTGCTCTACAAGATCGCCGACCCCAAGGGCGTCCGCCCGCTCGAGCTGCGCGCCGGGTTGTCGATCGGGCTGTTCGTGCTGACCGGCGTGGTCGCGCTCGTGCAGTACTCGTTGCTCTCACGACGGGTGCACTATGGCGACTGACGACCCCACCGGACCGGCCGACCCGGCGCCCGACGGTCCCGCCGATCCGTCCGCAGCCACCGCCCCGGGCACGGGACCGGACGGCACCGCGGAGGTCACCGAAGCCGCCGCCGCACCCACCGCCGCACCCACCGCGCTCGTCGGCGCCGACGCCGGCCCGACCCCCGGCGCGGTCA
>JAEVZA010000163.1 GCA_023392475.1 Actinomycetes bacterium | reverse complement strand
GTCCTCGAGCAGGCCGGGCACGCGGCCGACCACGTCGCCCACCGGCGTCGGCGCCTTCGACCCGTCGTCCCGCCGGACGACCACGACCTGGCCCTCGGCCAGGTCCCGCGGGCCCACCTCGACGCGCAGGGGCACGCCCTTCAGCTCCCAGTCGGTGGCCCGGCGACCGAACGCGGTGCCGACCCGGTCGTCCAGCCGGGCGCGCACGCCCTGCGCCGCCAGCCCGTCGACGATGCCGCGTGCGGCCTCGGCGACGGATCCGTCGTCGTCCCGGACGACGAGGACGACGACCTGGGTGGCCGCCAGGCGCGGCGGCACGCGGAGGCCGGCGTCGTCGCCGTGGGCCATGATCAGCCCGCCCATCATGCGGGTCGACACGCCCCACGAGGTCGTCCAGCACAGCTGCTGCTCCCCCGCCTCGTCGAGGTACCGCATGTCGAAGGCGCGGGCGAAGTTCTGGCCGAGCTCGTGGCTCGTACCCATCTGCAGGGCCTTGCCGTCGCCCATCATCGCCTCGCACGTGAGCGTGTTGACCGCCCCGGCGAAGCGCTCCTCCGCGATCTTCGTGCCCGCGACCACGGGGATCGCCAGCACCTCGACCATGAAGTCCCGGTAGACGTCGGTGAGGATCCGGCGGGCGTAGGCGCGCGCGTCCTCGGCGGTGGCGTGCGCGGTGTGGCCCTCCTGCCAGAGGAACTCGCTCGTGCGCAGGAACACCCTGGGGCGCAGCTCCCAGCGCACCACGTTCGCCCACTGGTTCAGGAGGAGGGGCAGGTCCCGGTAGGACTGCACCCACTTCGCCATGAACTCGCCGATGACCGTCTCCGAGGTGGGCCGCACGACGACGGGCTCCTCGAGGTCCTTGCCGCCCGCGACGGTGACGACCGCCAGCTCCGGGCTGAACCCCTCGACGTGCTCGGCCTCGCGCTGCAGGTACGACTCGGGGATGAACAGCGGGAAGTAGGCGTTCTCGGCGCCGGCGGCCTTGATCCGCGCGTCGACCTCCTCGACCATCCGCTCCCAGATCGCGTAGGCGTACGGGCGGACGACCATGGTGCCGCGCACCGGGCCGTTGTCGGCCAGCTCGGCCTTGTTGATGACGTCCTGGTACCAGCGCGGGAAGTCCTCCTCGCGCGGGGTGAGGACGGGGGCCTTGCCGGACCGGCCGGGTGGGGTCATGGCGGCGGAGCCTACCGGCGCGGTCGCGGTGCCCCGGGACCGGTTCCGGTCGGGTTACCCTGCCGCGGTGGCACGACGCTCCCCCGTCCGCACCGCCGGCGCCGTCGCCCTCGGGGCGGGCATCGCGCTCGCGACCGGCGCCGCCGCCGTCGGACTCGCCGGCAACCGCATCCGGCGTGCCACCGACCCCGAGCTCGACCCCATCCTCCGGGCTCCCGGCGACGTCGTGCACCACCAGCTCGCCACCCGGGACGGTGGCTCGCTGCACGTGGTGGAGCGCGGCGCCGGCCGACCCGTCGTGCTGCTCCACGGCGTCACCCTCCAGTGGTGGGTGTGGGGCGCGCAGCTGCATACCCTGTCCGACCGGTACCGGGTGCTCGCCTGGGACATGCGGGGCCACGGCCGCTCGAGGGCGGGCGACGACGGCGTGACCCTCGAGGCCGTCGCCGACGACCTCGCCACGCTCCTCGAGGAGCTCGACCTCCGGGACGCGCTCGTCGTCGGGCACAGCATGGGTGGCATGGCGCTCGGCCGGTTCTGCGACCGCCACCCCGACCTCGTGCACGAGCGCTGCGCGGGCCTGATGTTCCTCGCCACCAGCGTGGCGCCCATCGCGCTGCCGCTCGTGGCCGGCGGCGCGGCCGGGGTGGTCGAGCTCGTCGGGCGGTTCGCCGACGTCGGCAGCCGCTCACCCCGGCTCCGGCTGCGCTGGTCCGACAACGCGGCGTCGGCGGTGTTCGTGCGCGGCGCGTTCGGGCGCCGGGCCAGCGGCACCGCGGTGGACGACGTCCGGCGGATGCTCGCCGAGGTCGAACCCGCCACCACGGTCGAGGCCGCACGCGCCATCGCCGCCCACGACGTCCGCGAGGACCTCCGCCACGTCACCCTGCCCACGCTCGTCGTGGTCGGCGACGCGGACCTGCTGACCCCGCCGGCGCACGCCCGCGGCGTCGTCGATGCGGTGCCCGGCGCGCAGCTGCGCGTGCTGTCGGGGGTCGGGCACCAGGTCATGCAGGAGGACCCGGAGGCCCTGGGGCATCTGATCGACGAGCTCGCCGCGCTCGCCGACGCCGCGCCCCCCGGCTGACGCCGCACCGGCGCCCCGGCGGGCGTCGCGTCAGTCGAACTTCTTGTGGATCAGGTCCACGCGCTGCTCCGACGCGTTCGCGTCGTCGCCCTGCTCGGCGAGCAGCGCGGCGCGGTCCTTCTCCGCCTCCCGGCGCGCCTTCTCGACGTCCACGCGGGCCAGCGCCGCGTCGGCGCCGTGCTCGGCGATGTACTCCGCCCACTCGACCAGCGTCGGCACCATCTCGTCCTCGGGCACCACGGCGACGTTCATTCCCTTGACGAACAGGTGGCCGCGGTGGCGGCCGGCGGCGATCCCGAGGTCCGCGTCCCGCGCCTCGCCCGGGCCGTTCACGACGCAGCCCATCACCGCGACCTGCAGCGGCAGCTGCTTGCCGGACAGCGCGTCGCGCGCCTCCTCGGCCACCTTGATCACGTCGATCTCCGCCCGCCCGCAGGACGGGCAGGCGATGAGGTCCACGTTCTCGCGCTCCCGCAGCCCGAAGGCCTCGAGGAGCGTGCGGCCGGCCCGCGCCTCCTCGACCGGGTCCGCGGTCAGCGAGTAGCGGATCGTGTCGCCGATGCCCTCGGCGAGCAGCGCGCCGATCCCGGCCGTCGCCTTGATCAGGCCCTCCGGCAGGGGACCGGCCTCGGTGACGCCGAGGTGGAGCGGGTGGTCCGTCGCCTCCGACAGCTGGCGGTAGGCCTCGACCATCAGCGGCACGTTCGACGCCTTCACGGAGATCTTGATGAGGTCGAACCCGACCTCGTCGAAGTACGCGATCTCGGTCATCGCGGACTCGACCATCGCCTCGGGGGTGACGCGCCCGCCGTGCCGCTCGTAGAGCGCCGGGTCCAGCGAGCCGCCGTTCACGCCGATGCGGATCGGCACGCCGCGGTCGCGTGCCTCGGACGCCACCGCCTTGATGTGCTCCGGCTTGCGGATGTTGCCCGGGTTGAGGCGCAGCCCCTGGACCCCGGCCTCGAGGGCGGCGAGCGCCATCCGGTACTGGTGGTGGATGTCGGCGACGATCGGCAGCGGGCTCCGCGGGACGATCCGGGCCAGCCCCTCGGCCGCCTCCATCTCGTTGCACGTGCAGCGCACGATGTCGCAGCCGGCCATGTCCAACGCGTAGATCTGCTGCAGGGTGCCGTCGACGTCGGCGGTGCGCGTCGTCGTCATCGACTGGATCGTGACGGGTGCACCGCCGCCGACCGCGACGTCGCCGACGTGGATCTGGCGGGTCTCCCGGCGGGGGAAGGTGACGGCTCCGGCGTCCATGGGACGAGGCTACGCCGCGGACCGCCGGGGCCGGACCCGGGGCGCGGCCCGGAGCCCTAGGTGCCGACGCCCTTCGTGACGTCCACGTACATGGCGGCGAACGAGATGATCACCAGCACCATGATCACGCCGTACGCCACGGGCAGCATGCGAGTGACGTCGGCGACGTAGCGGCGCCGCTGGCCCCGTCGCATCTCCTGCGCCTTCTCGTAGACGGCGATGGCCACGTGGCCGCCGTCGAAGGGCAGCAGCGGGATCATGTTGAACACGCCGAGGACGATGTTGATCGTGATGAGGAAGCCGATGAGCTGGCTCCAGCTCTGGCTCGTCATCTCGTCGCCCAGGGCGACGATCCCGATGATCGACACGGGCCGCTCGGTGGTGGTGGCCGGCGCGTCGGCGGCCGGGGTCGGCGTGGTGGCCGTGTCCTTCGGGGAGTCGGTCACCGTGGAGGACAGGAAGTCGACGAGGTTGGTCGGCCAGAGGACCCGGCCGAGGCCACCGACCGACGCGCCGACCATCCGGCCGAACTCGGCGAACGACGAGCCGACGGCGCCGGGGATCGAGCGCGTCTCGAGCACGGACTGCTGGCCGACCCCGAGGAAGGCGGCCGGGGCCGTGGTGGCCACCGCCCGGCCGAGGTCGACCTCGTGGGTGGCCGTGGTGCCGTCGTGCACGGTCGTGACGGCGACGGTGCCGTCGCCCGACCGCTTCACCGCGGCGGCCACGTCGTCGATGCCGGAGATCTCGACGCCGTTGATGTCCGTCACCCGGTCGCCCGTGCGGAGGCCGGCGGCGGCCGACTGCCCCGACGTGGGGATCGCGCCGACGACCACGCCCTCGCCGCTCGTGATGAGGTCGACGTCCTCGCCGATGGTGCCGATCACCTTCGTGCGGCGGGACAGGTCGACGTCGATCGTCCGGCGCTGCCCGCCACGCAGGACGACGAGCTCGGTCTCGCCGGCGGGGGCGTGCCCGATCGCGCTGCGGAACTCGTCGTAGTCGCCGACCGCCCGCTCGCCGAAGCTCAGGATCTGGTCGCCCTGGCGCAGCCCGGCCGCCGCGGCCGCGCTGCCCTTCGTGACGGCGCCGATCTCCCACTTCGTGTCCGACGGCCACCCGATCCACGCGAGCTGCACGACGAGGAGGATGATCGCCACGGCGAAGTGCATCGCCGAGCCGGCCACGGCCACGCTGATGCGGGAGCGGAACGGCGCCTGGCGGTAGGTGCGGGGCTCGTCGGCCGGATCGACCTCCTCGAGGTTGTTCATCCCGAGGATCTTCACGTAGGCACCAGCGGGGATCGCCTTCACGCCGAACTCGGTCTCGCCACGGCGGAACGACCAGATGCGCGGCCCGAAGCCGATGAAGAACTCCGTGGCCTTCATGCCCGCCCGCCGGGCGGCCAGGTAGTGGCCGAGCTCGTGCAGGAAGATCATGACGAGCAGGGCCACGACCACGACGACGATCGGCAGCCCGCGCCACAGGCCGAGCGCGGCGATGGCGGCGGCCAGCAGGCCGATGCGGATCGCGCTCTGCAGCGGCGAGCCCATCACCTGGGCGAGCTCGACCTGCTCGAGCGCGCGGTCGGCCTCGGTGCCGCCCTGCTCGAGCTGCGGGGGGTGCTCCGACGGCGGGTGCTCGTCGACGGTCATCGGTCGCCCTCCCCGGGCAGCAGGTCCCGTGCCACGTCCCGGGCGCGGCGATCGGCGTCGAGGACGGCGCCGAGCGAGTCGGCGGGCGTCCCGTTCCAGCGGTCGAGGGCGTCCTCGACCACGGCGGCGATCGCCGACCAGCCGATCCGGCCGTCGAGGAACGCGTCGACCGCGACCTCGTTGGCGGCCGACATCCACGCCGGCGCGGTCTCGCCCCGGCGACCGGCGTCGTACGCGAGGTCCAGGCAGCGGAACGTGGCCCGGTCGGGCGGCTCGAACGTGAGCGAGGTGGGCGACGACCAGTCCATCGAACCGAACGCGGTGCCGATGCGGTCGGGGTACGCCAGGGCGTAGCCGATCGGGAGGCGCATGTCGGGCATCGACACCTGCGCGATCGTGGCGCCGTCGGTGAACTCCGCCATGGAGTGGACGATCGACTGCGGGTGCACGACCACCTCGATGCGGTCGTAGTCGACGCCGAACAGCTCGTGGGCCTCGATGACCTCGAGCCCCTTGTTCATGAGCGTGGACGAGTCGACCGTGATCTTCGGACCCATGCTCCACGTGGGGTGAGCGAGCGCGTCCTCGACCGTCACGCCGGCGAGGTCCGTCGCGGCACGCCCGCGGAACGGACCGCCGGAGGCGGTCAGCACGACGCGGGCCAGGCGGCGCGTCCCGTCGGCCGAGCGCAGGCACTGGTGCACCGCGCAGTGCTCGCTGTCCACCGGCACGAGCTCGGCGCCCGGCGTGCTGCGCACCCGCTGCACCACGGGGCCCGCCGCGATCAGGGACTCCTTGTTGGCCAGCGCCAACCGGCGGCCCGACTCGAGCGCGGCCATCGTGACCGGCAGCCCGGCGAAGCCCACCACCCCGTTCACGACCACCTCGGCCTCGCGTGCGAGCGCGGCCATCGCGTCGGCCCCGGCCTCGAGGGCGACGCCGGGCGGCAGCAGCTCCTTCAGCTCGGCGGCGCGGTCCGCGTCGGCCAGCGCGACGACGCGCGGCCGCACGGCGCGCGCCTGCTCGGCCAGGCCGGCCACGTCGGACCCGGCGCCGAGTGCGACGACCTCGAACCGGTCACGCTCTGCGGCGACGACGTCGAGCGTCTGGGTCCCGATGGACCCCGTGGAGCCGAGCACGGCGACGGAGGTCATGTGACGGCCCATCGTACCGACCGGCCCGCCCGGCCGACCGTCGACGGCCGACCCACCCCGGCAGCGCGCTCAGGCGGCGGTCAGGGGTGCCAGATGTCGAACAGCAGCGTCACGAAGTACGCCGTGGGGAGCACGAACAGCAGCCCGTCGAAGCGGTCGAGCACGCCGCCGTGCCCCGGCAGCACCGACCCCATGTCCTTGAGCTGCAGGTCGCGCTTGATGAACGACTCGCAGAGGTCGCCGAGCGGGGCGACCACGGCGCACAGCAGCGCGAACACGAACACGCGGAAGATGTCGCCGCCGATCGGGGCGATGCTGAAGCCGCCGACGACGATCAGCGTCACGACGATCGAGCAGATCACGCCACCGGCGAGCCCCTCGAGCGTCTTGTTCGGGCTCGCGGCGGACATCGGGGTCTTCCCGGCGTACCGGCCGACGAAGTAGGCGCCCACGTCGTGGGCCACGGTCGCCACGACCGCGGCGATGAGCACGCCGATGCCGATGTTCGACGTGAACTTGGCGTTCGTGTCCTCGAGGACCTTGCCGAGGCCGAGGAAGAGCGTGGCGAAGGAGCCGAGGAACCCGATCCACATCACCCCGAGCAGGGTGATGCCGAGGTTGCGCACGGAGTGCTCCCCCGGCGTGACCCACAGGTACCAGAGCAGGCCCAGCACCACGGTCAGCGTGAGCACGATCGGGTACGCGTTCAGGCCGGAGAAGTAGGTGGCCAGCAGCAGGCCGACCGTGGACACCAGGCCCAGCAGGGCCGCCGGCTGGAAGCCTCGGGACTCGACCGCCCCGAAGAACTCGTAGGCGGCGACGCCGACGATCACGCAGGCGAGGACCGTGGTGGCGAGGCCACCGAGCTTGAAGCAGGCCAGGCCGACGAGCACGAGGCCGACGCCGACGATGACCGCGGTGGCGAGGTTCCGGTCGCCGCCGCCGGCACCGCCCGAGGGCGGGTCCCGGTCCTCGCCGTGCCCGTCGTCGTCCGAGCCGCGCCGGGGCCGGCGGCGGGTCGCCGTGCGCCGCGGGGCGGCCTCCTCCTCGAGCAGGTCGTCGTCGTCCGCGAAACCGACGAGGGGCTCGCGGTCCACCTCGCTGTCGAAGAAGTCGATCTCGGCGTCGGGGTCGGGCAGCGGCTCGTCGCTGAGCGCGCCCAGCCGCGGCGCGTCGTCGCGCAGGTCGTCGAAGTCGGTCTCCACGGTGCGCTCCCCCTCGTCGCGCCAGCGCGGCTGCGAGCCGTAGCCGGCGGGATCCCCCTCGAACGGGTCCTCCGCGATCACCACCTTGGGCACCTGCCCGGTGGGCGGCTCCGTCCAGTGCGGGAGGACGAACGAGTCGTCGCCCGGCTCGTCGAGGAAGCCGGGGGCCGGACCGCCGTCCTCGGGCTCGTCGAGGAACCCGGCGGCGGGATCGAGCGGGGCGATCGGCTCGATCGGGTCGTCCAGGAAGCCGGCCGTCGGCGAGGGAGCGGGCCAGTCGATGTCGCCGGCGGGCTCCTCGGCCGGCTCCCAGCGCGACGGGTCCTCGCGGAGCGGTCCGAGGTCGTCGTCGGCCGGGAGCGGCTCCGGGTCGGGGTCGTCGTACGAGGACGACCACGACGAGGCCGCCGGCTCCGGCTCGGGATCGGGCTCCGGCTCGGCCGGCACGGCGCGGGCGTGGCCGTAGGACCGCGCGGCGTCCGCGTCGGGGGTGGCGGCGAAGTCGTCGTCGGCCCAGCGCGGCTCCTCCTGCGGGCCGCGCACCACCGGCACGGACCCGAAGCGGTCGCCCGGGACCTCGTCCGGCTCGTGCTCGCTCGTGGAGATCCGGACCTTCGGCAGGTCGGACGCCACCTCGGGCTCGTCGGGGCGGTCGCCGAAGCGCTTCTCGCCGCGACGGCGCCGCCGCGCGACGTCGGGCCGCCCGGCCGCCTCCGCGGCCTCCTGGGCGCCGATGATGCGCACGCCCTCGGAACGGGGCTCCTCGATCCGGCCCTCGGACTCGTCGGGATGGTCCTGGTCGGTCATTCGTCTCCTCCTGGCCCCAGACCGCTGCGTGCCGACGGGTGCTGCTGCACGGTCACCCCTCGAGCAGCTCGACCGTCTTGGCGTCGAGCGCCTCGTCGATCTCGGCCTCGTGCTGCTTGGTGAGCCGGTCGAGGTCGGCCTCCGCGCGGCGCAGGTCGTCCACGGAGATGTCGCCGTCCTTCTCGAGCGACTCGAGGTCCTTGCGGGCGTCGCGCCGCGCGCCGCGCACGGCGTTGCGGCCGTCCTCGGCCTTCGACTTCACGAGGCGCACGAACTCCTTGCGGCGCTCCTCCGTGAGCGGCGGGAACGCGAGCCGGATGGCCGCGCCGTCGTTCGACGGGTTGAGCCCGAGGTTGGAGTCCTGGATGGCCCGCTCGATCGCCCCCATCGACCCCTTGTCGAACGGGGTGATCATCAGCATCCGGGCGTCGGGCACCGAGAAGCTGGCCAGCTGCTGGAGCGGGGTGGCGCTGCCGTAGTAGTCGACCGGCAGCTTCTCGACCAGTGCCGGGGTGGCCCGGCCCGTGCGCACGCCCGAGAACTCCCCGCGGGCGTGCGTGACCGCCTTCTCCATGTGGTCGCCGGCGTCCTCCAGGACGGCCTCGATCAACTCGTCGCTCATCCTGGCCAGCCTGTCACAACCCGGCGCGACCGGGGCGACACGGAGCGTTCGCCCGGCCGTGGCCGATCGGTGGACGGACGCTCAGGAGACGAGGGTGCCGACGTGCTCCCCACCCAGGAGCGCGCCGATGTTGCGACCCATGAGGTCGAACACGCAGATCGGCAGGTCGTTGTCCATGCACAGCGAGATCGCCGTGGAGTCCATGACCTTGAGCCCGCGGTTGAGCACGTCGATGTAGCTGACGTCGTGCAACAGCTCGGCGTCGGGCTCGACGCGCGGATCGGCCGTGTACACGCCGTCGGTGCCGTTCTTGCCCATCAGGATGGCCCCGGCGTCGATCTCCACCGCCCGGAGCGCCGCCGTGGTGTCGGTCGTCATGAACGGGTTGCCGGTGCCGCCCGCGAAGATCACGACGCGGCCCTTCTCCAGGTGCCGGATCGCCTTGCGCCGGATGTACGGCTCGGCGAGCTGCGGCATGTGGATCGCGGTCTGCACCCGCGTCGGCTGACCGAGCCGCTCGAGGGTCTCCTGCAGGGCCAGGCCGTTGATGATCGTGGCGAGCATGCCCATGTAGTCGGCCTGGGCGCGGTCCATGCCCGCACCCTCGCCCGTGAGGCCCCGCCAGATGTTGCCGCCGCCGACGACGATCGCGACGTCGACCTCGTAGCGTTCCTTGACGTCGACGATCTCCGACGCGAACGCCGTGAGGACCTCGCCGTCGATGCCGAACCCCTGCCCGCCGGCGAAGGCCTCGCCGGACAGCTTGATGATGACCCGCGACCAGCGGGCGGGGTGCTCCGACACGATCGGGATCAGGAACCGATCACGGCCTGGGCGAACCGGACGATCGTGGCGTCGCCCAGCTTCTCCTGCACGGTCTGCTTGTCGCCGAACAGGCCCTGCTCGGGCAGCACGCGCTCGGCGTACCAGGAGTTGAGGCGGCCCTCGACGATCTTCGGGAGCGCCTGCTCGGGCTTGCCCTCCTTGCGGGTGAGCTCCTCGAAGGACGAGCGGGCCGTCGCGACGAGGTCGGCGTCGACCTCGTCCCGGGAGAGCGCCGTCGGCTTCGCGAACGCGATGTGCAGCGCGATCTCGTGCGCCGCCTCCTCGTCCGCGCCCTGGATCTCGATGAGCACGCCGTTGGTGCCGCGCCCGTCCTGCACGTGGAGGTAGGCGTCGAGGACGTTGCCGTCGGCCGCCTCGAAGCGGGCGACGGTGCCGATCTCGATGTTCTCCTTCTTCGCGATCTTCAGGTTGTCGACGTCGTCCTTCAGGCCGTCGATCGCGCCCTCGCCGTCGGCGAGCACCGCGTCCGCCAGCCGCTGGGCGAGCTCGACGAAGTCGGCGGCCTTGGCCGAGAAGTCCGTCTCGGACTTGAGCTCGACCATCGCCGCCGTGTCGCCGCTGCGGGCGATCGCGACCGCGCCCTGGTTGTTCTCGCGGTCCTCGAGGGTGGCGACCTTGCTCAGGCCCTTCTGGCGCAGGATCTGCGCGGCCTGCTGCATGTCGCCGTCGGCCTCGGTGAGGGCCTTCTTGCTGTCCATCATCCCGGCCCCGGTGGCGTCCCGGAGGGCCTTGACGTCCTGTGCGGTGAACTCGGGCATCAGTCGGAACCCTCCTGCGCGGCCTCGGCGGCCGCATCGGCGGTGGCGACCTCGGCGTCCTCGACGGCCTGCTCCTCGGCGGCCTCCTGCTCGGCGGCGGCCGACGACGCGGCGGCACTTGCGGCGGCGACGTCGGAGTCGGCGGCGGCCTCGGTCGTGACCGAACCCTCGTCGGTGCTCGTCGCGGGACCCGCGTCCTTGGCGGCGAGGACCCGGGCCTCACGCGCGGCGGCCGCGGCGGCCGCCTCCACGCGGGCGCGGTCCTGCTGGTTGCGGCGCTCCGCCTCCTCCTCGGCCGTGCGCTCGCGCGGCGCGGCCTCGGGGTGCGTCTTGGAGCGGATCAGCCGGCCCTCGAGCACGGCGTCGGCGATGACGCGGGTGAGCAGGCTGCCCGAGCGGATCGCGTCGTCGTTGCCGGGGATGACGTACTGGATGATGTCGGGGTCGCAGTTCGTGTCGACCACGGCGACCACCGGGATGCCGAGCTTGTTGGCCTCGGTGACGGCGATGTCCTCCTTCTTGGTGTCCAGGATGAACACCGCGTCGGGGAGGCGCTGGAGGCTGCGGATGCCGTTGAGGTTCCGCTCGAGCTTGTCCAGCTCGCGCGTGAGGAGGAGGGCCTCCTTCTTCGGCATGGCGTCGAACTCGCCGGAGTCCCGCATGCGCTGGTACTCCTTCATCTTGCCGACGCGCTTCGAGATCGTCTCGAAGTTGGTCAGCATGCCGCCGAGCCAGCGCTGGTTGATGTACGGCATGCCGCACTTCTCGGCGTACCCCTGGATCGAGTCCTGGGCCTGCTTCTTGGTGCCGATGAAGAGCACCGTGCCGCCACCGGCGACGAGGTCGCGGATGAAGGTGTACGACTTCTCGATCCCCGTCAGGGTCTGGTGCAGGTCGATCAGGTAGATCCCGCCCCGCTCCCCGTGGATGAACCGCTTCATCTTGGGGTTCCAGCGACGGGTCTGGTGGCCGAAGTGGACTCCGGCCTCCAGCAGCTGCTTCATGCTCACGACGGCGTCGTTGCTCACAGGGGGCTCCTCCCCTTCGGTTCAGCGAGACCCGGCTGCGACGCCGTGCGGGACGGCGACCGAAGGGTGCGGCCGGGCGGATGATGACGATGGTCTGGCTCGGCCCGTGCTTCGGGCCGGAGGAGAGTGTAGCCAGGCGCCGGGGACCGCTCCCAAGCGACCCCCGCGGATCCGACGGGCGGTGGGCACGAGCACGGCGTGGCGGGGCCGGTCCGTGCCGAACAGGAGGGCAGGGTCCAGGTAGCGGTCGCCCCGCCGGACGCCCAGGTGGAGGCCGGGCCCCGCGACCCCGACCGGCGTGCCGGTGGCGACCACCGCACCGACGGCCACGTCGATCCGGACCAGCCCGGTCAGCGACGAGCGGAGGCCGTCGGGGTGCACGACGCTGACGACGCCCCGGCCCGCCACCCGGCCGGCGAAGGCGACGACGCCCGGACCGATCGAGCGGGCCGCCTCGCCGCCCGTCGTCGCGTACTCGAGCCCGCGG
>JAEVZA010000002.1 GCA_023392475.1 Actinomycetes bacterium | reverse complement strand
CCGCAGGACCGCCCGGACCCGGCCGCCGACCCGAGCCCCGCCGACCCGTCGGCCGCCGCCGTCGAGGAGGTCCTGCCGTGATGCGCGACGCCGCGCTCATCGCCGGCAAGGACCTGCGGCTGGAGTGGCGCTCCAAGGTCGGGGTCGGCCAGGTGCTGCCGTTCTCGCTCCTCGTGGTCCTCCTGTTCGCGTTCGCCCTCGACCCCGACCGGGGCGTGCTCGACCGAGTGACGTCGGGCCTCTACTGGGTCGTCGTCCTGTTCTCGTCGGTGCTCACGGTGGAGCGGGCCTTCTCCGTGGAGGCGGACGACGGGATCTTCGACGCCCTCCGCCTCTCCGGCCTCGCCCCGGCCGCCATCTACGCGGGCAAGGTCGCCGCCCTGGTGCTGCAGCTGCTGGTCCTCGAGGTCGTCCTCGCGATCGCCGTGGCGGTGTTCTACGACACGGAGTTCAGCGGGATCGGCCTGCTGGTCGTCGTGGCGCTGGTGGCGACCCTCGGCATCGCCGGCTCCGGCGCCGTCTACGGCGCCCTGGCCGCCCGCGTCCGCTCGGGCGCCACGCTGCTGCCGCTCCTGCTCCTGCCGCTGCTCGCCCCGGTGCTGATCGGGGCGACCCGCGGCTTCGAGGTGGCCATGGGGCGCGAAGCTGGTCCCGGCTGGCCCTGGGCCGCCCTGTTGGGCATCTTTGCGCTCGTCTACCTGACGCTCGGAGCCCTGCTGTTCCGGCCGCTCCTGGAGGAAACATGACCGTCGACAACCCGGCGACGCCCGCTGCACCGGGCGCGCCCGGCGCCGCCCGTCGGCGCCGTGCCGACGGCCTGGCGCCGGCCCCCGACAGCACGGGCTCGCCGCTCACCCGGGTGCTCGGGATCACGAGCATCGTCGGCCTGATCGCCCTCGTCGTGTTCGGCCTGTTCATCAGCCCGCCCGACGACCAGCTGGGCGAGACCATCCGCATCCTCTACATGCACGTGCCGACCGTGTCGGCCGCCTACCTCGCCTTCGTGATCACGGCGGTCGGCTCGGCGATGTACCTGTGGAAGCGCAGCGAGTTCTGGGACCTGCTCGCCGCCTCGTCCGCTGAGATCGGCGTCCTCTTCTTCGCCCTCACGATCTTCAACGGGATGCTCTGGGGGAAGATCACCTGGGGCGTGTTCTGGCGGTGGGAGCCCCGGCTCACCACCACGGCCGTGCTCTTCCTGACCTACCTCGGCTACCTCGCCGTGCGGCAGATCCCGAGCGACACCCGCACCCGGGGGACCATCAGCGCGGTCATCGGGCTCATGGCCGTCGTGAACATCCCGATCGTCCACAAGGCCGTCGACTGGTGGCGGGGCCTGCACCAGGAGAAGACGATCTTCGGCACCGTCAACCCCGACATGCACGGGACGCAGCTGTTCACCGCCTACCTGGGCCTCGTGGTCTTCATGGTCCTGTTCGCGTGGCTGCTGATCCACCGGTTCCGGGTCGCCTGGCTCGCCGAGCGTGCGGCCGACGTGGGCGTCGACGCCGCCATCGTCGAGCGGCGGGCCGAGGGCACCGACGCGAGCGTGGCGACGACCGGCACCGAGGAGGGGGCACCGTGAGCGACACCGCCTACATCCTGGCCGCCTGGGGCGGCACCTTCGTCGCCGTCGGCCTGTACGCGCTCAGCGTGGTCCGGCGCGGCCGGAAGCTGTCCAAGGTCGTGCCCGAGGACGAGCGCCGATGGCTGTGAGCCCCTCCGGTCCGGGCGCGGTGCCGGGCCACGACGACGACCCGGAGTCGCCCGACGCGGCCCCGGTCGCCACCGCCGACGACCGGCCCACCCTCGACGTCACGCCCCGCACGCCGCCGCCGACGTCCCGGCGCCGCGGGAGCCGCCGCACGCGCACGATGTGGGCGATCGCCGCGCTCGTCGTGATCGTCGGCGGCCTCGGCGTCGTGCTCTTCAACGGCCTCCGCGACGCGTCGACGTTCTTCTACAACGTCGACGAGGTCGTCGCGAAGCAGCCCCAGCTCGAGGGCCAGCGCATCCGCGTCCAGGGCAACGTCGTCGACGGCACCGTCAAGAAGACGACGGACGGCGTCACGTTCGTGCTCCGCTACAAGGGCAAGGAGCTCCCGGTCGTCCACCGTGGCGACCCGCCGGAGCTGTTCGGCCCGAAGATCCCCGTCGTGCTCGAGGGCAGCCTCGACGGCGGCAGCTTCCAGAGCGACCAGATCCTCATCCGCCACGACAGCAGCTACGACGAGGACAACCCGACCCGCGTCAAGGACGCCGAGCGCGACGCGCAGGCCGGTCAGCCGACCACGACGACGACCGACGACGGGCCGGCCCTCGGGGGTGCCTCCGGGTGAACCGCGCGCTCGGGTTGGCGGGCGTCATCGTCGGCTTCGGCGGGTCGCTCATCGGCATCTTCGTGCTCCTCACGGGGCTGCGGCAGCGGAGCGGCTCGATCCTCCGCGCCGGTCGCGCCTACGCGGGCGTGGTCCTGTTCGGCGCGGTCCTCGCGTTCGCGGCGATGGAGCGGGCGCTGATCACGCGCGACTTCACGCTCCAGTACGTCTTCGACCACGGCTCGTCCCGCACGCCGGCGCTGTTCAACTTCGCCGCGCTGTGGTCGGCGCTCGAGGGCTCGATCCTGCTGTGGGCGCTCATCCTCGCCGGCTACCTGGTGGCGGTGGCGTTCAAGTTCCGCAAGCGCGCGGACGACCCGCTCGTGGCCTGGGCGCTCGTGACGATGTTCGTCGTCTCGGCGTTCTTCTTCCTGCTCATGCTCACGGCGGCCAACCCGTTCCACGGCGTCGTGCCGCCGCCCGGCTACGACGGGCCCGGCCCGAACCCGCTGCTGCAGAACCACATCCTCATGGCGTTCCACCCGCCGATGCTCTACCTGGGCTACGTCGGGTTCACGGTGCCGTTCGCGTTCGCGGTCGCCGCGCTCGTGACCGGCAGGGTGGGCGAGGGGTGGCTCGTCGAGACCCGCCGCTGGACGCTGTTCGCCTGGATGTTCCTGACGGCCGGCATCGTGCTCGGCGCGTGGTGGAGCTACGAGGTCCTCGGCTGGGGCGGCTACTGGAAGTGGGACCCGGTCGAGAACGCGTCGCTGCTCCCGTGGCTCACCGGCACCGCGTACATCCACTCCGTGATGGTGCAGGAGCGCCGCGGGATGCTGCGCGTCTGGAACCTGTCGCTGCTGTGCGCCACGTTCTCCCTCACGATCCTCGGCACGTTCCTGACCCGCTCGGGTGTCGTCGAGTCGGTCCACGCGTTCTCGAGCGGCGCCGTGGGCCCGATGCTCCTCGGCTTCTTCGCGCTGGTCGTCGCCGTGTCGGTCGGGTTGATCGGCTGGCGCGGCGACCAGCTGCGATCGCCCGGCCGCATCGACTCGCCGGTGTCGCGCGAGGGCGCGTTCCTCGCCAACAACGTGGTCTTCGCCGCGTTCGCGTTCATCGTGCTGCTCGGCACGGTGTTCCCGCTGATCGTCGAGGCGGTCAACGGCGACCGGCTCTCGGTCGGCGTGCCGTACTTCAGCCGCATGACGATGCCGATCGGGTTCGCCCTGCTGACCCTGATGGCGGTCGCCCCGGTCCTGCCGTGGCGCAAGGGCACCGGTGAGCTCCTCCGCGAGCGGCTGTGGTGGCCGGCGTGGATCGGCGTCGGGTCGGTGCTCGTCGCGGTGGCCGTCGGCGCGACCGGGTGGGCCGCCCTGGTGGCGTTCGGCCTGGGCGGGTTCGCCGCCGGCTCGGCGCTGCGGCAGCTCGGGCTCGCGCTCCGGCGGCAGGGGTGGCGGGGCATCGTCGGCCGGGCGAACGGCGGCATGGTCGTGCACCTCGGCACGATCATCATCGCCATCGCGTTCGCCGCCTCGGCCAGCTACGTCCGCCAGGCGGAGGTCACGCTGAAGCCGGGTGCGACGGCGACGGTCGCCGGCCACACCGTCCGCTACCTCGGCCAGCGCACGAACGAACTGGACAACCGGGTGGAGCTCGTCGCCCGGGTCCGGGTCGACGGCGGCCGCGTGTTCGCGCCGCGGCTCAACAAGTACCGCCTCGACGGCCAGACGATCGGTACGCCGTCGGTCCGCGTCGGCCCGACCGACGACGTGTACCTGGCGCTGACCAAGGCGCCGTCGGCCGACACGGGCGCGATCGGGCTCCGCATCGTCGTGCAGCCCCTGATCGTCTGGCTCTGGACCGGTGGCGTGATCATGGTGCTCGGGACGATGCTCAGCCTGTTCCCCGGCCGGCGCCGCAACCCGCTCGACCCCGTCTCCGCGCCCGTCCCCGCCGGTCGCCCCGCGCGCCGGCCCGGTGCCGGCGAGGCCGCCGCCGACGCGGCGGGCGGTCCGGTCGTGGCCGCCGAGCCGACCGCGTCCGAGGACACCGCACCCGACGACCGTCCCGAGGAGGTCCGGGCGTGAAGCACCGTGCCGCGATCATCGCCGGCGTCGTCGGCGTCGCCGTCGCCGCCCTGGTGGTGCTGTTCGTCATCAGCCCCAAGGACCAGGACCCGTCGTCGCCGGCGAGCAGCCCGCTCGAGGGTCGGCTCGCGCCCGCGCTCACCGGCACCACGGTCGACGGCCAGCCGTTCGACCTGGACAAGCACCGCGGCCAGTGGGTCCTCGTGAACTTCTTCGGGACGTGGTGCCCGCCGTGCGTCGCGGAGCACCCCCAGCTGGTGAAGCTGTCGCAGGACACGGCGGGGACGGCGCAGGTCGTCAGCGTCGCGTTCGACGACACGCCCCAGAAGATCGACGCCTTCTTCGCGCAGCACGGCGGCGACTGGCCGGTGCTCGCCAAGGACACGGACAAGGCCTCGATCGACTACGGCGTGATCAAGCTGCCCGAGTCGTACCTGATCGACCCCCAGGGCAAGGTCGTGAAGAAGTACAGCGGCGGCATCACCGCGGCCGAGGTCGAGGCGACGATCGCCAAGGCCACGAAGGCGAGCGGGTCGTGAGCGTGGCCCGCCACCCGCAGCGCCAGCACTGGTGGTGGTGGGGGCTGATGGGCGTGATCGTCGTCGTCGCCGTCGTGATCGGCGCCGGCTCGCCCCCGAAGACGGGAGCGTCGGACGAGCGGCTGTTCTCGATCGCCGGCCGCCTCAAGTGCCTCCAGTGCGTCGGCGAGTCCGTCGCCGCGTCGCAGGCACCGCTGGCCGTGCAGTTCCGCGACGAGATCCGCACCCAGATGCGCTCCGGCCGCTCCGACGACGAGATCCTCAACTTCTTCGCCGACCGGTACGGCCAGGAGGTGCTGCTCACGCCGCCGGCCTCGGGCATCGGCGGTCTGGTGTGGGTGCTCCCGGTCGTCGCGGTGGCGGCCGCCGTGCTCGGGCTGGTGCTCGCGTTCCGGCGCTGGCGGGCCGAGCGGGTCGACCGCAGCGCGTCCGCGGAGGACGAGGAGCTGGTCGCCGGCGCGCTCGCCCGTCGCCACGGTGCCGCGGCCGGGGACGACGGCGCGTCCCCGACGAGCGGCGTCGGGGAGGGCGCGACCGAGGTCGACGGCGCCGACGCGACCGCGGGCTCGGCGTGACGTCGACCGACGCCCCGTCGTCGCCCCGCACCCGTCCGCTCGGCCTCGACGAGGTCGCGGCGCTCGAGGAGGAGCGCGACCACCTGCTCGGCTCGCTCGACGACCTCGAGCGCGAGCACGACGCCGGCGACCTCGACGACGTCGACTACGCATCCCTCAAGGACGACTACACGACCCGCGCCGCGGACGTGATCCGCGCCCTCGACGCCCACCGGGAGCTGGTGCGCGAACAGCGGGGACGGATGCGACCGCGCACCGTCGTGGCGATCACGGCCGCGGTGCTGCTGGTCGCCGCGGGGGCCGGCGTCCTCCTCGCCCGCTCGTCGGGTCAGCGGGGCGAGGGGACCCTGACCGGGAACGACGGCAGCCTCCGGGAGCAGCTCGCGACCTGCCAGACCCTGTCGTTCAAGACGCCGGCCAAGGGCATCCCCTGCTACCAGAAGATCCTCGACACGACGCCCGACAACCTGGATGCCCTCACGTACCAGGGGTGGGCCTACATCCGCGCCGACCAGGTGGAGCGCGGCGCGAAGAACCTGGCCCGGGCGGTGCAGATCGATCCCGACTACCCCGACGCCCGGGTCTTCCGTGCCGTGGTGCTCGCCCGGGCGGCCGAGGCGGCGATGAAGTCGGGCGACGCCGCGACGGCGCGGCAGAGCTTCACGGCCGCCGCCGCCGAGGTCGACCGCTTCTACCGGAACGACCCGCCCGACGTGGCGGTGCAGGTGCTCGAGCAGGAGGGCCTCGAGCGGACGATCTTCTTCGGCATGGTCGACGAGGCCACGCTCTCCTGCTGGCAGCAGGCGGCCGCGGCCAGCCCCGAGGGCCAGTCGATCGACCAGGCGTTCCTCGACCGCCTGGGCGGCTGCCTCGACGGCGCGCTCGCCGAGGACCCCGGGTCGACCGACGCGCAGCTCTCGAAGGCGCTGTCCCTCATCGGCCCCCAGCACCAGGACCTCCCGCAGGCCCTCGCCATCGTCGACCGCATGATCGCCGCGGACCCGAAGGACGCCAACGCCCTCCTGCTGCGTGCCTCGCTCGAGATGTCGCAGGAGCGCTGGGACGAGGCGCAGCGCGACCTCGACGCCGTCGCCGCCCTGCCCCGCCCGACGGCGTCGTTCCTGATCGGCTCGCCCGACCAGCTCCGCCAGGCGCTCCAGGACGAGCGCCGCGCGGCGACCTCGACGACGGCCCCGACGACCACCGTGGCGCCGGGCGCCGCGCCGTCGAGCACCTGGGTCGGCACGACGACGATCCCCGGCGCGCCGCGGATCCCCAACGTCGGGGGCGGCTGAGCTCCTCGTGCACCGGGCGGACGGGCGGGTCCGTGGCTCGCTGCGCCGTGGCGGTTCGCGCCACCGTCGTGGCCGGGCGTCGCGGACGGCACGGGGGAGCGCCACCTAGGGTCCCGGGATGCGCATCCTCCTGGTAGGTGCCGGTGGCGTCGGTGACGCGTTCTGCGCGATCGCCGCACGCCGCCCGTTCGTCGAGTCGATCGTGGTGGGGGACATCGACCCCACCCGCGCCGCCCGGGCCGCGGCCCGCGACGACCGCTTCACCCCCGTGGCGCTCGACGCGTCGGACGCCTCGTCGGTCGAGGGCGCGGCGCGGGAGACGGGTGCCGACCTCGTGATGAACGCCGCGGACCCGCGGTTCGTCATGCCGATCTTCGAGGGGGCGTTCGCCGCCGGGGCGCACTACCTGGACATGGCGATGTCGATCTCGACGCCGCACCCCGAGCGGCCGCACGAGCTCACCGGGGTGAAGCTCGGGGACCTGCAGTTCGAGCGGGCGTCCGCGTGGGAGGACCGCGGCCTGCTGGCGCTGTGCGGGATGGGGGTCGAGCCCGGCATCGCCGACGTGTTCGCGCGCTACGCCGCCGACGAGCTCTTCGACGCGGTGCAGGAGATCGGGATCCGCGACGGCGCCGACATGGTCGTCCGCGGCCACGACTTCGCGCCGACCTTCTCGATCTGGACGGTGATCGAGGAGTGCCTCAACCCGCCGGTGGTCTGGGAGCGGGACCGCGGGTGGTACACGACCGCGCCGTTCTCCGAGCCCGAGGTGTTCCGGTTCCCGGGCGGGATCGGCGACGTCGAGTGCGTGAACGTGGAGCACGAGGAGGTGCTGCTCGTGCCACGCTGGATCGACTGCGAGCGCGTCACCTTCAAGTACGGGCTCGGCGACGAGTTCATCCAGGTGCTCGAGACGCTGCACAAGCTCGGCCTCGACGGCACGGACCCCGTCGCGGTCCGCGGCGTGGAGGTGTCACCCCGGGACGTCGTGGCCGCGTGCCTGCCCGATCCCGCCGGCCTCGGCGACCAGATCGAGGGCCGCACCTGCGCCGGCACGTGGGTCACGGGCACCGGTCGCGACGAGGCCGGTCGACCGACCGGGCCGCGGGAGGTGTACCTGCACCACGTGGTCGACAACGCCGAGACGATGGGCCGCGACCACGCCCAGGCGGTGGTGTGGCAGACGGCGGTGGGCCCGGTGATCGCGTGCGAGCTGATCGACGCCGGGGTCTGGACCGGCGCCGGGGTGCTCGGACCGGAGGCGCTGCCACCGGTGCCGTTCCTCGACCTCTTGGCCGGCGACTACGACTCGCCGTGGGGTCTCGAGGAGCGGACGCCCGCCGCCGGCGGCTGACCCCCGAGGGGCCGGCCGCCGGGCGGGCGGGCGGTCGACGTCGTCAGTGGCTGATGACGTCGTTGTAGATGTAGTGACCCGTCGGACCGTCGAAGTCGAACGTCGCCGTGGACGGGATGAGCGACCCGACCTTGATCTTCACCGTGTTGGGCAGCCCGTCCACGGGGATGAACCCGTGCTCGAGCCCCGGCTCGAAGAGGCCGCCGATCGCGAACGCGGTGTTCAGCAGGTCGGTGAACGCACCGGCGGTCGGCAACAGGATCTGGACGCCGACGCCCATGATGTCGTCGGGGTTGCCGAGGCCCTCGATGATCGACCCGATGATGCTGCCGACCGACGACAGGAAGTCGCCGAGGTGGCTGACGATCAGGTTGATCAGCTGCTCCTGCGTGGGCGGCACCGGCGAGGCGGCGATCAGCAGGTTGAGGGCGTCGCGCAGCACGCCGACGAGCGCCGACTTCAGGGCGTCGCTGATCGCGCAGCCGTCGGCGAAGATGCCGTCGCGCTCCATGACGAAGGTGAGCGTGCCGAAGATCTCGAGCGGCGCCGTCTTCAGGAGGACGTCGCCGATGTCCAGGTTCTGGGCCTGCGGGAACGACACGTCGGCCTTGCCGGCCGGGATGGCGATCGTGCTGCCCATGGGCGCGGCGTTGTTCGCCGGGAGACCGTGCGTGTAGCACTGCGAGCTGAGCGCCGCGGACGAGGAGTTCGCCACGCCGAGCTTCGAGCGGAAGCCGAGCTGGATGACGTACGGCTCGTCGCCGCCGTCGCGGTCCTCGTCCTTCACGACCTGGATCGAGACGGGCTTGACCTTCCAGTCCGTGGGGGCCGGGCCACCCACGGTGCAGGCGGCGGCGAGCATCGCCGTGACGACGAGCAGCGCGCCGATCGAGGAGACCTTGCGCATGTTTCCCTCCCAGAACCAGACCACGACCCGGTCCCCCGACCAGGTCGCCCGGAACCCTACCGGGCGCAGCGCTCGAGGGGGTGCCCGGCGTCACTCCGTGGTCCCGATCGCGCGGTGCGTGCTCATCGGGCCACCGTCGCCGAGCGCCGTTCGGGCAGACTCCGGGGGATGGGCACGGAGGTCCGGATCGGCGGCGGCCAGGGGTTCTACGGCGACGGCCACGCGGGCGTCGGGCCGCTGCTCGAGGCGGGCGTCGACTACCTCGTGTGCGAGGCGCTCGCCGAGCTGACCCTCGCCATCCTCCAGAAGGACCGCCAGCGCGACGAGTCCCTCGGCTACACCCGCGACCTCCCGCTGTACGTGGCCGAAGCCCTGCCCGACGTCGTCGCCGGCCGCACGAGGTTCATCACCAACGCCGGCGGCATCAACCCCGTCGCGGCGGGTCGGGCCGTGGTCGAGGGGCTCCGGGCGCAGGGGGCCACCGGCCTGCGCGTCGCGACCGTGGTCGGCGACGACCTCCGCCCCCACGCCGAGGAGCTCGAGCTCCCGGCCGACACCCTGTTCGCCGCCGCGTACCTCGGCGCCCGCCCGATCGTGGAGGCGCTCGAGGCGGGCGCGCACGTCGTGATCACCGGGCGGGTCGCCGACGCCTCCCTGTTCCTCGCGCCGCTGGTGCACGAGCTCGGCTGGTCGTGGGACGACTGGGACCGCCTGGCCGCCGGGGTGACGGTCGGGCACCTGCTCGAGTGCTCCGCGCAGGTCACGGGCGGCAACCACTCGGGGCGCTGGTGGACCCACGGCGACTTCACGCACCCGGGCTTCCCGATCGCCGAGTGCTCCGCCGACGGCACCGCCGTGATCACCAAGCCGCCGGGCACCGGCGGCGCCGTCACGTTCGACACCGTCCGGGAGCAGCTCCTGTACGAGGTGCACGACCCCGCGGCGTACCTCAACCCCGACGTCACCGCGGACTTCACGTCGGTGCGGCTCTCGGACCTCGGCGACGACCGCGTGGCCGTCTCCGACGTGCGTGGTCGGCCGGCGCCGGTGACGTACAAGGGCCTCGTGTGCACGCCGGCCGGCTACAGCGGGGAGGCGCGGACCGCGTACGGCTGGCCCGACGCCGAGGCGAAGGCCCGCGCCGCGGCGCGCTACCTGCGACGGCGCGCCGAGGACCTCGGCGTCCAGGTGCTCGAGTGGCACGAGGAGTACTTCGGCGTCGACGCGTTCGGCGGCCCGACCGTCGACGTGGACGCCCTCGCGGCGGCCGGCCTCGAGCCGCCCGAGGTGCTCGGCCGCCTCGTGTGGCGCTGCGCGGACAAGCCGGAGGCGGCGCGGCTCGGTCGGGAGATCGGGCTGCTCGGCCTCGGCGGTCCGCCGATGGTCAGCCCCTTCGGGCGGGGGCGTGACACCGGGCCGACGCAGGTCCTGTCGCTCGACGCCCTCGCCGTCGACCGCGGGTTGGTCGACGCGGGGGTGCGCGTGGCGGTCGAGGAGGTCTGACCGTCCGCCCGACGCGCGCGGGCGCTCGGCATCGCGCGGTGTGTCGCTCCCCGGCGTCGTCGGGTCAGCCGGTCACGGGCGTGTAGACGCCGGTGGCGAACTCGTCGCCGTCCCAGTGCTGCAGCGACCACACCGAGCCCTTCGCGCACCCGCTCTTGCCGGGCACGTGCATGCCCCGGAGTTGCGCCCGGCGCACGAGGTCGGGGATCACGTCGCCGTGGCTGCACAGCACCGCCGTGCCGTCGGCCAGCGACGTCACCAGGTCCCACGACCGCTCGACCGGCGCGCCCTCCGCGAGGCGGTCGTCCACCTCGACCGGCACGCCGAGGAGCTTGGACAGCCGCTCGACCGTCTGGCGGCACCGCTCGTACGGGCTGGAGAGGATCCGCGTGATCGGCTCGTGGCGGAGCCAGTCCGCCAGCTTCTCGGCCTGGAGGTGACCGGTCGCGTCCAGCGGCCGGTCGTGGTCCGCCGGGTCGCGGTCGTCGCGCACACCGGCCGAAGCGTGGCGGACCAGGTACACGGTCATGGACCCGTCAACCTAGCCAAGCCGGAGGTCGCCGGCGCGCGCCCGGGTCGCCAATAGGATCGGTCGCCGTGGCGCTGATCCAGCTGCGTGACCTCGTCGGGGTGCGGTCCGGTGACAAGGGCGACCTGTCCGACCTGACGCTCTTCGCGGACGACGAGGCGGCCTACCGGGCCATCGTCGACGCCGTCACCGTCGAGGCGGTGCGGGCGCACTTCGGCGACCTCGTCCGCGGCGAGGTCGAGCGCTACGAGGTGCCCAACGTCTGGGCGCTCAAGTTCGTGCTGCACGACGCACTCGGTGGGGGTGGCCCGCGGTCGCTCCGCAGCGACAACCTCGGCAAGACCCTCGGCGGCGCGCTGCTGCGGCTGCGCGTCGAGGTGCCCGACGAGGTCGCCGCGGCCTCCCGCCGCGGGGAGCGCGCCCCGGTCGATCGCACCCCGATCGCCTGACCCGCCGTCGTCACCCACCGCGCTCGCCGGCCCTTCCCCGGCGCCCCCAACCAGCTTTCCCAGTGCTTTCCGTCGTGAGACGACGAAAAGCGCGGACAAAGCGGCGGGGGTCGGCGTCGGGGCGGGCTCGCGGAGGGGGCGAGCGGCGGTCAGGGGAGGAGGCCGACGCCGCGGAGGAACTCGGCCGTCGACGCGCGGTCGACGTGCCGGTGGGCGCGGAGCCCGGCCTCGCGGGCGCCGGCCACGTTCTCCTCGAGGTCGTCGACGAACACCGCGCTACCGGTGTCGACACCCAGCCGGTCGCAGACGAGGCGGAACACGTCGGGGTCGGGCTTCGCGATGCCGAGCTCCGCGGTGTTGAAGATCTCGTCGAACTCGTCGAGCAGGTCGAGCACGTGCAGGTCGCGCCGCAGGCGCGTCGTGCCGTTCGACAGCAGCGAGGCGGTGGTCCGGTCGCGCACGGCGCGGAGGAGCCCGAGCATCTCGGGGTCGACGAGTCCGACGTTCGCCTCCCACTCGTCGAGCGCGCCGACCACGGCGTCGCCGTGCTCGCCGATGACCCGGTCCCGGATGGCATCCATCCACTCGCGGTACGAGAGCCGGCCGGTGACGGCAGCCGGCCCGAGCTCGGGCGAGAAGGCGACCGTGATGATGGTGCGAGGCTCGAGCCCGCACGCGGCCTCGACCTCGTCGAGCTCTCCGTCGTTCCAGTGCCGGAACACGCCGTCGAGGTCGAAGATCGCCACGGGCACCCGGTCGCCACCGGTGCCGCCGTCGAGGTGGGCGCTCAACGGGCGAGCACGCCCTGCAGCAGCGACTCGTAGTCGTCGAGCGGGGCGACGGCCAGGTCCTCGACCTTCCCGGCGTCGTCCCACCGGCGCAGCCGGACGGCGTCGTCGTGGCCGGGGTTGGCCCGGAACGACGCGACGCCCTCGTCGTCGAGCGGGCCGCCCTGGCGCACGAGGCTGGCCTGCGAGCCGTCCGACAGCGCGTCGACCGCGCCGGGATCGACGGCGCACAGGTACCGCTTCGCACGGACGTGCAGCGCGATGGGCGACGTGACGGCCGGGCCGTACAGGTCGGACAGCCAGCGGGCGCCGCGCGACTCGTGGTCGAGGTCGTCCTCGTCGGCGCCCGGTGCCGCTCCGCCGTCGCGCAGGTGGAGCAGGTGGCCCACGTCGTGCAGCAGCGCGGCGGCGACGAGCTCGTCGGCCGCGCCCTCCGCGGCGGCGAGCGCCGCGCACTGCAGCGCGTGGTCGAGCTGGGTCACGTCCTCGTCGTAGCGGTCGGTCCCGTGGGTCCGGTAGAGGTCGAGGACCTCGTCGACCGATGCGGCGCGGCTCATGTGGCGGCCCCGGGCACGGGCATGCCCTGGAAGTCGTCGATGAGCGACACCTGCACCTTCCCGTCGGCGCGCCCGCTGCCCGAGCGGAACTGCTCGAGCTTCTCCCGGTAGTAGTCGTCGCGCAGGTCGCCCTCGGAGCGGGCGTTGTACGTCGGGTAGAGCGCCCGGCGGGGGACCGCGGTGGCGTTGGGCCCGCTGCGGTGCGGGGTGCGGGAGTGGAACCAGAGCGTCTGGCCCGCCCGGACCGGGACCGCGACCCAGTCGAGCGACGCCACGACGTCGGGGCGGATGCACCCGCCGTCGTCCACCGGCAGCACCTCGGCGTGGGCGCCCGAGACCACCTCGAGGCAGCCGTTCGCCGCGTCCGCGTCGTCGACCGCGACCATGCACGAGACGTGCGTGGCGATGAACGGGTAGGCCGGCGCGTCCTGGTGCGGTGAGTAGCCGGCCCCGCCGGGCAGCTTGTAGTTGATCTTCTCCTTGTAGAGGACCGCCGGCCCGCCGAGGAGGGCGCCGGCGATCTCGACCATGGCGCCGTCGCGCAGCAGGTCGTGGAGGCCGGCGTGGAAGGGCGTGAAGTTCTCGGTCCGGCAGAGCGCGGGACCGTGCTCGGTCAGCTCGCGGTGGTGCAGCCAGTCGCCGCCGGCGTCGTCCCAGGCGGCCACCTCCTCGACCCACCGGCGGACCTCCTCGCCGCCCGCCGGGCCGAGCGTGTCGGTGAGGAGCCAGCCGTTCGTGCGGAAGTGCTCGACGGAGGCGTCGTCTCGCCCGTCGTGCACGGTCAGGTCGGGTGCCACCCCCACAGTCTGCCCGTTCGCCGAACGGCGCTCACCCCGCGTCCCGGCCCCTCGCGCTCGCCGCCCGAGACCCGTTCTGTGTCGCAGAACGGGGGCCATGACCCCCGTTC
>JAEVZA010000465.1 GCA_023392475.1 Actinomycetes bacterium | reverse complement strand
GGCCCGGGCCGGGCCTTCGACCCCGCCGACCCCGCGTCGCCCACCACGCAGGCGCACCGCCGGGGCGCGTGCACGGCGGCCTACCGCACGGCCACGGGGACGGCGGGCCGGCGAGACCGCTGGTACGGCGACGTCACCGTCGTGTGGCGGGCGGAGTGGACCAGCGACGGGACGACGTGGCGGTCGCTCGGCGACATCCCGCGGCTCACGGTGATGAGCCGCCAGGTGCGCACGGTCGACACGACCCTGGAGGCCGGTCGCTGAGCCGATCGCTCGTCCGGCCGTCAGCAGTCAGCCGGGCAGGCCGTCAGCCGGGCAGGCGCCACGCCGGCTCCGCCTGCGACCCGCCCGCAACGAGACGGGCCACCTCCTCGCCGATCGCCGGCACGAACTTGAAGCCGTGACCCGAGCACGGCGAGCACACGACCACGGGGCCCCGGCGGTCGAGCACGAAGTGCTCGTCGGGCGTGGTCGTGAACAGGCACGAGGTCGTGGACACCGGGTCGGGGTCGAGCCCGGGGAACCACCGCCGCACGTACCGCACGAGCGCCGCGGTGCGCTCCGGGTCGATCCCGCCGCGGTGCTCGGGATCCACCGGGGCCGACGTGCCGTGGCCGCCGACCTTCACGCCCTCGCCGGGCGTGAGGAGCCCGTAGGCGTCGAAGGCGAGGCGGTCGTCCGCGCCGCCCGGTGAGGGCACGTGGTGGAGGAAGCTCGGCCACGCCGCGTCGGGATCGACCGGACGGAAGTGCGACGGCTGCTCGTCGAGCACGGTCAGCGCCGGCAGCGCGATCTCCCCGGGGACGACGCTCGCCGCCCAGGCGCCGGCCGCCACGACGACGACGGGTGCCCGCCACGTGTCGCCGGCCGCGTGCACGACCGCCTCGCCGCCCACGACCTCGATCCGCTCGACCGGTGTGGAGAAGCGGACGTCGGCGCCGAGCCGCTGCGCCACGGTCCATCCTGCCGTGACCGTGCGCTCGGCCCAGCACCGACCACCGTCGGGGCTGGACACGACCGCCTCGTCGAAGCGCATCCCCGGCCACCGCTCCGACGCCTCGGCGGGCGTGAGCCGCTCGGCCGGCCGACCGGCGGCCCGGAGGTTGGCCTCGATCTCGTCCACGGCCGCCGCGTGCCCGTGGTCGAGCTGGCCGACCTGCTCGAGCAGCACCTCGCCGCTGCGGTCCTCGAGCTCGCGCCACAGCGGGATCGCCCGCTCGGCGAGCCGCACGTAGGTCGGGTCCCGGTACGCGACCCGGAAGATGCGGGTCGCCCCGTGCGACGATCCCCGGTCGTGGCCCGCCTCGAAGCGCTCGAGCAGCGCGACGTGGCGGCCGGCCTCGGCCAGCCGCCACGCCGTGGCCGATCCCATGGCCCCGGCTCCCACCACGACCACGTCGACCCGTCGCACCATCCCGCGAGTCTGTCAGCGGGACGCCGGCGTCAGCCGCCGGTCCGCGCCCGGCGACCGCCCTGCTCGAGGAACGCCTGGACCCGGGGACCGACCTTGCTCTTCATCGTGTCGGCACGGGCCTGGTCGATCTTCCCGCTGGTGACCGCCTGGTCGATCGCCTTGTCGATCTCGGCGGTGAGCGCGTCGGTCACCTTCTGGAGGTCGACGTGGTGCTCGTCGGCCACCTGGGCGACCGTCTTGCCGGCCTTGATCTCGGCCTTCAGGTCGGCGGGGGTCATCCCGAGCGCCGTCGCCGCGGTCGACACCAGGTCCTGGCGCCGAGCCGCCACGGCCGCCCGTCGCTCGCCGCGGAGCTTCGTCGCCGTGTCCTCGAGGCGGGCCTGCACCGCTTCGGACTGGGCCTGGGTGATCGTGCCGTCGGAGACCAGCGACGCCAGCGCGTCGTGGACGATCTTCGAGTCCTTGACCTTCACCCGGTCCCGCAGGGTCTGACCGCCGGCCTTGGCGGGGGCCGCCGTGGTCGTCGTGGTCGCGCCGTCCTGCGCCCCGGCCGACGCCAGGGGGTTGATCGCGGCGACCGTCAGGCCGCCCACCGCGACCGAGGCGGCGAGCGCCACACCGGCGGCGCCCCGCTTGAACCTCGAACCGCTCGCCTTCGTCGTGCCCATCTCGTTGCTCCTTCGTTCGGGGGCCGGAGCCCGCACCCTCCTCCGGGTGCGTCCACCATCCTCCGGGGCAGATGTGAGGGGTCTGTGAGCGACCCGAGAGGGATCCGTCACCGTCCTGAGCCCGGCCTCAACGGCCCGCACCCGCCGACGGCCCGAACGGTTCCCACTCGTTCCCGATTCCCACTCGTTCCCATGACGTTCCGCGCTGCCAGGCAGCACGAACAATCGTCAGAACGCGAGGCGGCGGCGCGGGTCACTCGAAGGAGCGGCCCCAGTCGCGGAGCATCTCCATGAAGTTGACCGGGCTGTCGGGCGCCGGGTCGCCGGGTGTGTACGCGACGCGGTGGATCGTGCCGCTGAACGGGAACGACCCGTGGCGCTCGAACACGTCCCAGCACACCGGCGAGCGGCGGTCCATGCCCACGTCGATGCCCTCGAACGGCGCCATGGCCATCAGCAGGCGGAAGCCCCTGCCGGACGCGACCTCCTCGCCGTCGACGGCGAGCGACAGGTCCCACCGGTCGTCGCCGGGGCAGCGGATGCGGAGCGCGAGGTCGTGGTCCCCCGGGGCGACGACGGGCCCGCGCACCTCGCCCTCGAGCCCGTAGCCGTTGTGGGCGGCGACGAGCTCGCCGGTGTCGTCGACGTACAGCGAGTAGCCGCCGCCCTGGTCGCCGTGCGCGACGAGGATGCCGGCGTCGCCCTCGGCGAGCGTCACCGTCGCCGTCACGTCGACGTCGCGCCACAGGATCAGCCGCTGCGAGCGCCACCGGTCGAGCGTCGGCGTCCCGGGCGAGAGCACGACGGGCTGGTCGAAGCGCTCGACCCACGGCGGCCGGAGGAGGAAGCGGTAGCCCGTGCCCTCGTCCATCGGGAACACCTGGTTCGCCCAGGCGGACTCCTCCCACGCACCGATCATCTCGGTGAGGCGCTGGGGCTCGCGCGCCGCGAGGTCGTGGAGCTGCGTGGGGTCCGCCCCCATGTCGAACAGCTCCCAGTCGTCCTCGGAGAACGGCGTCCGCGGCACGTGGCGCGTGACGGCCTCCCAGCCGTCGCGCCGGAAGCCGCGGTGGCCCTCGTTCTCGATCATGACGTCGAGCGTGCGCCCGGGTGCCGCCGCGTCGGTCAGCGTGCCGAGCACGCTCGCGCCGGCGAGCGGGAGGACGGGGTCGCCGCGCCACTCGTCGGGGCGCTCGACGCCGGCGAGCTCCAGGAAGGTCGGCAGGAGGTCGGTGACGTGCACGAACTGCCGGCGCAGCTCACCGGCGCCGGTGCCGCCGTCGGGCCACGACACGACGAACGGCACCGAGTGCCCGCCCCGGTGCGCGTTGATCTTGTACAGCCGGAACGGCGTGTTGGAGGCCATCGCCCACCCACGCGGGTAGTGCGGGAGCGTCGTCGGACCGCCCATCCGGTCGAGGCGCGCGAGGTCCTCCTCGAACGGCTCCGGCGTCCCCTTGCGACCGAAGTGGAGCGAGCGGAAGTAGGCGCTCGTGCCGTCGACCTCGCCCTCGCGGGAACCGCCGTTGTCCGACGTGAAGATGAAGAGCGTGTTGTCCCACTCGCCCAGCTCCTCGATGGCGGCGCGGAGGCGACCGATGTTCTGGTCGAGGTTGTCGACGAGCCCGGCGTACACGGCCATGTAGCGGGCGAAGAGCCGCCGGCGGTCGTCGTCGAGGTCGTCCCAGGCCTCCACCTCGTCGCCGGGCTCGTGGTTGCGGGGCGCGAGCTCCACGTCGTCGGGCACCACGCCGAGCTCGACCTGGCGGTCGTAGCGGGCCTGGCGGATCGCGTCCCACCCCTGGTGGTAGCGCTCGGCGTGGCGCGCGATGTCCTCGGCCTTCGCCTGCAGGGGCGCGTGCACGGCGGCCTGCGCGAAGTAGAGGAAGAACGGCTTCGACGGGTCCGACGCCTTCGTCTCCCGGATCATCGAGATGGCGCGGTCCGTCAGGTCGTCGGTGACGAAGTAGCCGTCGGGGTACTCGTCGAGGCGCACGGCGTGGTTGTCCTCGATCAGGCGGTGCGGGTGGTGGAAGTTCGTGAAGGCGTCGAGGAAGCCGTAGTAGCGGTCGAAGCCCTTCTGCAGCGGCCACGACGACCGGTCCCCCGCGTCGTTGACCTGGCTGTCCTTCGTGAGGTGCCACTTGCCGACCATCAGCGTCTGGTATCCCGCGGAGCGGAGCAGCTCGGGCAACGTCGGGGCGAAGGGCGTGAGCTCCATCGCGTACCCCGGGAAGCCCGGGTCCGAGTGCGCCACGTGGCCGACGCCGGCGCGGTGCGGCTCGAGGCCCGTGAGCAGCGCGGCCCGGGTCGGCGAGCACATCGGGGTGGCGTGGTAGTCGGTGTAGCGGAGGCCGTCCGCCGCGAGGCGGTCGACGTTCGGGGTGGGGATCTCCGAGCCGTAGCAGCCGAGGTCCGCGTAGCCGAGGTCGTCGCACATGACGACGACGATGTTCGGCGCGCCCTCCCGCCGGGTCGGCGGCTCCGGCCACCACGGCTCGGAGGTGGCGAAGACGCGCCCGACGGTCCCCTCGTGACCGGCGTACGGGGCGAGCGGGTCCTCCGCATCGCCGCCGGTCCCGGCGCCGACCGCCGCTCCGCCGTCGCCGCCCGCCCGTCCCGACCGCTCCTGCGTCATGCGGGCGACCGTACCGGACGCGACCGGGCGC
>JAEVZA010000386.1 GCA_023392475.1 Actinomycetes bacterium | reverse complement strand
GACGACGGCGGCGCGGACCTCGAGGCCGAGCGGCTGCTCGTGGAGCTCGGGCTCACGGACACGCGCTGGCGCGACCTCTTCCGCACCGCGGTGGGGCTCGCCGCCGACCGTGCGGCCGGCTCGCTCGACGGCGTGCCGGGCTGACCTCCGGCGATCAGCCCGTCGCCGGTCGCGCCGCCATCGAGGTGGGCGACACCATGACGCCCGAGCTGTCGACCACCTCGAAGTCGTCGGTGCTGAGCGTGCCGAGCGTGCGCAGATCCGCGTCGTCCCACCGCGCGTCGGGGGTGCCCCGCACCCGGAACCCGGGGCTGGTGTCCGACAGGATGGCGCCGTAGCGCTGCAACCCCTCGGCCACGACGCGTGCCTGCGGTCCGAGCTTCGAGAGGTCGGCGTCCGCCCGGAGCCGGAACCACGCGCCCTGCGGCGGCGCGTCGGGGTCGGTCGAGCGCCCGTCGGTCTTCCGTGCCGGCCAGATCCACCGGCCGGGCGCCGAGACGGGGCTGCCCGCCAGCACCACGTGATCGATCCGCCCGCGGGCCACCTCGTCGTAGGAGATCACGCCCGGCATCAGCGGCAGGCCCGAGCCGGTCGTCGACCCGTGCCCGTAGTCGAGCGAGTCGAGGCGCCACCGGGCCCCGTAGTCGGCCTCCCAGCGGCCGAACCACGCCCGGGCGCTGCCCAGCTCCCACATGAGGTGCCGGCCCTCGTCGATGGCCACGTAGTGCATGTCCACGCCGTAGGTCGGCATGGACTGGATGTAGGCCGGGTCGCTGATCGGGTACGGCCCGGGGTACGAGGTGGCGGTCCCGCGACGGATCGACACGTCCTCGGTCGGGGTGCCGCGGTCGACCAGGTTGAACGGGATCCCGTAGACGACACCGTCCACGACGCGGCCCGAGAAGTTCGGTCCCAGCACCTGCGCCCCCTGGGCGCGGATCCAGCGCGCGCTGTCGGGGGAGACCGGGAGCGAGTCCGCGCGCCGGTAGAAGAACGCGTCGGGCGGGAGCAGCCGGGGGAGGGCCACGAACCGCGGGACGAAGAAGGGCGGGGGCCGGTTGGCGAACGCGAGGCCGGCGGCGACCAGCGCCACGACCGTCGCGGTCGCGAGCACGACCGGTCGACGCCTCGGCTCACCGCGGCGCGACCGGCGACGGCGGACCACGAGCGTCGTCGCGACCACGACCAGGGCGATCAGGGTGACGATCACCAGCAGCGCCGGGAGCAGCTGCTGGGAACCGGGGACGACCACGTCGGGCCCGGCGCCCACGGTCGAGCTCGGGGGCGCGGCCACCGCGGGAGCCTAGCGGCGGCTCCCGCGGCGACCGCCCCGCCCGGGCGGGCTCAGTCCTGCGGCTGGGGCACGTAGCGCAGGTACGGCTTCGGCGCGCGCCAGCCGTCGGGGAACAGCGACTTGGCGTCCTCGTCGGACACGGCCGAGCCGATGATCACGTCCTCGCCCTGCTCCCAGTTCGCCGGGGTGGCGACCTTGTGGTTCGCGGTGAGCTGGAGCGAGTCGATCACGCGGAGGATCTCGTCGAAGTTCCGACCGGTGGACGCCGGGTAGGTCAGCGTGAGCTTCACCTTGTCGTCGGGGCCGACGACGAACACGGAGCGCACGGTCAGCGTGTCGTTCGCGTTCGGGTGGATCATGTCGTACAGGTCGGCGACCTTGCGGTCGGGGTCGGCGATCAGCGGGAAGTTGACGGCGCTGCCCTGCGTCTCCTCGATGTCCTTGCTCCAGTCGCCGTGCGAGTCGACGGGGTCGACCGACAGCCCGATCACCTTGGTGCCGCGCTTGTCGAACTCGTCCTTCAGCTTCGCGACCGCGCCGAGCTCCGTCGTGCAGACCGGCGTGAAGTCCTTCGGGTGGGAGAAGAGCACGGCCCAGCTGCCCTTCTTCCAGTCGTGGAAGTTGATCGTCCCCTCGGTCGTCTCGGCGGTGAAGTCGGGGGCCTCGTCGCCCAGTCGGATGGCCATGGTGTTCTCTCCTCGGCGGTGCCGGTTGCTGTGATACCCGACCAACGTAGTCGGGTTTCCACGGTCCAACCGACCGGAGTTCAGGGTTGTTCCGGCGCGCGCCGCCGGCGAGCGGGTGCGAACTCGGGTGAGCGCGGTGGTTGACGGAGCTCGCACTGCTTGCTACAGTTAGCACCTGAGCAAGCAGACCGTCCGCCGCCAGCGACGTCGGCGGACGGAACCCCCCTCCGGGACGCACCCCCGTCCCCGACCCGCAACGGAGCACCACCATGGACACCCTGCTCGACCCGATCTCCGAGGTCCAGGACCGCATCGTCACCGCGCTCGGCAACGCCAAGCAGCCCGTCACCACCGCCGTCGGCACCGTGGTGGCCCTCATCCTCGAGCGGGTGCCCGAGGTCCCGACGCTGCCCTACGCCGAGGTCATCCCGACGCCCCTCGAGCTGATCGACAACCAGGCCAAGTTCGCCACGAAGGTCGTCAGCACCTCGAAGTCCGTGGCCACGGCCGCCGCCAAGGCCGCCTCCCCGATCACGGACCAGCTGCTCGACCGCCAGGCCCCGGCCAAGAAGGTCAAGGCCGTCGCCGACGCCGCCTGACGGCGATCGATCTCCCCGACGGCACCCCCCTGACGTCGGAGGAAATCACCGCACGCGCCGTCCCCCCTGGCGCGGAGCGGTAACGGACGGAGGGCCCTCGGGCCCTCCGTCCCGCGTCCGGCCCCGGGTGCCGCGCGACCGGGACCGCCGCGGGTCAGCTCGGCGCCGCGTCCCCGGGCCCGGGCTTCGGCGCGTCGGCCTCGAGGCCGCTCGTCCCGCGGCCGTAGGTGGCCGTCTTCTTGCGGAGGAACGGCGACTCGATGAAGCGCCAGGACAGCTCGGCGACCCCCGCGCTCAGCGCCAGGAGCAGGACGGTGCGCAGGACGAGCGGCACCTTGCCGTGGGCGGTCGGCACGACGCCGTTCAGGATCTCGTGCCAGAGGTACAGCGCGTAGGAGCGCCGACCCACCCACACCATCAGCGGCACGCACAGCCAGCCGACGGCCCAGGACTTCCGGTGGAAGTGCACCCAGAGCACGACGGGCGGGATGCCGAGCAGGGCGAGGTTGAACCCGAGGCTGCCGAACGGGTCGAAGAAGTGGACGCGGCCGGCCAGCACGGACTCGCCGAGGAACAGCGCGAGGCCGATCGCGGCGAGGACGCCGATGATGCGGGCCTGGCGGTGGGTGAGCTCCTCGCCCAGCCGGCGGCGCACGATCGCGAGCAGGCAGCCGGCGACGAGCATGTCGAAGCGCATCGTGGAGAACCGGTAGAGCACCTGCCCCCCGTAGCCGAGCGCGTCGAACGCGTCGGCCCCGCCCTGCCAGTCGACGCCCGCGGCGGACCCCGACAACCGGACCACCATCCAGAACGCCATGAACAGGACGGATCCGACCAGGAGCACCTTCTGCCAGCGGATCTTCCGCAGCGACACGATGAGGAGCAGCGGCCAGAAGAAGTAGAACCACTCCTCCACGGAGAGCGTCCAGAGGTGGAGCAGGTACCGCGGCTGCTCCGGGGAGCCGAACCCGAAGAAGCCGAGGAACAGCTGGTACGAGTACAGCGCCGCGGCGACGATCTCGCCCCAGATGCTCGGGTGCGACCACCCGATGACGAGCGCGAACAGGACGTACACGCCGATGACCGTGTACATCGCGGGGAACAGCCGGAGGATGCGGCGGTGGTAGAAGCCCCGGAAGCTGACCCGGCCCTCGCGGTGCTGCTCGTCGAGCAGCAGGTTCGTGATCAGGAAGCCCGACAGCACGAAGAAGACGTCGACGTTGATGACGCCGCCCTCGTAGAACTGGTCGAACCCGAAGTGGAAGATCATGATCGAGATCACGGTCACGGCTCGCATGCCGTCGAACGCGGGCTCGTACCTCGTGCGCGGGGCGTCCAGCCGGATGGGCCCCTGGGTGGTGGCGGCGTCGGTCACGAGGGCTCCGTCACCGGTTGGCCCGGCCCGGGATCGGGGACCTCGCCGTCGGCCATCTCCGAGCGGAGCCGGTCCTGCGGCGCGGTGAAGCGGGTCGCCTTGATGTGCAGGAACCGGCGTTCGACGAACCGGTAGCTCGCCAGCCCGGCGAGGACGCCGAGCCCGGCGACGAAGGTGCCGAGCACCGCCTTCTTGGCGCCGTGGGCCTGGTCGATCGCGGCGAGGAACGGCAGGAGCACGGGGACGTGCCAGAGGTAGATGCCGTACGAGCGCTGACCGAACCACTGCGCCCGTCGGTACGACAGGCCCCGCGCCACGAGGGACTGCTGGCGGAAGTACAGGTCGAGGACCATCGGCATCAGCGACCAGAGCGCGATCTGGTAGCCCACGCTGCCGAACATCGTGAACACGGGGAAGCGGGTGGCCGTCAGCATCGTGGCGAAGAACAGCACCCACCCGATCGCGCCCAGCACCGCGATGATGCGTCGGGCCCTCGTGGTCAGCGGGCGCGGGATGGCCCGGGCGATGAAGGCGAGCAGGCAGCCGCAGACGATCATGTCGGGCCGGACGGCGGCGATGCGGTACAGCACGCCCTGCCAGGTGATGTGGTGCTGGTCGACGTAGTGGGCCTCGATCCCGTCCCACGACACGACGTGCTGGAGGCTCAGCCGGATCGTCACGAACAGTGCGATGAACACCAGGCAGCCGATGATCAGGTTGCGGTCCGACCGGCGGGTGGCCCGCTTGAGCGTCCGCCGCAGCAGCAACGGCCAGAAGAAGTAGAACTGCTCCTCCACGGTCAGGCTCCACGTGTGGCCGATCGCGCCCATCGAGAGCGGGAAGAACGCCGCCACCAGGAAGTAGACGTAGAGGCTGGCGGCGAGCGACTCGAGCCACCACAGCCCCGCCTTGTCCAGGGCGTCGGGAGCGACGAAGTGGACGACCAGCATCATCAGCGTGAAGACGCCGATCATCACGTACATCGCCGGGAAGAGGCGCAGCGCGCGGCGCGTGTAGAAGCGGCGCATGTCGAGCGAGCCGCTCCGGTTCTGCTCGTCGAGCAGCAGCGACGTGATCAGGAACCCGCTGGCCACGAAGAACCAGTCGATGATGATCGGCGAGCCCGGGAACAGCTTGGCGGTGACCCCGCAGTGGTACAGCACCACCTGGAGCACGAAGATCCCGCGGAAGCCGTCGAACGCCGGGATGTGCCCGAGGCGTTCGCTCTGCACCTTGATCAGACGACCGTCGTCAGCCACCAACCGCCCCAAGTGTCCCCCGGAGGTGTGAACGGTACCGATGCGGTCGGCCGGGTGTCCACGCCGGACGGGTGGGTGATCCCACCTTTCCCCGCCGCGGATCAGACGTCCAGCGCCTCGCGGTCGACCAGGTCGGAGTGCTCGAGGAGGTACTGGCGGCGCTTCGCGACGTCGTTCCCGAACAGCGTGTCGAACAGCTCGGCGGCCTGCGCCGCCGCCGCTGCGTCATCCATCGTCAGGCGCCGCAGGATGCGGGTGCCGGGGTCCAGGCAGGTCACGGCGAGCTCCTCGACGTCCATCTCGCCGAGCCCCTTGAACCGCACCCACTGGAGGTTCTCCGCCTTGCGGTTGCCGCTGGCGAGCTCGTCGGTGAGCCGGAGCTTCTCCTCCTCCGAGAAGGCGTGGACCGTGCGGTCGCCCACCTTGACGGTGTACAGCGGGGGTTGCGCCGCGTACACCCGCCCCTCCTCGAGCAGGGGCCGCATGTAGGCGTGGATCAGCGTGAGGAGCAGGCAGCGGATGTGGCTGCCGTCCACGTCCGCGTCGCAGAGGATGATGATGCGGCCGTAGCGGGCGTTCTCGATCTTGAAGTCCCGGCCCGAGCCGGCGCCGATGGCCGTGAACAGGGCCTGGGCCTCGGCGTTCTCGACCACCTGCTTCATCGTGGACTTGCCGGCGTTCACGACCTTGCCCCGCAGCGGCAGGACGGCCATGTACTCGGCGTTGCGCCCGGCCTTGGCCGGGCCGGCGGCGGAGTCGCCCTCCACGATGAGCAGCTCGGCGTCGGGGCCGTGGGACCGGCAGTCCGCCAGCTTGTCGGGCATGCCGGCCGACGAGAGGGCGGAGGCCTTGCGGCGGGCCTCGAGCGAGGCCTTGGCCTGCACCCGGTTGAGCACGGCAGCGGCCAGCTTCTCGCGGAGGGCGGCGATGTGGGTCTTCTTGCCGCCGCCCTCCAACCAGTTCGTGAAGCCGTCCCGGACGACCTCGTAGACGATCGAGCCGATCGCCGGGGTACCGAGCTCCTGCTTCGTCTGGCCCTTGAACTGCGGCTCCGGGAAGGTCACCTTCACCGCGGCGACGAGGCCCTCCTGCACGTCGGCCTTCTCGGCGCGGTCCTGGCCCGACTTCGAGAGCTTGGCGAGCTTCTTCGACCCGGCGAGCAGCGTGTCGTTCGCGACCTTGCCGAGCGCGCGGTCGAAGCCGCCCACGTGCGTGCCGCCCTCGGTCGTGGGGATGGTGTTGACGAAGCTCGAGACCACCGTGTCGTAGCCCTTGACCCACCGCAGGGCGAGGTCCACCGTGCACGTGCGCTCGACGAGCGTCATGCGGCCGTCGACCGGGATCTTCTCCTCGAAGGTGCCGGTGCCGTGGAGGGTGACGACGTCCGTGACCGGCTCGCCGATCGACATCGACTCGACGAGGTCCGCGAGGCCGCCCTTGGCCACGAACTCCTCGGGCTCGCGCCCGGGCCCGCGCTTGTCCACCAGGCGGACCTTGAGCCCGGGCACGAGGAAGCAGACCTGCGCGCAGTGGTCGCGCACCTGGTCGGTGGCGATCGTGAGCCCCGGGTCGAAGATCTCGAGGTCCGGCCAGAACCGCACCCGGGTGCCGGTGCGGCGCGGCGGGACCTTCCGGACGACCTCCAGCGTCGAGCCGGGCCGGAAGTGGCCCTTGGCGTCGACCTTGCCGGGCACGCGGTGCACGAACGTGAGCCGGTGGGTGGCGCCGTCCCGGTCCACCTCGACCACGAGCTTGGCGGCGAGGGCGTTCACGACCGACGCGCCGACCCCGTGCAGCCCGCCCGAGGCGGAGTAGGCGCCGCCGCCGAACTTGCCGCCCGCGTGCAGCTCCGTGAAGACGATCTCGAGCGCCGTCCGCTTGCCGTCCTTCTTGCCGATCGGGATCCCGCGGCCGTTGTCCGCCACCTCGACCGAGCCGTCCTTGTGGAGCGTGACCTCGACGAGGTTGGCGAAGCCGGCGGCGGCCTCGTCGACCGCGTTGTCGATCAGCTCCCAGACGAGGTGGTGGAGGCCCTCCGGCCCGGTGCCGCCGATGTACATGCCCGGGCGCTTGCGCACGGCGTCCAGGCCCTCGAGCAGCTGGATGCTCTTCTCGTCGTACGTGTCCGCCGTGCGGTTGCGGGCGGCCTCGGGGGCGGAGCTGCGGGGGGACGTCCGGTCGGCCATGGTCCCCCAAGTCAACCACGGCACCCCGACACACCCGGGACACGGGCGGGGTGCCGGGGGAGGGCGGCAGCGGGACGGGCGGGGTGCCGGGGGAGGGCGGCAGGGGGGCGGGTGCCGTCAGGGCAGGGGTGCCCGGACGATCCGCACCCGGTTGGCGCCGCTGCCCGTGCCCCGGTCGGTGACCAGGAGGTCGCCGGTCGGATCGACCGCCACCCCCGACGGGGTGCTGGCCAGCGCGGCCACCGCCGGACCGCCGTCGCCCGTCGTGCCGTTGCCGCCGGTGAAGGCGGACTGGCCGGCGGTCCCGGCGACGACGTCACGGAGGCAGCGCCGGCCCGTGTCGGAGACGATCACCCGGCCCGTCGCGTCGACCACGACGCCCTCCGGCCCGGACAGGCTGATCGCCGTGGGCGCGGCGGTGGCGGTGCACGAGGTCGTCGACCCGCCCCCGAGCACGGTGGTGACCGTGCCCGACGCGACCTTGCGCACGCAGTTGCGCCCGGTGTCGGCGATCAGGACCGCGCCGCTGCCGTCCACGGCCACCCCGATCGGGCCGGACAGGCTGACCGCGGTCGCGGCGAGCGACGTGGTCGGGCAGGTGGTGGTGGCACCGCCGCCCGCGACCAGCGTCGCCGTGCCCGAGGTGACCTTGCGCACGCAGTTCCGGCCCGTGTCGGCGATGACGACCGCCCCCGCGTCGTCGACGGCCACCGAGCTGGGCGACGACAGGCTGAGGGCGGTCGCGGCGACGCTGGTGGAGGTGCAGGTGGTCGTCGCGCCGCCGCCGGCGACCCGGGTCACGTTGCCGGCGGGGTCGATCTTGCGCACGCACGCGGCACCGGTGTCGGCGACGTAGACGTTGCCGGCGTCGTCCACCGCGACGCCCCGGGGCGCGTTGAGCCCGAGCGCGGTGCGGGACCCCGCGTAGGTGCACGCGCTGGCGGTCGACCCGCCGTTGAAGCTGGTGATCGTGCCGTCGGTGGCGATCCGGCGGATCTTGTTGTTCGACGTGTCGGCGACGTACACGGTCCCGTCGGGCGCGACCGCCACGCCGCGGGGCGCGTTGAGGCGGGCGCTCAGGGCGTCGCCGCCGTCGCCCGAGGAGCCGGACGTCCCGGACCCGGCGAACTCGTCGATGGCGCCGCCGCACTCGTCGCTGCGGACCGTCGTGGAGACGTCGGAGGTCCACGGCGAGCGCGCGGTGCGCACGCCGTACTGGTACGGGGTGGTCACCGGCGTCGGCGGCGTGACGGCCGCGGTGCCGAGCGTCTCGGGGGTGGCCGTCGCGGTGACGGTCGACGAGCCGCCGGCCAGCGTCGTGCGCACGACCTGCGCGGACGTGGCGATGCCGGCGGGCACGGACCAGGTGACGCCGAGCGTCGTGCCGGAGGTCCAGGTGCAGCCGATCGACGTCGGCACCTCCAGCTCGCCGGAGGACATGGTGTTCGTGGCGTTCGACCCGCCGTCGAACTTCGCGAGCGCCGGCGTGGAGGACCACGTGGCCGCCGCGAGCCCGACCGTCGCGGCGACGACGAGGGCGACCGAGGCGCGGGCCGCGAGCCGTGCCGCCGCCCGCGTGCGCGCCGGTCGGGCGGGACGACGC
>JAEVZA010000365.1 GCA_023392475.1 Actinomycetes bacterium | reverse complement strand
CCTGGCGCAGCGCCTGGCAAGGGCAACCGTGACCGGCGCCGGCGAGCTCCTGGCGCAGAGCGAGACTCCACCCGCAACCCTTCGGCAGAACGTGACCTCGCCGGGCGGCACGACGGCTGCCGCGCTGCGGGTGCTCGAGTCCCGGGCGGTGCGCGCCGCGGTGCTCGACGCGGTCGACGCGGCGGCGGACCGGTCGCGCGAGCTCGGCGCCTGAGCGCCGTCGACCGGGCGGGATTTCGGTCTCCGTCCGGCGGTGGGTACGGTCGACCCGATGGCCGACGCCGACCCGCCCCTCCGGTACGACACCGTGTCCTTCCTCTCGGACTACGGGTACGCGGACGAGTTCGTCGGGGTCGTGCACTCGGTGATCCGCCAGCTCGAACCCCGCGCCGCGGTCATCGACGTCACCCACGGCATCGCCCCGTACGACGTGCGCGCCGCCGGGCTCACCCTGGCCCGCAGCGTCCAGTACCTCGCCCCCGGCGTCATCATCGCGGTGGTCGACCCCGGCGTCGGCTCGAGCCGGCGGGCCGTGGCGGTCGAGGTGGCCGACGGCGCCGCGGTGCTGCTCGGCCCCGACAACGGCGTGCTCGCCCCGGCGGTCGGCATGGTCGGCGGCGCGAGCCGGGCCGTCTGGCTCAACGACCCCGAGTACCAGCTCCCGGCGCACGGCCCGACGTTCGACGGCCGCGACGTGTTCGCCCCGGCCGCCGCCCACCTCTGCCGCGGCGTCCCGCTCGAGGAGCTCGGCGAGCTCGTCGACCCGGCCGGGCTGCTGCCGGGGATCATGCCCCTGACCCGCGAGGAGGAGGGCGCGCTCGTGGCCGAGGTCCTGTGGGTCGACCGGTACGGCAACGCGCAGCTCAACGTCGACCCCGACGAGCTCGACGCGATGGGGGACCACTTCGAGCTGCTGCTCGACGGTCGCCGGCGGTCCGCCCGGCGGGCCACCTCGTTCGAGGACATCACGCCCGGTGGCGTGGGTCTCATCATCGACAGCTACGGGCTCGTCGCGCTCGCCGCCCGCCAGGCCTCCGCCGCGGACGACCTCGGCGTGGCCGCGGGCGATCCGGTGACCCTGCGACCCGTCGACGGCCCCGAACCCGGGCCCGGGATCCCGGTGCAGCTCGGCCGCCGTGCGGGGGGAGGTGCTCCGTGAGGCGCAACACGACGATCGCCATCGCCGTCCTGCTGCTCGTGATCGTCGGCGCGACGTTCCTGCAGCTGGTCGTGCTCGCTCCCCACTGATCGACCGGCCGACCCGGCCGACCCGGTCGAGCGGGGGGAAGTAGCGTGCGCCGTCGGTGAACCTGGCGACGATCATCGACGGTCACCCGGCCGAGGCGATCGCCCTCGTCAGTCGGGGGCGCAGCACGGACTACGGCACCCTGCGGGAGCAGGTCGCGAACCTCCGCGGCGGCCTCGTCGAGCTCGGCCTCGAGCCGGGGGAGCGGCTCGCCATCGTCGCCGGCAACAACTGGTACTTCGTGGTGTCGTACCTCGCCGCGCTGGGCGCCGGCCTCGTCGCCGTGCCGCTCAACCCGTCGAACCCGTCGGCCGCGATGGCCCACGAGCTGCGCGAGGTCGAGGCCGCGGCGGTGGTGGTCGCGCCGGCGGGTCGCGCCGCGTTCCAGGACCTCGGGCCCGACGACGTGCCGTCGGTCCGCCACGTCATCGGCGCCGGGTTCGAGCCGGAGGGCCACGCCGGGCTCCTGCTGGACGACCTCGTGGTGCACGCGCCGGCGCCCGTCGTCGAGCGCGACCCCGAGGACCTCGCCGTCCTCGTCTTCACGTCGGGCACCGCCGGCGCGCCCCGCGCCGCGATGCTCACGCACGGCAACCTCTACACGAACATCCGCCAGGCGCTCGCCTCGGGCGAGGACATGCAGCGCCCCGACGACGTCGTGTTCGGGCTCCTGCCGATGTTCCACATCTTCGGGCTGAACGTGGTGCTGGGCGTGGCCCTCGCCACCGGGGCGCGGGTCGTGCTCGTCGAGCGCTTCGACCCGGTCTCCGCGCTCGAGACCATCGAGAAGCACGGCATCACGACGGTGTCCGGGCCGCCGACGATGTGGGCGGCGTTCGCGGGCCTGCCCGGCGTCGAGCCCGACGTGTTCCGCCGCGTGCGGCGTGCCGTGTCGGGCGCCGCCAAGCTCCCCGTCGAGGTGGCGCAGGCGATGGAGGCCCGGTTCGCGCTGCACATCGACGAGGGCTACGGGCTCACTGAGGCCTCGCCGGTCGTGTGCTCGCCGACCGGTACCGACGCGCCGCAGGGCTCCGTCGGCATCCCGGTCCCCGGCGTCGAGCTGCGGCTCGTCGACGCGGACGGCGAGGACGTGCTCGTGGGCGACGCGGGGGAGCTGCTCGTGCGCGGCCCCAACGTGTTCGTCGGCTACTGGCAGGACCCCGAGGCCACCGCCCGGGTGCTGACCGAGGACGGCTGGCTGCGCACCGGCGACGTCGCCGTCGTCGACGACGCCGGCTACCTCTACCTCGTCGACCGGGCCAAGGACCTCATCATCGTGTCGGGCTTCAACGTCTTCCCGGCCGAGGTCGAGGAGGTGCTCCTCGAGCACCCCGGCATCGAGGCGTGCGCGGTCGTCGGCGTGCCGCACCCGCACACCGGGGAGTCGGTGAAGGCCTACGTGAAGGTGCGGCCCGGCATCTCGGTCGAGGAGGACGACGTGATCGACTTCTGCGCCGAGCGCCTCGCCCGCTACAAGTGCCCGAACAAGGTCTGGTTCGTCGACGACATCCCGCGCGGCCTCGGTGGCAAGGTCCTCCGCCGGCTGCTGACCTAGCCGGCGAGGGGCGCGTCGGCCGCGGCGAGCGCGGGCTCCGGCGCGTCGGCCGGGCCGGGCGCCGGGTCCGGCGTGGTCGCGAGCTCGTACAGCTCGCTCCACCAGGGCGACAGCGTCGGCACCGGGTGCGCCACCGGCCGCACCGGGTTCGACACCAGGAACCCGGCGAACAGGATCGACACGCCGACGGCCAACCAGATCCCGAAGTCGACCATCTGGTCGCCCGTGCCGAACAGGGTGCCGCCGGTGCCGAGCACGATCGACCCGATCGCGATCAGCACGTTGGTGAGGGCGAGGCGGCCGGGGGAGATCGAGGCGGACGCGCCGACGCCCGGGCGGCGGCGGAGGCGCAGGAGGCTGACCGCCGACCACACGGCCCCGACGACGAGGACGGTCGCGCCGACCCCCGAGCCGACGGCGGCCATGACCCGCGGCCCGACGCCGAACACCTCCTTGCCCGACGGGATGCCCGGCACGTCGAGCGTCCCGGAGATGGGGGCGGTGAGCACGACCCCGGCGCAGAACACGGCGACGAGGTCGAGCCAGCGACGGGTGACGTCGCCCGCCCGCGTCCCGGCCAGCAGGTAGACGGTGCCGAGCGCCAGGTACGGGACGTTGAGGATGGCCCCGAAGAGGTAGAAGGCGCGGAAGTCGAGGGGCCCCCAGCCGATGGCGGCGGCGCAGAAGTAGGCGAACGAGGCCAGGGCGAACATCGCCATGGAGATGGTCCACGCCAGCTCGTGGCGGCGCCGCCGCGCCCGGTACCGCTCGAGCGTGGAGAGGCAGAAGGCGACGGACACCAGCGTGGCGAGGGCGCCCATCGCCGCCGCGGCGGTCATGCCTGGTCCTCGATCGGATCCATCCGCCCCAGCATGACCCCGCGGCGCGGGGGAGTCCCATTCGGCCCGACGGGGACACTTTGTGAACGCGAGCACGAGCGGGGTACCGTCGACGGATGGCCCCGTCCGCGCGCCGCTCGGCGATCCCCGACGCCACCGTCGCGCGCCTGCCCGTGTACCACCGCTGCCTGCTCGACCTGCAGGCCGAGGGCCGGCCGACCGTCTCCTCCGAGCAGCTCGCCGACCTGGCCGGCGTCAACGCCGCCAAGGTGCGCAAGGACCTCTCCCACTTCGGCAGCTACGGCACCCGGGGCGTGGGCTACGACGTCGAGCAGCTCCTTGTGGAGATCCGGCGGGAGCTGGGCCTCGACCACGACTGGCCGTGCGTGATCGTCGGCGCGGGCAACCTCGGCTCGGCGCTCGCCAAGTTCGCGGGCTTCACCGACCGCGGCTTCACCGTGGTCGGGGTGGTCGACATCGACGAGTCCAAGGTCGGCCAGCAGATCGGCCGGCTGACGGTCCGCCACCAGGACGAGCTGAACGACCTCGTCGCCGCCGAGTCCGTGGCGATCGGCATCATCGCCGTGCCGCCGGGGGCGGCCCAGGACGCGGCCGACCGCCTCGTGGCCACCGGCATCCGCTCGATCCTGAACTTCGCGCCGACCGTGCTCGACGTCCCCGCGCCGGTGCAGGTGCGCGACGTGGACCTCGCCGTCGAGCTGCAGATCCTCGCCTTCCACGAGGAGCGCCGGTCCGAGGGCCAGGCGATCGGTTGACGGATCGCACCGGACCGGACCCGCAGGGGCTGGCGGTGCAGCTCCGCGTCGCCGGGCGGCGCTGCGTGGTGGTGGGCGCCGGTCGGGTCGGCTCCCGGCGGGCGGAGCAGCTGGCATCGGCGGGGGCCGAGGTCGTGGTCGTGGCACCCGTCGCCGGGGAACGGGTGGCCGACCTCGCCGGGGCGGGCGGGCTCCGCTGGGAGCGGCGACCCGCCGACGTCGCCGACGTCGAGCGT
>JAEVZA010000354.1 GCA_023392475.1 Actinomycetes bacterium | reverse complement strand
CGCCCGGCCTGCCCGACGAGGGCGCCGGCGACGCCCCGGCCGCCACCCCCGACGTGCCCGGCGAGGTGGGGGAGCCGCGCTGGGTCGCCGGCGGGCGCCGCTACGGCTTCGCCGACGACGGCCGGGTCGTGTTCGTCGTCAGCCGGGGCGGGATGGATGGCATCCACGTCTGGGACCCGTTCACGGGTGACATCGCGCCGGTCCCCGGACCGACGTTCACCTCGGTCGAGCACCTGAGCGTGCGCGGGTCGATCGTCGCCGTGGCCGGCGGCGCGGGCGACCTGCCCACCTCCGCGTGGACGATCGACCTCGTCACCGGCACGGTCGTCGACCACCGCACCGACGCCGTGCGGCCGGATCCGAGGTCCGTGTCCATGCCCGAGTCGATCGACTTCCCGACCGCGGACGGCGCGGTCGCCCACGGGCTGCTGTACCGGCCGAGCTCCGCGGTCGCGCACGGTCCGCCGGACGAGGCGCCACCGCTCGTGGTGCGGATCCACGGCGGCCCGACCGGCGCGGCCCGCGCCGAGTACTCGACGTCGGTGCAGTTCTGGACGACCCGCGGGTTCGCGGTCGTCGACGTCGACTACCGGGGATCGACCGGGTACGGCCGCCGCTACCGCGACCTCCTGGACGGCGAGTGGGGCGTGGTCGACGTCCAGGACTGCGTGGCCGCGGCGCGCTGGCTCGCGGCGCAGGGGATCGTCGACGGCGACCGCTGCGTGATCCGCGGCGGGTCGGCGGGCGGCTTCACGGCCCTCGCCGCGCTGTGCCACCACGACGACCGATCCGACGCGTTCGCCGCCGCGTGCAGCCTCTACGGCGTCACCGACCTGCGCACGCTGGCCGAGGACACGCACAAGTTCGAGTCCCGCTACCTCGACGGCCTGGTCGGGCCGTGGCCCGCCGCCGCCGACCGGTACCGGGAGCGGTCGCCGCTGCACCACGCGGATCGGCTGCGCAGCCCGGTCCTGCTGCTGCAGGGCGCGGACGACCCGGTCGTGCCGCCGTCGCAGGCCGAGGTCCTGCGGGACGCGCTCGCCGCCGCGGGCGTGCCGCACGCGCTCGTGGTGTTCGAGGGCGAGGCGCACGGCTTCCGCCGGTCCGAGACGATCGTCGCCGCGCTCCAGGCGGAGCTGTCCTTCTACGGCCAGGTGCTCGGGTTCACCCCGGCCGACGACCTCCCGCCGCTCACCCTCACGCCCTGACCGAAGCGGGGCTGACGATCCGGGTCGAAGGCCTCAGGGGGCGGGCACCAGCCGGAGGAGCGAGCCCGGGTTGGCGTCCTGGGCCACCCAGAGGCTCCCGTCGGGGCCCTGGCGGACGGTGCGCAGGCGTCCCTGGTTCGTGAGCCGGACGTCGATGCCCTGGAGGGTCGACCCCGAGATGCGCACGAACATCAGCCGCGTGCCCTTGAGCACCGCGACGGCGAGCTGGTCCTGCCAGGCGCCCCACGGCGCACCCTGCACGAACGTGGCGCCCGACGGGGCGATCGTCGGGCAGCCGCTCGACCACACGGCGGGGATGGCGCCGGGGATCGACAGGTCGGTCATGGGCTTCGACTCGTCGTAGCCGTTGCCGACCGGGTTCCACCCGTAGTTGCCGCCGGGGACGAGGCGGTTGACCTCGTCGTCGCAGCCGGTCCCGTGCTCCACCTCGAACGCCGCGCCGTCGGACGGGCGGAAGGCGAGGCCCTGCGGGTTGCGATGGCCGATCGTGTACACGTACGGGTCCCACGAACCGCCGGGGTTGCCGGGCGCGGGGGCGCCGGCGAGCGTCATGCGGAGCACCTTGCCGGCTCGGCTGCGCACGTCCTGCGGCGGGGTCGGCTGCGCCGTGTCGCCGGTCGTCGCCCACAGCATCCCGTCGGGCCCGACCGCGAGGCGGCAGCCCTGGTGCCGGTTCCCGGCCCCGGCGGGGATGCCGGTCAGGACGGGCGTCGCACCGGTCAGGGAGCCGAGGTCCTCGGCCACCCGGAAGCGGACCACGCGCACGTCGGTGACCGTCGTGCCGGAGCCGGAGTCGTAGCAGGTGTAGACGAAGCGGTTCGTGGCGAACCCCGGGTCGACGGCGAGGCCGAGCAGCCCACCCTCGCCCGACGCGACGACGTCGGCGATCGCCCCGACCACCTTGCGGGCACCGGCCACGACCGCGACCACGCGGCCGCCCCGCTCGGTGAGCAGCGGCGTGCCGTCGGGGAGGAACCCGATCTCCCACGGCTGCTGGAACCCGGTGATGGTCTGCGCGATCGCCACGTTCCCCGCGCCGGGCACGGTCGTGGTGGTGGTGCCGCCGCCGGGCGGCGGGAGGGTGCAGGCGACCGTCAGCCACGCGGTGGCGGCTGCGGCCACGGCGAGGAGGGTGGCGCCCCGCCGTCGGCGTCGGGGCCGGTCGTCGGCGTGCTGCGGTCGCGGTCGCTGGACGTCGTGCATGAGGTCCCCCTGGGGTCGGCGCGGTCCGGGCGGACCACACCCCATCGGCAGCTGGGCGGTCGCGACTGGAGCGCGGCGCCCGGGACCACCTGCCCGACACCCGCGGGCGCATGCGCCGGACGGCCGCTCACGTGAGGTCAGCGGGCCCGGCGGGCTGGCGGGTGCCATCTGGCCGCCCCCGACCACGTCCGGCAACATGGGCGCCATGCGAGTACTGGTCAGCGAGAAGATCGCGGACGGCGGGCTGCAGCGCCTGCGGGACGCGGGGCACGAGGTCGACGTCCGTCTGGACCTGACGCCCGAGACCCTCCTGGACGCGATCCAGGGGGCGCACGCGCTGATCATCCGCTCCGCCACGAAGGTCACCCGCGAGGTGCTCGAGGCGGGCACGGACCTCGTCGTCGTCGGCCGGGCCGGGATCGGGCTGGACAACGTCGACGTCGCCGCGGCCACCGAGCGCGGCGTGATGGTCGTGAACGCCCCGCAGTCGAACACGCTGTCGGCGGCCGAGCACACGATGGCGCTCCTGCTCGCGCAGGCCCGCAACGTGCCGCAGGCCCACGCGGCGCTGAAGGCCGGGCGGTGGGAGCGCTCGAAGTGGGAGGGCGTCGAGCTGTCCGACAAGGTGCTCGGCATCATCGGCCTCGGCCGCATCGGCAAGCTCGTGGCGCAGCGGGCGATGGCGTTCGGCATGAAGCTCGTCGCCTACGACCCCTTCGTGTCCCCGGAGCGCGCCCGGCAGATCAACGTGGAGCTGCTGCCGCTCGAGGACGTGATGGCCCGCTCCGACTTCATCACGCTGCACCTCGCGAAGACGCCGGAGACCGCGGGCCTGATCGGCGCCGAGATGCTGTCGCACGCCAAGCCGGAGCTGCGCGTGATCAACGTGGCGCGCGGCGGGATCGTCGACGAGGCCGCGCTCGCCACCGCCATCGCGGAGGGCCGGATCGCCGGTGCCGCGCTCGACGTGTTCGCCGCCGAGCCCACCACCGAGTCGCCGCTGTTCGAGCTCGACCAGGTGGTGGTCACCCCGCACCTCGGCGCGTCCACGGCCGAGGCCCAGGACAAGGCCGGCGACACGATCGCCGAGATGGTCGAGCTGGCCCTCGCCGGCGACTTCGTGCCGTTCGCGGTCAACGTGAGCGCGGCGGAGGCGTCGGAGACGGTGCGGCCGTACCTGCCGCTCGCCGAGCGCCTGGGCAGCGTGTTCGCCGGGCTGTGCGGCGAGTGCAAGGAGCCCATCGAGATCGAGTACCAGGGCCACATCGCCGAGTACGACACGCGCATCCTCACGCTGTCGGTGCTCAAGGGCTTCTTCGGCGCGACGAGCGGCGAGCCGGTCTCGTACGTGAACGCGCCGGCCGTCGCCGAGGAGCAGGGCATCGAGGTCCGCCCGACGGCGACGACGACCACGCGGGACTACGTGAACCTCATCACCATCCGCTCCGGCGAGCACAGCCTCGCCGGCACGCTGGTGGGGCTGCGGTCGGTGCCGACGATCGTGATGATCGACGACCACACCGTCGACGTCCCGCCGGCGGAGCACCTGCTGGTCGTGCGCAACGACGACCGGCCGGGGATGATCGGCGTGGTCGGCACCGTGCTCGGCGGCGCCGGGGTGAACATCGGCGACATGGCGGTCGGCGCGACCGCGCAGGGCACCAAGGCGCTCATGGCGATCGCGACCGACATCGCCGTGCCCGCCGCCGCGGCCGACGAGCTGCGCGCCGTCGACGGGATCCTCTCCGTCATCGCGGTCAGCTGAACCCGGTCGCCCGCGTCCGTCACCAGGGCTGCAGCGCCACCGACGTCGGGTCCGCGACGGAGGTTCGCCCGAGCCCGCCCGAGGACACCGTCCAGATCGAGTCGTCGACGACGACGGCCCGCTGGATGGCGACGGGCCAGCCGTCCTTCGTGTGCACGAGCGTGCCGCGCACCCGCAGGTGGTCGCCGCCGACCGACACGACGAGCGAGGCGATGCCGCCGGTCGTCGGCGAGGACGACGAGCAGCCGGCATCGGGCTCGCACCAGGTCCCGGTGCGCTGGATCGGGACCACGGCGAGGCCGTCGCGGGCGTCCCAGGTGAACGCGTGCGGGTCCTGCCCGACCGCGGACTGCCCGTCGGGGAGGGTGAACGAGTCGAGCTCACGGGGCCGCGTCGGGTCGGTCACGTCGAACAGGGTCGCCTTGAAGCCACGGACCGCGCCGCTCGTCGTCGCGTCGCTGCCGATGCCGAGCAGCCGGCCCGGCGCGACCGGGTGCAGGTACTCGGAGAAGCCGGGGAGGTGGAGCTCGCCGAGGACCCGGGGCGCCGTCGGGTCCGAGAGGTCGATCGCGAACAGCGGGTCGGTCCTGCGGAACGTCACGACGTAGGCGAGGTCGTCGAGGAAGCGGACGGACCGCACCTGCTCGCCCACGCCGAGGTCGTCGACGTGGCCCACCTCGACCAGCGTCCCGTTCGCGTCGGGCCGCAGCACCGTGAGCCGGCCGGCCGGGCCCCACCGGCGGGGCGCGGAGGACGCCGGGCCCGCGGGCGTCGGGGCGATCGTGGTCGCGGGCCCGTCGCCCTCCGAGACC
>JAEVZA010000298.1 GCA_023392475.1 Actinomycetes bacterium | reverse complement strand
CCATGGTCGGCGACGCTACCGCCGCGCCCGGAGCCGGGCCGCCCTGCGCGTCAGGCGCCGAGGAGCTGGGCGAGGTGCGTCTCGGGGAGGTCCGCGGCCTTGCGCTCGTGCGCGGCCGCGGCCCGGTACGCCGCGACGGATCCCTCCGCCGCGTCGTCGTCCCACCCGAGCTCGCCGGCCACGAGGGCGGCCACGGCGTCCGCCGCGTCCGCCGAGTCGTCGCGGCCGAGCAGGCGCGAGCGCGTCCGGCGTGAGAGCACGTCGTCCACGGACGTCGCCATCTCGTGGCGCACCGCGAACAGCGCCTCGGCGCGGACGTACGGCAGCCCCGGCACCAGGGGTTCGAGCAGCCCCGGCTCGGCCTGGATCGCGGCCATCAGCACGCGGGCCTCGCCGCCGTAGCGGTTGCCGAGGTGCTGCACGACCTCGGCCGGCACGTCGGAGTACACCTGCGCCGCGTCGCCCAGGGTGTCGTAGCCGGCGGTGCCGCGCAGCGGCAGCTTCTTCGTGCCGCTCGCGCCGTAGCCCGCGTACCCCGGTCGCAGCGACAGCACGGTCTCGATCACCTCGTCGACCGTGTCGGCGGCCATCTCGCGGTACGTCGTGAGCTTGCCGCCGGTGATGGTCACGACCCCGGAGTCCGACCGCGCCACCTTGTGCTTGCGCGACAGGTCGGCGGTGCGCCCGCTGTCGGCCGACTTCACGAGCGGCCGGAGCCCGGCCCACGTGCCGACGACGTCCTCGGTGGTGATCTCCGCCGTGCACGAGAAGTTGATGGCCGACAGCAGGTACTCGACGTCCTCGGGCGTGCACTGCGGGTCGTCGATCGGGCCGTCGTAGTCCGTGTCGGTCGTGCCGATGTAGGTGAAGCGCCCGTTCGGGACGACGAACACCGACCGCCGGTCCTGGGGGACCGGGATCACCGCGGCGATGCGGTTGCGGACCTTCTCCCACGGGACGGTGAGGTGGACGCCCTTGGCGGGCCGGATCGAGTCGGGGTCGCTGCCCTCGTCGAGCGCCCGCACCGCGTCGGACCACACGCCGCCGGCGTTGACGACGGACCGCGTGCGGATCGTGAAGCGCTCGCCGTCGGCCTCGACCTCCACGCCGTCGGCGAGGCCCGAGCGGTCCTTCGTGATCCCCACGGCGGCGACCCGGTTGGCCACGACCGCGCCGTGGTCGAGCGCCGCCGTGCGCAGCACCGTGAGGACGAGCCGGGCGTCGTCGGCCGCGGCGTCGTAGTAGAGGTACGCGGACACGAGCCGGTCCGGCGGCAGCGTCGGCATGTACTCGAGCGCCTCGTGCTGGTCGAGCCGCTCGTGGAGCTTGCCGACCCGCCACCCGCCGGTGAGGTCGTAGCCCCACATCGCGGTGCCGAGGAGGCGGGAGATCTTGGCCGGGATCACGCCGCCCTTCCCGAACATCGGGATGAGGAACGGCAGCGTCTTCACCAGGTGCGGCGCGTTGCGCAGCAGCCGCTGGCGCTCGGCCAGGGCCTCGTAGACCAGGCCGATCTCGCCCTGCTGGAGGTAGCGGAGGCCGCCGTGGACCAGCTTCGACGACTTCGAGGAGGTGCCGGAGGCGAAGTCGTCCCGCTCGATGAGCGCCACCTGCATCCCGCGGGCCGCCGCGTCGAGCGCCACCCCGGCGCCGGTGATGCCGCCGCCGACCACCACGACGTCGAAGGTCTCCTCCCGGAGCGCCTCCAGCGAGGCGGCGCGGACGAACGGGCGGGGAGCGAGCTGTCGGGGGGCCACGGGCGACAGGTTACGACGCGGTCCGGTCGACCCGTGGACGATCCCAACAACCGTTGCAGATTGGGTCGCGCCCGTCTACGGTCCGTCGCGGTGCGGTCACCCGACGAGCTCACACAGCGGTTCCGCGAGCGGGGCCTGAAGATGACGCCGCAGCGCCGTGCGGTGTTCCGGGCCCTGCACGACGACCACACGCACCCGAGCGCCGAGGCGGTGTACGAGCGGGTGGCCGCGGACGTGCCCGGCATCTCGCTGCGCACCGTGTACCAGACGCTCAACGACCTCGCGGACATGGGCGAGATCCTCCACCTCGAGCTCGGCACCGGCGCCGCCCGCTTCGACGCGAACGTCGAGGAGCCGCACCACCACCTCGTGTGCGACGGCTGCGGCATGGTGCGGGACCTCGTCGACGACGCCACCTGGTCGACGCTCACGTCGACCGACCACGTCGGGGGCGGGTTGCCCGACGGGTTCCGGGTCACCAGCACCGAGGTCGTCGTGCGCGGCCGGTGCGCCGCGTGCGAGGCCGGGGCCACGGGTCCCGAGCCGGCAGATCACCAGTCACACCCCAGATGAGAAAGGCAACGACATGGCGAGCCTGAAGGGCAGCAAGACCGAGGAGAACCTCAAGGAGGCGTTCGCCGGCGAGAGCCAGGCCAACCGCCGGTACCTGTACTTCGCGCAGAAGGCGGACGTCGAGGGCTACCCCGACGTGGCCGCCCTCTTCCGCTCCGTCGCCGAGGGCGAGACGGGGCACGCGTTCGGTCACTTCGACTTCCTCGCCGAGGTGGGCGACCCCGCCACCGGCGAGCCGGTCGGCCCGACCGAGGACAACCTGAGGTCCGCGATCGCGGGCGAGACCTACGAGTACACGGAGATGTACCCCGGCTTCTCGAAGACGGCCCGCGAGGAGGGCTTCGACGAGATCGCCGAGTGGCTCGAGACCCTCGCCCGGGCCGAGAAGTCCCACGCGGGTCGCTTCACCGAGGGCCTCGGCTCGGTCAGCTGACCGCCCTCCGGACCGTCCGTCCCACCCGGGCC
>JAEVZA010000215.1 GCA_023392475.1 Actinomycetes bacterium | reverse complement strand
GCACCGGGACCCTCCACGTCGTCCGCACGCCCGGGGTCGCCGACGCGATCCGGGCGGCAGCACCGGGCCTCGACGTGGTGGAGGTGGACGTGCCCGGTCCGCCGACGTCGGCGACGCCCCGCGCCGCGGGGTGGGCCGAGGCGGTCGTCCTCCTCGCCGGGGCCGCCGCGGACGGGCCGGTGGTCTCGACCGAGGGCGATCGGGTCCGCGTCGCCGGTCGCGACGGCGGCTGGGCCGAGGCCGAGGTGCACGACGGCACCATCCGCCTCCGCGTCGACGCCGGCGACCCGCTCGACGAGGTGGTGCTCCGCTCCTACTGCGTCGGCGCCGCGCACATGGCCGCCTCGTGGGTCACCTCCGAGTCGCTCGCCGTCGACGCCGACGGGGGCGTCCACGACCTGACCGTCCGCTCGCTCGGGGTGCTGGCCGCCTCGCGGACGCCACCGGTCGACGTGGTGGTCGACCCGGCCGGCGACGAGCCGGTCCGGGTGTCGGACGCCGCGTTCGCGGCCGTCGCCGCGGCGGTCTGGCGCCACCAGGGCCTGCCCCCGGAGTGGCCGACCGGTCGGCCCCTCTAGGCTGGCGCCGTGCCCGCCGCAGGTCCGTACACCCCCGCCGTCCGAGCCGGTGACTGGCTCGTCGTGTCCGGCCAGATCGGGCTCGGGCCCGACGGCCTGGCTGACGACCTCGCCGGCCAGCTCCGCCAGGCCCTCGCCAACCTCGACGCGCTGCTGGCCGAGCACGGCACCCGCGCCGACCAGGTCGTGAAGACCACGGTGTTCCTCGTCGACATGGACGACTACGCGGCGATGAACGACGTGTACTGCGCCTACTTCGGCGAGCACCGGCCCGCCCGCTCCGCCGTCGCGGTCGCCGCGCTCCCGCTCGGCGCCCGGGTGGAGGTGGAGGCCTGGGTCTGGTGTGGGGCAGACTGACGCGATGATCGGTCCGCTGCTCATCATCGTCGCCCTGGTCGTCGTGCTGCCGGTGGCGTTCATCATCACCGGCGGCGTGATCGCGGTGCTGCTCGGGCACTCCCTCACCAAGGAGGGGGAGTACCTCAACGAGGGCAGCGAGATGATCGACCTGAACGTCTGACCGACGCCCCTCGGCTCAGGCCCCCCACCGGGACTCGCCGAACTTGTAGCCGACGGACCGCACGGTCTGGATCATGCCGGCGTGCTCCTCGCCGAGCTTCGCCCGCAGCCGCCGGATGTGCACGTCGACCGTCCGCGCGCCGCCGTAGTACTCGTAGCCCCAGACCCGGCTGAGCAGGATCTCCCGCGTGAAGACCCGCCCGGGGTTCGACGCGAGGAACTTGAGCAGCTCGTACTCCATGTAGGTGAGGTCGAGCGGGCTGTCGTCGATGGCGGCCTGGTACGTCTCGAGGTTCAGGACGAGCGCCTCGTACTGCACGACCTCCGGACCGAGGTCGAGCCCCGACTCGGCGGCCAGCAGGTGCCGCACCCGCGCCTCGAGCTCCGCCGGGTGCGCGGGGCTGACGCAGAAGTCGTCGAACGTGTCGTGGCGGCCCTCGAGGTCGCCGAGCTGGGTGCCGCGGACGAGCAGCAGCAGCGGCGCGACCGCGAGGTCGCCGCGGCGCAGCGACCGGGCCATCGCGAAGCCGCCGTCGGGCGCCTCGTCCGCGGCGACGATCGCGCCCGCCCACACGCCCTCGCGCGCCTCGGACTCGTCCTTCACCGCCTGCCAGGGCAGGCCGGCGAGGTCGAGCACGCGCACGAGGTCGGGCGGTGCCGGGTCGGGCCAGATGAGGAGCGGCTGCACGACGGCTACCAGGTCCTCAGGTACCGCTGCAGCTCGAAGCTCGAGACGTGCGTGCGGTAGGCGCCCCACTCGGCCCGCTTGTTGCGGAGGAACCACTCGAAGATGTGCTCGCCGAGGGCCTCGTGCACGAGCGCCGAGCCCTCCATCTGGTCGAGCGCCGCCGACAGGTTCGTCGGCAGCACGTCGCCGTCGTCGGGGCCGTCGGCCTCGTCGCGCTCGAACAGGTTGACCGCGGTCTCCTCGGGGAGCTCGTAGCCCTCGCGGATGCCCCGGAGGCCGGCCGCCAGCAGGACCGAGAACGCGAGGTACGGGTTGCAGGACGGGTCGAGCGCCCGGTACTCGAGCCGCGTGCCCTGGTCCTCCTTGCCCTTCTTCGGCACCGGCACCCGCACCAGGGCGGAGCGGTTGTTGCGGGCCCACGAGATGCGCACCGGCGCCTCGAACCCGGCGACCAGGCGCTTGTAGGAGTTCACGAGCTGGTTCGTGACCGCCGTGACCTCGGGCGCGTGGCGGAGCAGGCCGGCGATGAACCCCCGGGCGACCTTCGAGAGACCGAACTCGTCGGTCGCGTCGTAGAACGCGTTGTCGTCGCCCGACCACAGCGACAGGTGCGTGTGCATGCCCGAGCCCTGCACGCCCTCCATCGGCTTCGGCATGAACGTGGCGTGCACGCCGGAGGCCATGGCCACCTCGCGCACGATCATGCGCAGCGCCATCACGTTGTCGGCCATCGCGAGGGCGTCCGAGTAGCGGAGGTCGATCTCGTGCTGCGACGGCGCGTCCTCGTGGAACGAGTACTCGACGGGGATGCCCGTGCCCTCGAGCCGCTGGATGGTGCGCCGGCGGATGTCGGAGGTCTCGTCGTACGTGGTGAGGTCGAAGTAGCTCGCCGAGTCGAGCGGCCGGGGGTTCCCGGCGTCGTCGTCGGCCAGGTAGAAGAACTCGACCTCGGGGGCGCACATGAACGTGAAGCCCTCGTCGGCGGCGGCCGCGAGGTTGCGCTTCAGCACCTGCCGGGGGTCGCCCTCGAAGGCCGTGCCGTCCAGGTTCGTGATGTCGCAGAAGATGCGGGCCGTCAGGTCCTCGCCGTCCCGGGCCGGCATCAGCTGGAACGAGTTCGGGTCGGGGAAGGCGAGCACGTCGCTCTCCTGGACGCGGCTGAAGCCGTCGATCGCGGAGCCGTCGAACTGGACGCCCTCCTCGAAGGCCGCCTCGAGCTCCACCGGGGAGATCGCGACCGACTTCAGCTGCCCGAGCACGTCGGTGAACCAGAGCCGCACGAGGCGGACCCGGCGCTCCTCGACGGTGCGCAACACGTAGTCCTGCTGGTGATCCATGACCGCTCCATCTTTGCACCGACCTCCGGGCGTCCCTCCCGGGGGTCGCGATCGGATGGGTCGGTGGCCCGTGCCGGCCCCTCGTGCGGGGGTCGGCTCCACGGGTAGGTACCAGGCCCGGCGTCGTGCGGCCCAGTCGGATCGGACCAGTTCACAGGGCGTTCACACAAGGGCAACGGCTCGGAAAAGGCCGTCGACCAACCTGCCGTCCCGTCACGGCTGGTGGGTTCGGCCGGACCGTGGAAGCGTACGAACCCGGGGCCGCACCGCCGGTGCGTCCCATGACCGAAGGATTGGTGATCAGTGGCGTATCGGGCTGAGTACATCTGGATCGACGGGACCGAGCCGACCCCGTTGATGCGATCCAAGACGAAGATCCTGGCCGACGGTGCCGAGCCCGGCATCTGGGGCTTCGACGGCTCGTCGACGAACCAGGCACCGGGGTCGAACTCCGACTGCGTCCTGAACCCCGTCTACACGGTGCCCGACCCCATCCGGGGCGGCAACGACATCCTCGTGCTGTGCGAGGTGCTGCTGCCGGAGACGATGGCGCCGCACCCCACGAACACCCGTGCGGCGTGCGTCGAGGTGGCCGACAAGTTCGCCGCCCACGACCCGCTGTTCGGCATCGAGCAGGAGTACACCTTCTTCAAGGAGGGCCGCCCCCTCGGCTGGCCCGCCGAGGGCTACTACTACCCGGCGCCGCAGGGCCCGTACTACTGCGGCGTCGGCGCCGTGGAGATCGCCGGTCGTGAGATCGTCGAGGCCCACACCACCGCCTGCATCGAGGCCGGCATCAACATCTCCGGCACGAACGCCGAGGTCATGCTCGGCCAGTGGGAGTTCCAGGTGGGCCCGTCCGGCACGGTGACGGTGGCCGACGAGCTGTGGATGGCCCGCTACCTGCTGTACCGGGTCGCCGAGGACTTCGGCGTCAACGCCTCGATCTCGGCCAAGCCGATCAAGGGCGACTGGAACGGCGCCGGCTGCCACACGAACTTCTCGACCAACCGCATGCGCGAGGAGTACGACGCGATCATCGCGGCGTGCGAGGCCATGGGCGGCCCGGGCAAGGTCGAGGAGCACCTCGCCGGCTACGGCCACGGCTACGAGGAGCGCCTCACCGGCCTCCACGAGACGGCGCACCACAGCGAGTTCCGCTACGGCGTGTCCGACCGCGGCGCCTCGATCCGCATCCCGTGGCAGGTGGCGCAGGACGGCAAGGGCTACATCGAGGACCGTCGCCCGAACGCGAACATCGACCCGTACGTGGTGACCCGACTCATCACGAACACGGTCTGCTCGGCGATCGAGCCGGGCTGAAGCACCCCGCCGGGGCGTCGCCCCGCCTCGACGGACGGCACGAACGGGGGCCCGGTCGCACCGGGCCCCCGTGCCGCGCCCCGGCCACGGTCGCGACGCGGACGCGGCCGGGGGCGCCGTGACGCCGTGGGTACCATCGCCGGTGTGACGACCTCCCCCGGCGTCCTCCGCGTCGCCCTCTGCCAGCTGGACCTCGTGGTCGGCGGGCTCGCCACCAACGTCGAGGCGATGGCCCGCGCGTACGACCGCGCCGAGGCCGCCGGCGCGGACGTCGCGCTCTTCCCCGAGCTCGCGGTGTCGGGCTACCCGCCCGAGGACCTGCTGCTGAAGCCGGGGTTCGTCGAGGACGGGCACGAGGCGCTGCACGCCCTCGCCACCCGCGTCACCGGGCACTGCGCGGCCGTGGTGGGCTTCGTCGACGGCCGGCGCCACACCGGCGCCGACCCGCACGACGCCACGGACGGGCCGTGGAACGCCGCCGCGGTGCTGCACCGCGGCCGGGTGGTCGACAGCCACCACAAGCAGGCCCTGCCCAACTACGGCGTGTTCGACGAGCGGCGCTACTTCGACCCCGGCCCCGAGGACCAGCCGCTGTTCCGCATCGGCGGCGTGGTGTGCGCGGTGACCGTCTGCGAGGACGTGTGGGTGAAGGGCGGCCCCGCCGTGCGGGCCGCAGAGGGCGGCGCGTCGATCGTGCTGAACGTGAACGCCTCGCCGTTCCACGCCGGCAAGCAGGTGGTGCGCGAGCACATGCTCGCCGAGCGGGTGGCGGAGGCGGGCGTGCCGATCGCCTACCTCAACCTCGTCGGCGGCCAGGACGAGCTCGTCTTCGACGGCGGCTCCGTCGTGGTCGGCCCGCACGGCCCCGTCGCCCGGGCGCCGAGGTTCGTGGAGGCCGAGCCGGTCGTCGACGTCGAGGTCGACCTCGGCCGCCGCGTCACCAAGCGGGTGCTCGACGTCAGCGACGCCGCTCCCGACCGCGCCGCGCTCGACCACCCGGTGATCGAGCCGGTCGCCGGCGGGCCGGCCGAGGTGTGGGCCGCGCTCGTGCTCGGCACCCGCGACTACGTGGCCAAGAACGGCTTCACCGACGTGGTGCTCGGCCTGTCGGGGGGCGTCGACTCGGCGCTCGTCGCCGCGGTGGCCACCGACGCGCTCGGTGCCGCGCACGTGCACGTGGTGCTCATGCCGTCGCGCTACTCGAGCGACCACTCGGTCACCGACGCGGAGGTGCTCGCCGGCCACCTCGGGGTGGACGCCCGGACGATCGCGATCGAGCCCGCGCACCGGGCGCTGCTCGACATGCTCGCCCCGTCGTTCGAGGGCCACGAGCCCGACCTCACCGAGGAGAACCTCCAGTCGCGCATCCGCGGCGTGCTCCTCATGGCGCTGTCCAACAAGTTCGGGTGGCTGGTGCTCACCACCGGCAACAAGAGCGAGACGGCCGTCGGCTACTCGACGCTGTACGGCGACTCGGCCGGCGGCCTCGCCGTGATCAAGGACGTGCCCAAGCTGCTCGTGTACGAGCTGTGCCGCTGGCGCAACCGGACGGCGGGCACGGACCTGATCCCCACCTCGATCCTCGAGAAGGCGCCGTCCGCCGAGCTGCGGCCGGACCAGCGCGACGACCAGAGCCTCCCGCCGTACGAGGTGCTGGACCCGCTCATCGAGGCGTACGTCGACGGCGACCTCACGGTCGAGGACCTCGTCGAGGCCGGCCACGACGAGCAGCTCGTGCGCCGCATCGCACGGCTCGTGGACCTGGCCGAGTACAAGCGCCGGCAGTCGCCGCCGGGCATCAGGATCTCGGAGAAGGCGTTCGGCCGCGACCGGCGGCTCCCGATCACGAACGCCGCCCGCGGCTGAGCGGGGCGCTCAGGCGCCGGAGGCCACCCGGGCCAGCATCGACCGCAGCCGGTCGACGTCGTCGGGCTCGAGCCACTGGAAGACGTGGTCCGCCACGGCGCGGTCGTGGACGGGCCGGGCGACGTCGAGCTCGGCCAGGCCGACGGTGGTGATCCGCGCGTAGACGCCGCGCCGGTCGTCGTCGCAGCGCTCCCGGACGGCCCAGCCCCGCTTCACCAGCGAGTCGAACCTCCGCGTCAGCCCCGACGGCGACAGCCGCGCCCGCTCGGCCAGCTCGTGCATGCGCACCCGCTCGTCGGGCCCGTCCGCGGCGAGGCGGTCCAGCACCTCGAACTCCGCGAGCGTCATGTCGCACGTCGACACGAGCTGCGTGTCCAGCTCCGCGACGACGCGGGTGTGGGCGGCGAGGAGCGTCTGCCACGCCGCTCGCTCTGCGGGGTCCAACGTCATCTGCCCACCCGTCCGTCTCTCACACGTCTCGTCCGGCGGACCCGCCGGTGCACCTGCCGCCACCCGCGCCGCGCGGGACCTGCCGCCGCCGGGGTGACCGTCCGCACAACACCGCGTCGGCGCCGCGTGTTCCTGCCGGACCCGGCCGGGTGGCTGCGTATGATCCGGCGCCGGGACCGTCGGGGAGCGCGGAGTGGCTGACGAGTGGTCGATGAGCGAGGGGCCGATCGAGCTGCGGCGCGGCGCGCGCCTCCTCGGCCACCTCGCCTGGACCGAGCAGCAGCTGCACGCCGTGGTCGGCGCGTGGGTCCTCGACACGCCGGAGCCGGCGGCGGCGGTGGCCCTCGACCGCCAGGCGCTGCACCACGCGTGGCGCGCCGCGACCCTGGTCGACCGGCTGCCCCGGCTGCGCGAGCTGCCCCGTGACGAGCTGGTGGCGTCGCCCTCCGACGACGTCCGCGTGGGTCTCGAGTCGCTCGCCGCGACGGCGGGCACGGGCGGGCGGCTGGCCGGGCTCCTGGACGTGGTCGTGCCCTGCCTGCTCGGCGCGTACCGCGGCCTCGGGGCGCGGCTCACCCCCGTCGCCGACGCGCCGCTGCAGCGGTGGCTCCCGCTCGTGGAGGCGGACCTCCTCGCGGACGCGACGGCCGTCGCCGAGGTCCGGGTGGACGTCTCGCCGGGCGGCACCGCGCCCGACGCGATCCGAAGGGCGTTCGGGACGCCGGACGCGCTGGCGGGCGCGACCGGCCTCCGGCTCGCCTGAGCCGGACGTCCCGCGGCAGCGCGTCGGGGATCACGCGACGAGCCCCTCAGGTTTTCGGTGCCGTCCTGCCGATGAGGGGGCACATGTGCCGGTCGGCCCAGCGCCGGGCCCGCCGGCGACCACCCCCCAGACGCCACCGGCGGCCGGCCGGTCAGCGGGTTGACGTCGTCCGTACCATGGAGGTGCGCCGCGTCGGCCCCCTGCTCCCGAGCGGCCGACGACCGGCCGACCACCGGGGTGGGACCGACCCGCGCGAGCCGTCGACGACGGCATCGAGAAGGGGTGTGCCACGTGAGCAAGGATCGGGTGGACCGTGAGGACGAGGACCTCGTCCGGCTGTACCTGACCGACATCGGCCGCTACGAGCTGTTGACGAAGGACGACGAGGTGCGGCTCGCCCAGGCCATCGAGGCCGGCGTCGCCGCTCGGCGCGAGCTCGACGAGGTGGACCGGGGCCTCTCCGCGGCCCGGCGGCGCGAGCTGCGCCGCACCGTGCGCGCCGGCGACCAGGCGCAGCGCGCCTTCGTGCAGTCGAACCTTCGCCTCGTGGTGTCGATCGCGAAGAAGTACCAGGCCTCGGGCCTGCCGCTGCTCGACCTCGTGCAGGAGGGCAACCTCGGGTTGATCCACGCCGTCGAGAAGTTCGACTGGCGCAAGGGGTTCAAGTTCTCGACGTACGCCACGTGGTGGATCCGGCAGGCCATCACCCGCGGCATCGCCAACACGGGTCGGACCATCCGGCTGCCCGTCCACGCGGGCGACACGCTGGCGCGGGTCCAGAAGGCGCGCACCCGGCTCGAGATCGAGTTCGGTCGCCCCGCCACCACGTCGGAGCTGGCGACCGACCTCGAGCTGCCCGAGGAGAAGGTGCTGGACGCGCTGCGGTTCGCGTCCGACCCGCTCTCGCTCTCCGAGCCGCTGCGCGAGGACGGTGACGCGGAGCTCGGCGACGTGGTCGAGGACCGCGGCGCCGCCTCGCCGTTCGAATCGGCGGCGGCCGCGATGCTCGGCGACGAGGTCGGCCGGCTCCTGTCGCCCCTCGACGAGCGGGAGCGGGAGATCCTCCGCCTCCGCTACGGGCTCGACCGAGGCGAGCCGCGCACGCTCGAGGAGGTCGGCGAGCACTTCCACCTCACCCGCGAGCGGATCCGCCAGATCGAGGCGAGGGCCATGTCGAAGCTGCGCCACCCCTCGAGCGAGGCCGGCGCGCGCGACCTGCTGGCGGTCTGAGCCCAGCGGCGGCCGGGCACGGTCGCCGTGTGGGCCGATCGTCCCGGACCGGGACCGGTGAGCGGTCCCCGGTGACCGGCGAGCCGCGCCCCGGTACCGTGCGCCCGGCTTCCCCGTCACCGACCGCCACGGCGGTCGCACCACGGGGAGCGCCGTGCTCACGACCGTCTGGTCCGTCAAGGGCGGCTCGGGCGTCAGCGTCGTCGCCACCGCGCTGGCCGCCCTGTCGGCGCGCCGGCACGGCACGTCCACGCTGGTCGACCTCGGGGGTGACCAGCCCGCGCTCCTCGGGCTGACCCAGCCCACGGGTCCGGGCG
>JAEVZA010000212.1 GCA_023392475.1 Actinomycetes bacterium | reverse complement strand
TTGCCTTAAAACACCTGGCCAAAGATTTGCGCCTGGCCCATCAAGCGGGTTTAAACATGCCGCTTGCTGCGCCCTTAATAGAAAGCTTTCAAAATGCTTTAACTGAAGGTATGGGAGAAGAAGATGTAATGGCCATTTTGAAATATTTGGATCAACAAGGCGCAGGATAAGGATCCATCAGGTATAAGCAGGCAACCCAATTATGGCAGCCGGACGTACGCTTCCCCCTGGCCGTGGAAGAGCTTCGAAGCCTCGAACGGCTCTAAAGTTGCTTACCAAAGAACTTACTGCCGCCTGAGTTAAGAGCAAAAGTGGTTCTTCTCTTTTTTGAAAAACGAGTTGAGGTGCCTTATTCCAAAGGGAAAAGCCTCATGATTCTGGATCAGGCCTTCACCTATTAATTGAAGGCAACAAAAGACCGTAGAATCGTGTTGCACGCTCTGCCCGTTGCCGCACCGGAGTTCAATTGCGCAGAACGTTTGTGCCTGTTGCACAACTCAAAAAGTACTGATATAAAGACGGTTTTTGCTTGAAAAAGGCTTTGAGAATGGCGTATTTAATACTTAATTCTGGTTCGAAACCTTTTATCTTATGCCCGCCCATCTCCAATTGCATTTTAGCTCCTTGCTTTAAGTTGTGCAACAAGCACGTTTGTTTAAGGCAATCAGAAAACCAATGAGCAAACGCATGTTTCAAACCATTGACGAAGTAGAGGAATTGCTGGGTCTGGTATTAAAATTATACTATCATACTCCAAAACTGGTTAGAACTGGCCTTAAAAATGGAAGAAGGATTTTAAAAAGACCATGCATGATGCAAGCAAAAAGAATGATGGCACGAAAGTTTTTTTCTTTGTGCTAGTATTACACCACACATCTTCAATATTTGAATACCCGGCCCATAGAGCCTTTGCTTTTTCAGGCGGAAAGGACTCATGTAAGGCCGCCAGTGAAGGATTCTCAGATTATCGAACATTAGCCGGATCTTGTTAGCTGTTGGATATTGCACCGACATCTTTTCAATGAACAGCGCCCAGTTCCGTTTGGACATTGCAGGGTGTAATTCCACATAACGCCTGCCCTTGAGCGATTCGCCAGCCATAATGATGTTGACCATACCATGGAAGATTTTATCTGTGTCCATTCGCTTTTTATTGCGCGGCTTCATGGCCACAGTGCCTTCGCTCACTCCAACACAACATCGAAGCTTTCATTTATCAACAGCTTTCCTTCGGTTTCCTGTTCACCTCCTGGCATTTTCAATCCTTTAATTTTACCGGTTTTCCCCTTGCTCACCAGGTCCATGATTTGTTTATCACTTAACTTTTTTCCCAAAACTTCAAATGGTATTTTAAAACCGCACACCTGGTAGTTGGCGCATCCATAGGCACTATGCCCTTTCAGGAGTAAATGCGTTTTACATTTTGGACAATGCACCCCTTCGATAGATTGAGATTCTTTAGTAGCCTTAGGTTTACGCTCCTTTTTAGGGCCTTCCTTTTTTCCAGCAGGTGTCGATTCTACCAGGGGTTCCGGGGCGATACGAATCGATTTGCCACTGCTTATCTTTACTTCCCGGGTAAGCGCCACCACCATGTCAATTAGTTCCTGTTTAAAAGTGGCCGGCTCGTAACTTCCTTTTTCAATCAGGCGCAGTTTGCGTTCCCAGATCCCTGTTAGTTCTGCACTTTTCAACAGATCGTTTTGAATTGTATCAATTAAGTCAATACCAGTTTGGGTGGCAAAAAGGTTTTTCTTTTTCTTTTCAATGTATTTACGGCGGAAAAGGGTTTCAATGATGTTAGCCCGGGTAGAGGGACGCCCGATGCCATTATCTTTCAGCAGTTCGCGCATTTCCTCGTCTTCCACCTGTTTGCCGGCAGTTTCCATAGCCCTGAGGAGGCTGGCTTCGGTAAACGGTTTGGGCGGGGTGGTTTTGCCCTGGTGGATCCAGGGTTCGTGTGGCCCCTTCTCTCCCACTTCAAATACCGGCATGATCCTTTCCGCTTCCTCCCCTTCCTCTTTTTCTTTTTTGGCCTTGGCATCGTTGGCATACACCTCCCGCCAGCCGGCTTCCAACACCTGCTTGCCGGTGGCTTTAAACTCCACCTGTCCCACTTTGCCTATCACGGTGGTATTGGCTACTTTACATTCGGGGTAAAAAGCGGCAATAAAACGTCGGGCCACCAGGTCGTAGACCCGCTTTTCTTCGGTCGACAAATTATTAGAAGGTGCTATGTCAGTGGGAATGATGGCATGGTGGTCCGTTACCTTTTTATCATCGAAGACCGTCTTTGGTTTTGGGATGGGGCCGGAAAGTATTGGGGCTGTTAGCGCATTATAATGAACCATACTTTTTAAAATACCTTCAATCTTGGGGTATAGATCTTCGGGCAGGTAAGTCGTATCAACACGGGGATAGGTCACCAGCTTTTTCTCATATAGGTTTTGGATATGCTTCAGCGTTTCATCGGCCGAATAGGCATATTTTTTATTGGCTTCCACTTGCAGGGCCGTCAGGT
>JAEVZA010000158.1 GCA_023392475.1 Actinomycetes bacterium | reverse complement strand
GCGCCGCACCACGCGGCGCGGCCGCGAGCGGGCCAGCGGGCGCTTGCGCCCGGCGACGACGACCAGGACGAGGAGGGCCACGACCTGGAGGAGCTGGAGCAGGTGCGACTCGAGCGGCGTGGACCAGGACAGGCCGGCCGTGCCGCCGGCGGGCGCGCGGAACTGCTGCGCCCAGCCGAACAGGCCGGTCCGGCGCGCGGCGCGGCCGTCGACCTCGAGCGACCAGCCCGGATCCGCGGTCACCGCCTGCGCGATCTCGTGGCCGTCCGCGACACGGCCGCTGAACGACGTGCCGGGGCCACGACCCAGGACCGCCGGGGGCTGCGACGGGGGCAGCTTCAGCTGGTCGACGGCGGTCGGCGCGCCGTCGGCCGGGAGGTCGAGGCCGGTCACGTCGGACCGGAGCGGCCAGGGCTTCGAGACCTGGTACAGGATCGCTCCCGGCGACAGCGGCACCTGCGAGAGGTCCAGCTGCTCGTCGAGGGCGGCGAGCGCGCCGACGGGCGGCGGCACCTCGCGGTCGGCGAACGGTTCGGGTGCCGGTCGGTCGATCACGAGCACGTAGCGGATCCCCATGGGCGCGAGCAGCTGGCCGAGTCGCGACGTCCGGCCGTTGAGCGCGGCCTGTACGGCCTGCTCGATGTGCTCGACGCCCGAGCCGCCGTCGAGGCGGAAGCGCTGCGTCACGATCGAGCGGAACCCCTCGCTCACGCCGACCGCGAGCCCACCGCTCCCGCCGAGCCGCCACCCGGACATGGGCAGCACGTCGGGGTCGCCGATCCACAGCGTGCGGAAGTCGTCGCCCTTGGCCACCAGGTTGAGGGCGCGCTCGTAGTCGCCCTCCGGCTGGTACCAGCGCCCGTCGGCGGACGCCACGGCCACCGGCAGCAGGCCGAGCGCGAGGGCGAGCACGGCGACGCCGGACAGGATCTGCGGCAGGCCGAAGTCGCCGCTGACGACGTCCTCCTCGAACGCGAGCGGCCCCATGGCGACCGCGAGGGCGAGGCCCAGCGCGGCGGGGACGAGGAACAGCTCGGAGCCGGCACCGGCCACGAGGTCAGCGCGCACGAGCAGGATCGTGACGACCCACGACACGAGGGCGAGCACCCAGCCGCCGACGGCCCAGCCCAGCCGCCAGGCGCGCCCGGTCGCGAGCGGCACCAGCGCCGCGACGACGATGCCCCAGCCCAGCCAGCCGACCTGGATCGGGCCCACGGCGCCCGTGATGATCTCGGCGGCCGACGGCGCCGGCATGCGGCCCTGCCACACGTTGGTGAGCGAGGTCAGGTCACCGCTGCGCACCGACGCGACGAGCCACGGCGCCATGAGCGGCAGCGACAGCACGAAGCCGCCGATGGCCGCGACCGGCAGGCGCATCGCCCGGGCGCGGTCGCCGCCCACGGCGGGCGCCACCGCGAGCAGCGAGACGGCGATCACGAGGATCACGGCGCCGAGCGGGCTGAACGCCCCGACCGCGCCGAGGATGAGCGCGTTGCCGGCGAGGTGGCGCCAGCGGGGGGAGGTGGGCCGCTCCGCGTCGGCGAACGGCGCGATCCCGGCACGCGTGCCGATGCGGCGCAGCAGCCACGGCGCCGCCGCGTAGGTGATGAGCGCCTGCAGCCGGCCGGTCGCCAGGGCGTTCAGCGCGATCGGGTTCAGCGCGTAGACCGCCAGCGCCGCCGAGCGACCGCGCACCGACCGCGTCCCGGAGAGGAGCTTCCACGCGCCGAGCACGCCGACGAACAGCGGTGCGAGCACGAGCAGGCGGCGGGCGAGGCCGATCGAGCCGAGCAGCAGCGTCCCGACCGAACCGAGCGCCGGCACCACGCCCGGCGGCACCGACGGCTCACCGAGGCCGACGCCGCGCCACGCGCTCCACCACTCGGAGAGCAGCGAGGTGGACGACGTGCCGCCGCTCACCAGCTCGCGCATCACGGGGATGTCGCCGACGAAGAGCTGCCGGGTCCCGAGGAGCACGAGTGCGACGACGGCGACGATCAGCGCGCCGGCGGCGCGGCTCGTCGTCGACGTCATGTCCTGGAAGTAGCCGCGCCCGGCGCGGGTGGCCGCGGCGAAGCGGTTCTCGCCGTCGTCGGAGCGGACGAGGGAGCGCAGCCGGTAGCTGCCGCGGTGCACGAGGTCCCGGTAGTCCGCGTCGTGGACGCGCCGGGAGCGCCGCACCCGGGCGCGGGCCCGCACCAGGTCGCCGGCGTGGGCGAGGTTCCAGAACCCGGCGGCCAGCACGTCGCCGCAGCGGCGGAAGCGGCCGACGACGAGCGAGCCGAGCAGGTCGGCGAGGCCCATGACGAAGCCGGACGGGATCACCCACCACCAGCGGCGGAGCTCGGTGTTGGCGAGCACCATGCGTGCCTCGTGACGCACCTCGAAGCGGCTGCGCGAGTCGACGTCCCGTCGCTCGGCGAACCGCTCGCGGTGCCGCACCGTGGCGCGCGGGCAGAACTGCACGGTGGCGCCCGCATCGTGGACGCGCCAGCAGAGGTCGACCTCCTCGCCGAAGTACGGGATCTCGGGGCTGAAGCCGCCGATCGCCGTGAAGAGGTCGGCGCGGACGAGCATGCAGGCGCTCGACACCGCGAAGACGTTGCGGGCGCTGTCGTGCTGGGACTGGTCCAGCTCGCCCGGGTCCACCAGCGGCGCCGACGCGCCGTACGCGTCGACCGCGAGGCCGACCGAGCGCAGCACCCGGGGGTCGTCCCAGTCGACGAGCTTGGCCCCCACGACCCCGGCGTTGGCGCGGAACGCCTCGGCGACCATCGTCGTGACGGCGTCGGGCGCGAGGTTCACGTCGTCGTGCAGGAAGAGCAGGAAGGTCGCGCCCTCGACGGTGACGAGCACCTCGTTCGCCGCGGCGGAGAACCCGCGGTCCTCGCCGAGGCGCTTCACGAACCCCGACGGCAGCACCTCGGCGACGCGGTCGGTCGGGTCGTGGCGGCCGCCGTTGTCGATGACGAGCACCGAGAGGTTCTCGTAGTCCTGGTCGTCGAGCGACTCGAGGCACGTCTCGAACCAGTCGCCGGGGTCCTTCGTCACGACGACCGCGACGACGGGCGGCGCACCGACGCCGACCACCGGGGCCTCGTCCGACAGGCCCCACTTCGCGTCCTCGGCGGCGTCGTCCTCGTCGTCCTCCCCGCCGGCGACCGCGCCCGGCTCGGCGTCGCGGTCGTCG
>JAEVZA010000101.1 GCA_023392475.1 Actinomycetes bacterium | reverse complement strand
GGTCGTCGAGGTCGGAGGCCGGCCGACCGAGCGACGGGAGGAGGGCGACCGGCGGCCCGTCGCCCCGCTCGTGGACGCGGAGCGCCACCCCGTCGGCGAGGTCCACGGTGCGGCTCACGCCGCCAGTCTGGCGCCCGACCACCACCCCGCGCCGCGGTGCGACCGGTGCGCCCGCCGGCCCTAGTGTTCAGCCCATGCCCGACCGCGACCCCGCCCGGCGCCCCGGCCTCTCCGACACGCTGTGGTCCGTCTGGTCGTGGCTGGTGTTCGGGGTCTGCGTCGTGGTCTGGGTGCCGCTCATGCTCGTCACGTACGTGGTGACGCTCCCGTTCGACCGCACGCACTACTGGACCGGCTACCTGTACCGACGCATGCCGGTCGTGCACGAGCGGCTCAACCCGCTCTGGAAGGTGCGGATCACCGGCCACCTCCCCGAGGACCCGAGGAACCCGTACGTCGTCGTGTCCAACCACGAGTCGTTCGTGGACATCCTCCTGATCAGCCACCTCCCGTGGGAGATGAAGTGGCTGTCGAAGAAGGAGATGTTCAAGATCCCGATCGCGGGGTGGCTGATGTACCTCGCCGGCGACGTCAAGCTCGACCGTGGTGACCGCGGGAGCGCGGGCAAGGCGATGCAGGAGTGCCAGCGCTACCTCCGCCGGCGGGTGTCGGTGATGATCTTCCCGGAGGGCACCCGCGCCGAGGACGGCGAGCTCGGCCGCTTCAAGGACGGCGCGTTCCGCCTGGCCATCGACGCGCAGGTGCCGATCCTTCCGCTCGCCGTGGTCGGCACGAAGGAGGCGCTCCGCAAGCACGACTGGCGGTTCGGCCGCACCGAGATGGAGCTGCACGTGCTCGACCCGGTTGACACGACCGGCATGACGCCGGACGACGTGGACGAGCTGCGCGAACGGGTCCGCGCGCTGATCTCGAAGCAGCTCGTCGAGCTGCGCGGCAGCGTCACCGTCTGAGCGACGTCCACGTCCCCCGGTCGCAGAGGGGTGCGTGCCACTGTGGCGCATGGCGCTCAAGCTCTACCCCGACGTCCCCGCCCGACGCCGCTCGCGGATCCTCCGGGACGCCGCGGTCGTCGCGATGCTCGTGCTCCTCGCGTGGATGGGCCTGCAGGTCTACGTCCGGGTCGACTCGATCACCGTGGTGGCGAGCGGGGTCACGACGGCGGGACAGTCGGTGCAGGGCGGGTTCTCCGACGTCGCCCGGGCGGTGTCCGGGCTGCCGGTCGTCGGCGGCCGCCTGTCCGACGCGCTGTCGTCGTCGGGTGACGCGACCGGCGGGAACGTCGCCACGCTCGGCCGGCAGGGCGAGGACGCGATCCACCGGACGGCGCTGCTCGTCGGCGGGCTCACGTTCCTGATCCCCGCGCTGCTCCTGCTCGGGCTCACGCTCCCGGGCCGCATCCGCGGGATCCGGCAGATGAACGAGGCGCAGCGCGTCCTCGGCGACGCCGGTGATCCCGAGCGGGCGCGGCTGCTCGCGCTCCGCGCCGCCATGTCGCTGCCCGTGGACCACCTGCTCGAGTACACGGAGGACCCGATCGGCGACCTCGTGGCCGGCCGGCACGACCGGCTGCTCGACGCGCTCTACGCCGAGTCGGGGCTCGTGCGGACATGAGGCGCGCCGCACCGCCACCGCGGCCCGGCGACGGCGGTGGGCGCGACGGGTCGGGCTCAGGCGGCGGCGAGGCGCTGCACGCCCTCGTCGAGGCTGATCACGTACAGCTCGCCCCGTGGGCCGCGACCGAACGACACGACGGCGCCGACGTCCAGGCCCAGGTCCGTCACCTGCGCGCGGTCGCCGTCGAGGCGCAGCGCCCGCACGCCGGTCGCGCAGTAGTCACCGAACAGGTACGCGCCCCGCAACGACGGCACGTCGTCGGTCTCGGCCACGTAGCCGCCGGTGATCGAGCAGCCGTCGTCGTGGGAGTAGGTGTGCACCGGCGCCACGAACGGCCCGGCGCTCGCCGCGCCGGGCGCCGGGTCGGGCTGGTCGAAGCGGGCGGTCCCCTCGTAGAGGTCCCAGCCGAGGTCGGCGCCGTAGCCCGCCGACGTGGTGCCCTGCGGTCGCAGCACGTCGACCTCCTCGAAGTGGTCCTGCCCGACGTCGCCGATCCAGAGGTCGCCCGACGCGTCGAACGACAGCCGCCACGGGTTGCGCACGCCGGTGAGCCACACCTCCTCGGCTCCCGCGTACGGCAGCGGCGCGGGCGATCCGGTGCGCGGGCGGACGAACGGGTTGTCGTCGGGGACCCCGTCGTGGTCGGCGTCGTCGACGCCGTCGGGGTCGAGGCGCAGCACCTTGCCCAGCAGGCTGGTCGGGTCCTGCGCGTGCCCCTCCGGGTCGCCGCCCCCGCCCCCGTCGCCGAACCCGGCGTAGAGCATCCCGTCGGGCCCGAAGGCGAGGCTGCCCCCGTTGTGGTTCGGGTACGGCTGGCGGATGGCGAGCAGCTGCTCCCGGCCCGCCGGATCGGCGCGCAGCGAGCCGTCGGTACCGGTGAGCGGGTACTCGTCGACGCGGGAGTCGCCGTGGGAGCGCTCGGTGTAGCTCACGAACAGGCGGTCGCCGGTGGGGGAGGCGGTGAGGCCGAGCAGGCCGCGCTCGCCCGTCGGCTCGCTCACGCGGTCGGTGATGTCGAGGACGGGCTCGGCGCGGAGCCGGAAGCCGCTCCCGTCGGCGACCGCCTCACGGATCCGGCCCGCGCGCTCGGCGACGAGCAGCGAGGTGCTCCCGGGCCGCGACGTGAGGTCGATCGGCTGGTCGAGGTCGAGCCCCAGGTCGACGAGTCGGACGCCGTCGCGTCCCCCGCCGCCCGCGGTCGTGGTGGACGGGTCGGCGCCCGACGACCGCGTCGTGGTCGTCGCGGCCGCGCCGTCCTCGTCGGAGCTGCACGCGCCGGCCACCAGGGCGACCAGGACGACGGCCGCGCACGCCGCGGGGCGGACCCGGCCGCGCCTCATCGCCCGCCCCGGGCGGCGCGGATCACGCCCTCCTGCACGACGGACGCGACGAGGGCGCCGTCGCGCGAGAACACGAGGCCCCGGCCGAGGCCGCGCCCGCCGCTCGCGCTCGGCGTGTCCTGCGCGTACAGGAGCCAGTCGTCGCTCCGGAACGGCCGGTGGAACCACATGGCGTGGTCCAGCGACGCCATGAACACGTCGCCCGCGGTGAACGAGGAGCCGTGGGGCAGGAGCGAGGTGTCGAGCAGCGTCATGTCGGACGCGTAGGTCAGCACGCAGATCTGGAGCACCGGGTCGTCGGGCAGGCGGCCGTTCGCCTTGAGCCACACGTGCTGGAACGGCGGCCGGTCCTCGCGCCGCTCCCACGGGCTCGCCTCGCAGTAGCGGGTGTCGATGGCCCGCGGCTGGTCGTACCAGTCGCCGATCACGTCCTTGAACGGCGCCATCCGGGTCTTGAAGTCGGGCAGGTCCTCCGGCGCGGGGAGGCCCGCCGGCATCGGGAACTGGTGGTCGTAGCCCTCCTCCGGCGCCTGGAAGCTGGCCGACAGCGTGAAGATCGAGCGCCCGTGCTGGACCGCCTTCACCCGTCGGGTGGTGAACGACCGGCCGTCGCGGGTGCGGTCGACCTCGTAGATGATCGGCACGGTCGGGTCGCCGGGGCGCAGGAAGTAGGCGTGGAGGGAGTGGACGGCGTGGTCGTTGCCGACCGTCCGGGCTGCCGCCACGAGCGCCTGCCCGGCGACCTGGCCGCCGAAGACCCGCTGGCGGTCCACGTCGGGGCTCAGGCCCCGGAAGATGTTCATCTCGATCGACTCGAGGTCGAGGAGGTCGATCAGGGCGTCCACGGCCTTCTGGTCCATGGTGGACATTCTCCCCGGTCGGGCCGGTCCCGGTGACCCGGGCCGCGGCCCACCTGCTTGGGGCGGCGGGGGCGGTCTCCGATACGCTCCGTCCTCGTGAAGTTGTCCCCTGCAGCCGTCAAGGCGCATGCACGGTCGGACGAGGGGCGGAAGCAGCTCCGCTACGCCGGCGTGTCCGTCATCTTCGTCCCGCTGGGCCAGATCCTGATCCAGATCCTCGCGGCGACGGTGTACGCCAACACCCCGAACAACTTCACCTGGGCGTCGATCACCGCCGCCGCCATCGGGACGGTGCCGAACTTCTTCGCCAACAAGTACCTGGTGTGGAAGGAGACCTCCCGGGACAACCTCCGCACCCAGGTGCTCGTGTTCTGGGTCGCGGCGATGCTCGGCGTGGCCGCGGCCACCGGCCTCACGTACCTCGTCGAGCAGCAGGTGCACGACCAGGGCATCATCGAGCCGCTCGCCGTGTTCTGCGCGCAGCTCCTCGGCTTCGGCATCGTCTGGATCGGTCGCTACCTCGTGCTCGACCGGTGGCTGTTCAAGGTCACCCACCACGGCGAGGAGCCGGGCGAGGACGACCTCGAGATGATGCACGGCGACCTGCCGATCTGACCGGCGTGACCGACCCCCGCCACGAGATGGACGCCGACGTGCGCGCCGCCGCGGAGGCGGCGCGGGGCTTCATGCCGCCCGACGAGGGGCTCGCGCTGTACGAGGCCGGGCTCGACGCCGCGGACGCGGTGCCCGGTGCGCCGCTGCTCGAGGTCGGCTCCTACTGCGGCAAGTCGTCGGTGTACCTCGGCGCGGCGGCGCGCGAGCGCTCGACCGTGCTCGTGGCGGTCGACCACCACCGCGGCTCCGAGGAGAACCAGCCCGGCTGGGAGTGGCACGAGCCCGACCTCGTCGATGTCGAGGTGGGCCGGATGGACACGCTGCCGTGGTTCCGGCGCACCGTGTACCGGGCGGGGCTCGAGGGCTCGGTCGTGGCGCTCGTGGGCGACTCGCCGACCGTCGCGTCGTTCTGGACGACGCCGTGCGCGCTGGTGTTCATCGACGGCGGCCACGGCGAGGAGCCGGCGGACCAGGACTACCGGCTGTGGACGCCCCACGTGGCACCGGGCGGCCTGCTGGCCATCCACGACGTGTTCCCCGACCCCGCCGACGGCGGTCGGCCGCCGTACGAGCGGATCTACGTGCCGGCGCTCGCCTCGGGCCGATTCGAGGAGGTCTCGGCGACCGGCTCGCTGCGGGTGCTGCGGCGCATCCCCTGACCGCGGGCACGGGCCAGCGTGAGCGGGTCCCGGCCCTCGGCGGCGCGGGCCTTGCGGGCAGCCCAGGCCCGCCACGAGACGAAGCCGACGATGCCGACGATGGCGGCGCAGATCAGGTAGAAGAGCGAGACCTGCAACCAGCCGCCCGGGTCGCTGGGCGACGTCGGGGCCACGCCGCAGTCGGGCTGGCGCACGATGTGGCCGGGCCCGCAGTCGGAGATCTCGGGGAAGTTCGTGGTCGTCGGGCCGACGGTGGTGGCCGTCGTGCCGTCGCCGGAGCCGGAGGTGCCGGACTGCGCGCCGGCCGGTGCGGCGGCGACCAGGAGCCCGCCGGCGAGGAGCAGCGGGGCCGCGAGGGCGACCAGCGCCGCCCGGGGACCGGTGCGGCCGGATCGGGGGTCAGGACGGTTCGACGACATCGGAGTGAGTCTGCCCGTCGATGAGGTCCGGAAGCTCGTCGGGCCGGGTGAAGAGCGTGGCGGCGGGCGACCCGCCGGCGATCGCGTCGGCGGCCAGCACGACCGCGGAGGCGGTGTACGTGGACTGCTCGCCGCCCGGGAAGTGCACCTCGTCGGGGAGGACGATGCCGGTCCAGTACCGGTCCTCCTCCGTGCGCAGCCGCTGGGCCCAGGAGAAGAGCCGCAGGGCGGTCTCCTCTTCGCCGACGGCCAGGTGCGCCATGGCGCACTCGCAGGTCTCCGCGGCCGTGATCCACGGCCGGTCGGAGACGCAGCGGATGCCCCAGTCCTCGGTGACGAACGCGTCGATGCGGTCGGCGAGGCGCTCCCGCCCGGCCTCGCCGGTGACCGCGCCGGACAGGACCGGGTAGTACCAGTCCATCGCCCACCGGTGCTTGGGGGCGAAGGCGTCGGGCTCGTCCCGGATGACGGCCGCGAGGCGGGCCGCGGCCAGCTCCCAGTCGGGGCGCTCGTGGCCGAGCTCCTCGGCGATCGCCACCGCGCAGCGCAGGCTGTGGCAGATCGAGGACGAGCCGGTGAGCAGGGCGAAGCTCCACGGCGTGCCGTCGGCGTGGCGGGCCCACAGGATCTCGCCGCGCGGCGTCTGGAGGTCGAGCACGAACTCGACGGCGGCGTCGACCATCGGCCACATCGCCTCGAGGGCGCCGCGGTCGCGGGTGAGCAGGTGGTGGAACCAGACGCCCGCCGCCACGTAGGCGCAGCAGTTGGCATCGAGCTTGTCCTGCTCGACGCGGTCCGCCAGGTAGTACTGGTGCCAGGCGCCGTCCTCGCGCTGGGTCGACTGCAGCCACTCGAAGCCGCGCTCGGCCTCGGCGCGGCGACCGCCGAGCAGCAGCGCCATGAGCGCCTCGGTGTGGTTCCAGGTGTCCGCGTGGCCGCCGGGGAACCAGGGGACCATGCCGGAGTCGAGCTGCCACTCGGCCACCGCGTCGACGGTGGCGGTCAGCTGCGCAGCGGTGACGATCCCGTCGACGTCGGTGAGGTGGATCTCAGACGCCGACACGTTCCGCCTCCTTCGCGACCCGGCGGCGGGACCCGGTGGCGGGGGAGCCCGGCTTCCGGGCGTAGACCACGACGCTCTTGCCGAGCACGGGGTTGAGGACCCGCTCGGCGGTGCGGGTGACGAACGGCGCCTTGGCGATGTCCCACACGAGCAGCTGGTGGTACGCCTGCACGAGCGGGTGGGTGTCGTTCGTCGGGCCGACGACGCACTTCAGCCACCAGTACGGCGAGTGGAGCGCGTGGGCGCGGTGCGAGCCCTCGGGCCGGAAGCCGGCCACCTCGAGGCGGTCCCGCAGCATCGCCTCGGTGTAGATGCGGACGTGGCCGCCGGTGGCGAGCGGTGCGTGGTACTCGGCCGACAGCTGCCAGCAGATCTTCTCGGGCATCCACGACGGCACGGTGGCGGCGAGGACGCCGCCCGGGCGCAGGACCCGGTGCAGCTCGGCCATCGCGCCCTGGTCGTCGGGGATGTGCTCGAACACCTCGGAGCAGATGATGCGGTCGAAGGTGTGGTCGGGGAACGGCAGGCGCAGCGCGTCGCCGTTGATGCAGGCCCCGAGCGACGTGGCGGGGGCCTCGCCGGCCTCCTGCATCGCCCAGAACAGGTCCCGGACCGGGGGGAGCTCGTCGAAGCCGTAGTCGAGCGAGATCACCTGGGCGCCGCGGCGGAAGCACTCGAACGAGTGGCGCCCGGCCCCCGCCCCCATGTCGAGCACCAGATCACCTTCGCGCAGCCCCAGCCTGGCGTAGTCGACGGTGAGCACCCCTCAGCCTCGCTTCCCGGAGCCGGCCGCTGCGGCCCGCTCCTCCTCGAGCAGCGCCCGGTAGTGGACGACGGTCTTCTCGGCGGTGTGCCGCCAGCTCCAGCGGTGGATGACCCGCTCGCGCCCGGCCCGGCCGATGCGCTCCGCGCCCTCGGGGTCCTCGAGGGCGCGGCGGATGCCGCTCGCGAGCGACTCCGCGTCGCCGGGCTCGACCGCGTAGCAGGTGTCGCCGTCGGCGCCCGCCACCTCGGGGATGGCACCGCCGGTGGTCGCGACGAGCGGGCAGCACGCGCTCATGGCCTCGATCGCCGGCAGCGAGAAGCCCTCGTACAGCGACGGGACCACCGCGCAGGCCGACTCGTTGTAGAGCTCCACGATGCGCTCGTCCGAGACGCCGGAGACGAACTCGACCGCGTCCTCGAGCCCGAGCGTCTGGATCGTCCGCTGGGCGGCCGAGCCCTCCTTGAGCCGGCCGACGAGCACGAGCCGGAGGTCGGGGAAGTCGGTGCGCAGCTTGGCGAGCGCCTCGAGCAGGTAGCGCTGGCCCTTCATCGCCACGTCGGAGGACGCGGTGGAGATGATCTGGTTCGGGTCGCGGCGCACGCCGGGCATCGGCGCGAACAGGTCGGGGTCCACGCCGACCGGCACGATGTGCAGCCGCTCGGGCGACACGAGGTGGTCGCGGCAGATGTCGTCGTAGGACGACTGCGACACGGTGATCACGCGGCGGAGGCGACGCGCCACGCGCGTCTGCATCTTCGTGAACGCGTACCAGCGCGACTTGGACCAGCGCTGGCGCGACGACTCGGCGTGCTCCATCTCGAGGCGCCGGTCGACGGTGATCGGGTGGTGGATGGTGCCGAGCACGGGCAGGCCCATGCGCTCCATCAGCAGCAGGCCGTAGCCGAGGCACTGGTTGTCCTGGACGAGGTCGAACTCGCCGCGCCGGCGCCGCAGGTGGTCCCACGCCCGCAGCGAGAACGCGATCGGCTCGGGGAACGTGCCCGACGAGAACGCGGTCACCTCGGCCCAGTCCCACGGGTCCTTCAGCTCCCAGATCCCCGGCATCCGCATGGGGAAGTGGTCGTTGTAGATGTCCAGGCTGGGCAGCTCGACGAGCGGGACCCGGTCGTCGACGAGCGGGTACGGCTGGCCCGAGAGCACCTCGGCGTGGTGGCCCATGTCCACGAGCGCCCTGGTCAGGTGACGGGTGTACACGCCCTGTCCGCCGACGTGCGGCTTGCCACGGTAGGTGAGGAAGGCGATCCGGAGCGGATCGTTCGCGCCGGGGAGGTTGCGTGCCGGGGTCCGGGCGCTGGAGGGTCGGGACGGGCCGGTTCGCATGACGGAGTAGCTTCGCCGTGGTTTGACCGGACGGTCAAGTAGACCTCACTCTCAGTGACGGAAGGTGCTCGATGCGTGGTCTGGTGCAGCGCGTGACCGCCGCGTCGGTCATCGTGCGCCCCTCCGACGGCGCCGCGGCGGGGGTCGAGGCGGGTCCGGCCGGTGGGATGGAGGGCGAGGTCGTGGGCGAGATCGGCCCGGGGCTCTGCCTGCTCGTGGGCGTCACGCACGGCGACACGCCGGCCCAGGCGGAGCAGCTCGCGGCCAAGGTGTGGAACCTGCGGGTGTTCGACGACGACCGCGGCCGGATGGACCGCTCCGCGGCGTCGCTCGCCGACGAGGGGCACGTCCCCGGGGTCCTCGTCGTCAGCCAGTTCACGCTCTACGGCGACGTCTCCCGTGGTCGCCGGCCGTCGTGGGTCGCCGCGGCGCGCCCCGAGCACGCCGAGCCGCTCGTCGACGCGGTGGCCGCGCACCTGACCGTCCTCGGCGCGGACGTGGCGACCGGCCGCTTCCGCACCGACATGGCCGTGTCGCTCGTGAACGACGGACCGGTCACGCTCCTGCTGGAGGTGTAGCCGGCCCGTCGGGCGGCGGCGCCGGCGCGGGCATCGGCGACGGCGGCAGCTCGGGACCGGCCGCGGCGCGGCGGCGGCGGGCCATCCCCACGACCACCACGACCAGCGCGCCCACCGCGAGCGCCAGCGCGGGGAGGTCGCCGAGCGCCTGCGCGGGGGTCGTGCCGTCGAGCCGCGGGATCGTCCGCTCGATGACCTCGCGCTCCGAGATGTCCGTGCGCTCGTGCACCCCGCCCGCCGGGTCGACGAACGCGGAGAACCCGGTCGGCGCGACCTGCAGCAACCACCGCCCCGACTCGACGGCCCGCAGCTGCGAGGCCGCGATCTGCTGCGTCTGCACCTGCGTGAGCCAGTAGCTCGACCCGTTCGTCGGGTTGAGCGCGATCTGGCCGCCGGCGCGGACGCCCTCACGCACGCGGCGGCTGAAGAAGATCTCCCAGCTGATGGCGACGGCCGTCGGTCCGGCCGAGGTCGGGACCATCGCGGTGCCCGTGCCGGGGATCTGGTCGCGCGGCGGGAGCGTGCCCCCCGCGATCGGCTCGAACAGGAACCGCAGCGGGACGTACTCGCCGAACGGCACGCGCCGCACCTTGTCGTACCGGCCGGTGAGCGAGCCGTCGGGGTTCACGACCACGACGTAGTTGACGAAGTGGTCCGCGCCGACCTCCTCCACGACGCCGACGAGGATCGGCGCGCCCAGGCGGTGCGCCTCGTGCGCGAGCTCCGTGCGGTACTCGCTGTCCTCGAAGTGGCCCTCGATGTTGATCGCGTTCTCGGGCCACACGACGAGGTCGACCGGGCCCTCGATCGTCCTCGTCGCCTCGAGGTGGCGCTCGGTGACGAGCGGCGCCTCGGCCGCCGAGTACCGGGTGCCCTGGGGCCCGCCGCCCTGCACGCCGGCGAGGCGCTCGTGGGCGACGGGGCTGCCGAGGGGCCAGAGCACGCCGAGCAGCGCCACCGCGGCGATGCCCGCCAGGATCCCCAGCGCGGGTCGCCACCGGCGCGACGCCGCCAGGTAGAGGACCGACCCGAGCAGCGACACGGCGAGGCCGATGAGGAGGACGCCGCCCACCCGGGCGATCGGCAGCGTGGGGCTGCGCGTGGCCGTGTAGCCGAGCATCGACAGCGGCACCCCGCCGAAGGGCGCGTGCATGTGGAACCACTCGAAGACCACGAGCATCGCCGGCAGGACGACGACCCGCCGCTCGTCCGACGGGCACAGCGCGCCCATCACGGCGAACATGCCGCCCCAGCCGATGACCAGGCCGGCCAGGTAGCCCGGGGGCGTGAGCTGCCACATCCACAGCGTCGACGGGCCGAACCACGCGAGGCCGACGAGGTAGCTGATCACGACGCGCGCCCGGCGGGGCCGCCCGCCGAGCAGCGCGAGCCACAGCGCGATCCCGACCGGCGCGAGCGGCCACCAGCCCCAGGGCGGCATCGCGGCGCAGATGCACAGCCCGGCGGCGAGGGCCCCGAGCACCGTGAGGGTCCGGCGTCGCACGGACGGGAAGTGTTCCACCGATCGCGCCGCCGGGAGCAACCCGGCGGTCCCCGTCGCCCTCCGCCGTTCTGTTGTGCCGAACCGAGTCGATCCACCCGGTTCCGCGCAACAGAACGGTGGAGGGGTCCGCACGGGGTCGCGCGATGCGGACCCGCCGACGGCATCGGGCAGACTCCGTCCGTGCGCCGGTCGTGGCTCCCCGTCCTCCTCCTGGTCCTCGCACCCGTGGCGGTCGTCGCGGCGTGCGGCGGCTCCGACGGCGCGTCGTCCACGACGGTCGCCCTGCGCGGCGCGGCGGCGACCGGGCAGCAGACCGTTCGCGACCTCGGCTGCACCACCTGCCACATGGTCGACGGGTCCGACGGCGTCGGACCCACCTGGAAGGGGCTCGCCGGCTCGAAGGTGCACCTCGAGGGCGGCACGACGGTGACCGCGGACGAGGCCTACCTGCGGGAGGCGATCACGGACCCGTCCAAGCAGGTCGTCGACGGGTTCCGCGCCGTCATGCCGGAGCGGAAGCTCACCGACGCGCAGGTCGACTCGATCATCGCCTACCTCCAGGCCATCGGGAAGCGGTGACGGTGCCCGCGCGGACGAGGACCGCCCGGCTCGCCGCCGTGCTCGCCGCGGCGGTGGCCGCGGCGGCGCTGCTCGCGGCGTGCGGCGG
>JAEVZA010000070.1 GCA_023392475.1 Actinomycetes bacterium | reverse complement strand
GGGGGGGGGTTTCCGCGGGCCCCGGGCGCTGTCGGCGTCGTCGTCGCTGCCGGGGCTCGTGGACGCGCTCGTGACCCACGAGGCCGCCTACGACCGCCACGGCCCCGTCGTGGGCGGTCCGATCGCCGACGCGACCGCCGGCGGGGGAGCGGTCCGATGAGGCTCACGTTCGTCATCCAGCGCTACGGCGAGGGCGTGGTCGGCGGCGCCGAGAGCTACGTCGAGTCGATGGCGACCGGCTTCGCCGAGGACGGCCACGAGGTCGACGTCGTCACGAGCTGCGCCACCAGCTACGCCGACTGGGCCGACGTGTTCGAGCCCGGCACGTCGGTCGAGCGCGGCGTCACCCTGCACCGCTTCCCGGTCCGGGCGCCGCGCGACAACGACCGGTTCGTGCCGCTGCACCTGCGCACCGTCGACCAGCGCCAGGAGCCGGTGTGGCCGTGGTCGCAGGACCGCTGGTCCCAGGTCATGGGTCCCGACCTGCTCGGCGTCGAGGCGCCGCTCGCCGCGCTCGCCGCGGCATCCGACGCCACCGTCCTCGTCGGGTACCACTACAGCCACACGCAGCGGCTGACCGGGCTGGCCGCCGCGCACGGGCCGACCGTCGTCGTGCCGACGGCCCACCCGGAGGGCGCGTTCCACGTCGGCTACGTGCGGCGCATGTTCGAGCACGCCGACCGGGTCGTGTGCCTGGCCCCCGAGGAGGGCGACCTGATCGCCGACGTCGCCGGCTGCGGCGACCGGATCGACCACGTGCCCTGCCCGGTCGCCCCGATCCCGGTCCCCGACGACGCGGCGATCGACGCAGCGGTGCGCTCGGTCGGTGCCACGCGGGGCCGGTACGCCGTCGTGGTCGGGCGCATCGACCCGGCCAAGGGCAGCGACGACGCGGTCGCGTTCGCGAACCGCTACCGGCGCTTCGTCGACCCGGGGTTCGAGCTCGTCGTCATCGGTCCGGGCGGCGGCACCGGCCCGCTCGGCGACGCCGTCCGCCCGACCGGGTTCGTGGACGAGGACGTGAAGCGGGCGCTCGTGGCGGGGTCGGCCGTCGTGCTCCAGCCGTCGTACATGGAGAGCTTCTCGCTCGCGCTCGTGGAGGGCTGGCTGCTGCGCCGCCCGGCGCTCGTGCAGGGCGCCAGCCGCGTGCTCCGCGGCCACGTCGAGCGCTCGGGCGGCGGCCTCGCCTACGCCGGCTACGACTCGTTCGAGGCCGCGCTGGCCACCGTCCTCACCCGTCCCGACGTCGCCGCCCGGCTCGCCGCCGCGGGCGAGGCCTACTCGCGGCGCGAGTTCGACCGCGCCCGCGTGGGTCCCGCCTTCCTGGATGCCGTCGCACGCGCCGGCTCGCACGGACGGGCCCGACTCGACCAGGAGGCAGCCGCCCGATGACCGATGCACGATCGAGCCTGCGCTCCCTGGCGAAGCCGGTGCTCCGCCCGCTGATCGACCGCCTCGCCGCGCTCCAGACCCGGGTCGACGCGCTGTCGGCCCGCCAGGACGCGCAGGACGCGCAGCTCGAGCAGGTCGCCAAGGCCCAGGACCGGCTCGCCGCCTACCAGGACCGCTTCACCGAGGAGATCCACGCCGCGTTCGGCCCGCTCGTCGAGACCGCGACCGGCGCGACGGCGATCGTGCAGGCGCTCGTCGGCCCCGGACACGAGTCCGAGGCCGGGCTCGCGCTGCGCAACGAGCTCGACCACGCGGTGCGCCGGTCGCAGGACCTCGTGGACGCGTCGGTCGCCGAGCTGCGGGCCCAGATCGCCGACCTCCGCAGCACCACGCGGCTGACCCAGGCGCTGCTCGACCGGGGCGTCCTCCACGGACCCGGCGGCGACGCCCCGTCGGGGAGCGCCGCAGCGGACGAGGGTGAGGCTCCCAGCGCGCCCATCGCCGCCGCGCCGGCGCCCGCGCCCACCCGCCCGGCGTTCCGGCACCCGGTGCCGGGGTTCGACCTGCTGTACCGCGCCTTCGAGGACCGCCACCGGGGTGACGTCGAGACGATCCTCGACCGCCAGCGCGACGACTACCTGGACGTCCTGTCCGCGCTCCCGAACCCCGAGCTGCGGATCGCCGACCTCGGCTGCGGGCGCGGCGAGCTCGTGCGGCTGCTCCTCGACGCCGGGCAGCCGGCCGTGGGCGTCGACTCGAACCTCGGCCAGCTGGTCGAGACCGACCCCGGGCACTTCGAGCAGGGCGACCTGTTCGAGTGGCTCGACGGCAAGGACGACGGCTCGCTGCGGGCCGTCGTGTCGATGCATGTGGTCGAGCACCTGCCGCTCGACCTCCAGATCCGGCTGGTCTTCGAGTCCCGGCGCGTGCTCGCACCCGGCGGCCTGCTCGTGCTCGAGACGCCGAACGCGCTCAGCCTCAGCGTCGCCGCCTCCAACTTCTGGGTCGACCCGACCCACGAGCGTCCGGTGCACCCGCTGTTCCTCGAGTTCCTCGCCGAGCAGGCGGGCTTCGCCACCTGGGAGTCCCGCCCGATCCACCAGATGCCGGTGGGCTTCCGTGGTGCCGAGCGGTCGCCGGAGCTGGTCGAGGACCTCGACTCGCTGCTCCTCGGCCGGGCCGACCTGGCGCTGTTCGCCCGCCGCTGACGTCCGGCGGCCCGGGCGGCCGGCCCACCCGGTGGCGTGCCGGGGCGGGTGGACGACCCGTCACCCGGCCGTGAGGCTCAAGAGCGGGGCCTCCGGGGCCGATGTGGCAGGGTGCAGGGACCGTTCCTGCCGAGCCGCCGAGGGAGTCGGAGTCCGCCGCCATGCGACGCGCCAAGGTCATCGCCGTCCTGTTCGCCGTCGCCGCCGCGGTGGTGCCCGCGAGCTTCGTCGCCGGGCCGGCGGTCCCGCCGGCCGCCGCCGCCGGTCCCACCTTCACCCAGGCGTGGACGCAGCCGATCGCGCCCGGCACCGCCGTGAGCACCTCGTCCCCGGTGCTCGTGCAGAACGGCAGCTCGCCGTTCGTGGCCGCCGCCGACTCGGCCGGCAACGTCCGGGCCTACTCGCTCTCCAACGGCGCCCTGGTCGGCGGCTGGGGCGGGGTCAACGTGGGCTTCGGCGTCCGTGCCCCGCTCTCCAGCGACGGCACGAACGTGTACGTGCCCGTCGCGCAGGACGGCGACGCGCGGTACCCGCGGTACCTGAAGCTGGGTCCCTCCGGGAACGTGGTGTGGAACTCCAACCCGTCGACCGTGCTCCCCGCCAACAACACGTACGGCTTCCTGCTGTCGGGCCTCTCGCTCGGCCGGGTCGGCGGCGCGTGGCAGGGCGCCGCCGGGTCGTCGGGCCAGTGGATCCACGGGGTCGACGGGACCACGGGCGCCGAGCGGTGGCGCGTGCTCAACGCCGATTCGACGATGGCCACGCCGGCGACGGCGGACCTCTACGGCACCGGCACCCCGGTGGTCGTCGCGAGCACCGACACGTCGCCGGAGTTCGCCGGTGACCGCGCCGGCGGCCTGCTGCGCATCCTGACCCAGGACGGCCGCCAGATCTGCAGCGCCACCCAGTTCGTCGACGGCCTCACCTACGCGGCCTCGGGGTACAACAACTCGTCGCCCGCCATCGCCGAGATCGGCGGTCGCCCGCTCATCGTGTTCGGCTCGACCGGCCTGGTCCAGAGCGGCGCCGGTGGCAACCAGCTGGTCGCCTACGACGCGGACTGCCAGCTCCGTTGGTCCTCGCCGCCGCTCGTCGACCAGCTCCAGGCCTCGCCGTCGTTCGCCGATCTCAACGGCGACGGCTTCCCCGAGGTCATCGCCGTCGTCGGCGTGCACTTCGGCTCGGGGATGTACCCGCGGGTGTACGTGTTCAACGGCTCGAACGGCGCCATCGTCGGGGACACGGGCACGTCGCTGCTCTCCTACGGCGGGGCGATCGCCTACCCGCCGTCGGTGTCGATCACGACCGCCGACGTGAACGGCGACGGCAAGCAGGACCTCATCGTGCCGGCGTGGCAGGGCAAGTTCCCGGTGCTCGACGGCGCCAACCTGAGCGTGATGACGACGATCAACACCAACCTCGTCGTCCAGAACGCGCCGATCGTGACGGCGACGTCGAACGGCGTGCGGGTCACGTTCGCCGGGTACAACGGCCTCGGCGCGTTCGTCAGCTCCTACACGACGACGTCGGGCACGCCCGGCGCGCACGGCTGGCAGCACTTCGGCTCCGACCCGCAGCTCGACGGCGTGTACGGCTCGCTGTCCGGCCCGTACGACCAGCTGCTCGAGGGCGGCTCGCTGGCGTCGGGCGCCTCGCTGCGGCGGGGGAGCGCCCGGGCCACGATGCAGACCGACGGCAACTTCGTCGTCTACGACTCGGCCGGGCGGCTGCGGTGGCAGTCGAACACCCACCAGGCCGGCTCGACGCTCGTGCTCAACCCCGACGGCGGGCTGTGGGTGCGCTCGCCGGGCGGGACCGCCCTCTGGGCCTCCTTCGTCGGCGCGCCGGCGGTCGAGCGGCTGACGCTGAGCGAGGACGGCGTGCTGCGCGTGGTGAGCGAGAACCCGGTCGCCACGCGCCAGCTCAACGTCCAGCGCACGATCTGGTCGAGCACCGGAGGCCGCACCCCGACCGACCGGCTCCTCGCGGGGGACCGGCTGATGGCCGGGCAGTTCCTCATCAGCTCGAACGGCCGGGGCCGCGTCGACATGGGCGCCGACGGCAACCTCGTCACCACGATCCCCGGCCTCGTCACCTACCAGTCCGGCACCCGTGACCCGACGGGCCGCTCGGTGCTCGGCTTCGGCGCCGACGGCAACCTCGTGATCTACGACAACCGCGGCCGGCCGATGCTGAACTACGCCACCGGCGGCCGGGGCGGGACGCAGCTCGTGATCGGCGACGACGGCGTCCTGCGGATCGTCACCGACGCCAACGGCCTGGTCTGGTCGAGCGACATGCCCGGGGTGCCCCGGGTCAAGTGACCGGTCCGGTCAGGACCGGGGCACGGCGCCGTCGACCACGATCGCCGTCTGGTAGCCGGTGCGGTGGGCCGCGGCGGCCGCGGCCGGCAGGGGCTGGTCGGCGGGGAAGAACGTGAAGCGGGCGCCGTCGCGGCGCTCCGCGGCGTCGCACATGATCCGCTCGCTGTACTTGATCTCCCAGCCGGCGCCGATCAGGCACACGCGCTCGCCGCGGTCCTGCAGGTCGGACACGACGGCGGGGACGACCCAGTAGGTGCCGAGCACCTCGACCGGGGCGTCGATCGCGATCACGCGCCCGTCGGCCACCTGCTCGAGGTGGTCGACGACGCCGTCGGTGCCCTGGAACAGCGGCGGCCGGTAGCGGGTGGACGGTGAGGTGATGCCGACGAGCAGCACGCCGGCGAACGCCGCCCCGAGTGCGACCCGGGGCACGACCTGCGTCGGCAGCACGATCCTGCGGGGCACGAGCAGCGCGGCGGTCACGCCGATGGTCAGGGCCGGGAGGCTGTAGGAGAACAGGGCGACGTAGCTGAACGACAGGTCGTCGACGCCGTTCACGGCGTACTGCAGGACCATCAGCTGCATCAGCACGACGGCGCCTACCAGGAAGCCGCCGAACCGGGACCTCCGCCACCAGGAGGCGGCGGCGAGCCCGGCCAGCGCCGCGAGGAGGACCGCGGCGCGGCTCCAGCTGCTCCAGCCCGGCCAGTACTGGAGGGCGAACCGGGCGCCCTGCACGACCGTGTGGCTGGTGTCCGAGCGCTGGACGTAGTCCCAGTACTTGTCGAGCTCCCCGGGCCAGCCGGTGAGCGTGTAGGTGACCACGGGCGCCGCGAAGAGCACGAGCACACCGACCGCGCTCCAGAGGGCGGCGCGTGCCTCGTGCCAGGTGCGGGACAGCTCGCCCGTGCGCCACATGGCGATCAGGAGGGCCAGGATGGCGACGCCGACGAAGCTCGTGAACGCGATGTGGCCGTGCCACAGGAACCCGACCGACACCGCGAAGGCCACGAGCGACCACGGTCGGCCGGCCGCCGCGCTGGCGCCGGCGACGATCATCAGCGTGAAGGACGTGAGGAACAGGAACGGCAGCCAGGGCCCGGCGAGGATGCCCGGCGACGCGCTCGACAGCACGGCCAGCGCCACCAGGACGACGGCGCCGTGGACGAAGGTGCCGAGGTGGGACCGCACGATGGCGGCGACGGCACCGAGCTGGGCGGCCACGAACGCCATCGTGGCGAGGAGGTCCCAGTTGTCCAGTCCGAACGGCGAGCCGAGGATGCGTCGCAGCACGTCGGCGGCGCCCCACACGTAGAGGTAGCCGGGACCGGGGTGGTGGAAGCCGATGCGCGAGCCGTTGCCGCGGAGCTCGCGCAGCGTGATCGCGTCCCAGGCGGTGCCGAACTGGTTCGCCTCGTCGCCGCCCAGGTGGACCGTGCCGCGCAGGACGTACGCGTTGCGTGCGAGCAGGACGGCGAACACGGCGAGGCCGACCATCGTGCCCACGCCCAGGTCGCTGCGGAGGAACCGCCGGATCCTCGACGTCGGGGCGGGCGCACCGGGCGCCGTCGTCGGCCCGGGCGCGTCCGACGTCGTGCCGCCGGCGTCGTCCGCGCCGCGCGGCGACCGGCGGGGGAGCCGGGAGTGGGCGCGGCGCACCGGCGCGACGGATGCCGTCGGCGGCAGATCCAGATCGACCTCGGGGGGCACGGGGACCAGCCTAGAGAGCGCAGGGCGCCGGTCGACGCACCATCCTCAGGGAACCGCTGCCGGCGACCGCCTCGTCGCCCGGCGGCGCCGCTCCGGTGACCAGCAGGCAGGCGCCTCCGTGGTCGACCGCGGCGTCGAGATCGACCTCCACGTGGGGCAGCCGGTAGGAGAGCGAGACGACCGGCCCGCGCCCGAGCGCGGGGTCCACGGCGATCCGCGTCGCCCCGAGCCGGCGGGCCGCCGCCACCATCGAGGCGTACGGCGCGGCGCCGTCGTGGAGCGGGTCCACGATGTCGGAGCGGATCCGGGTGATCTGCCAGCCGAACAGCGCGAGCACGATCGCGGCGACGCCGCAGACCCGGATCGCCGACGCGTGGCGGCGCCACCGGGTGACGGAGATCACCCCCATCGCGACGAGGGCGGCGGACGCCCAGATCGTGCCGCGGAGGAGCGGGCGCGCCGCCGGCAGGTCGATCCAGCCGACCACGGCGGCGAGGTTGAGCGGGTTGAGCGGCCGGTCGAGCTCGGCGCGGTGGCCGAGGTCGACCACCGCCCAGCAGGCGACGGTGACGGCGACGGTGATCGCCACGGTGCCGAGGACGTCGCGGCGCCGTGCGGTGAGGAGCCAGGCGACACCGCCGGCCACGAACAGGGGAGCGAGGACCTCCGCGTACCGGCCGTACACGAGGTAGTCGGCCCGCGCCGTCGCACCCGACACGAACGCGGACCCGACCGCGACCAGACCGGCGAGGAGCACCACCATGGAGAGTGCGAACCACGCACGCGACCGCACGTCGTCGGCGCGCCCGCCACCCGTCCGGTCGCCGGCGCCGGGCCGGAGCCCCCGCCACGCCAGGAGCAGCGCACCGAGCACCGCGACCCCGACGAGACCGCCGCTCGCCACGAGCAGGTACCAGACCTGGCCGGACGCGGTGGAGGCGAGGTCGACCACGCCGTGCACCGACGTGATGGAGCGGGCCTTCGAGCCGAGCGTGAGGTCGGCGGTGTCGCCCGACCAGACGGTGGCGGCGAGGTGGCCGTCGAGCCAGCGGCCCACGAGGACGACGACGAGCGACGTCGCGGCGACGATCGCGACGCTCCGACGCCGGCGCTCCAGCAGCGCCCACGCGACCAGCACGAGCAGGACCAGCAGGACCGGGACGAGGAGGCGGCGGTGCACGATCGCCGCGCCGCCGAGCGCGGCACCGCACAGCGCCCCGCGGCGCGCGGCCGAGGCCCACGACGACTCGATGCCGGGGTCCGAGTCGAGCAACCACCAGGTGGCGAGGGCGGCGACCGTGACCGCGGCGGTGAGGGCGGCCTCCGACCACGTGAGCCCCGTGTGCATCGCGTAGGCGGGGAACAGGCCGCCCGCGGCCCCCGCGGCCAGCGCCGCAGCAGCGCCGCATCGGGCGACCCGGCGGACGAGGTGGACCAGCACGACGGTGGTGAGCACCGCGAGCAGCACCTGCAGGACGACCACCGCGTGGTACAGGCCGAGCCGGTCGTCGCCGTGGAGGCGCGCCAGCGGTGCGAGGAGGAGCGGCCAGCCGCCGGAGTAGAACGCCGTGCCTCGCATGTTCACGACCTGGCCGGTGCCGAGCTGGACCGCGTCGGCGAGGTAGCCGACCTCGTCGGCGAGGACCCTCGGGCCGGGGCCCGGGTCGGCGAGCGCGAGGTGGACGCCGCCGACGGCGACCGCGACCAGCAGGGTCGGGAGGTGGCGCAGCAGCCGCCTCGCCGAGGTGTCGGCCCCCCGCTCCGGCGATCCGGTCCGCGGCGCGGCGGACGTGTCGGACCGGTCGGGCATCGGCGGGAGCCTACGCGTCGTGCCGGCGCACCCCGGCCGCACCGGCGTCCGGGGGCGGGGGCCGGTCAGCCCGTAGAGTCGCGACCCGGAGGAGCCCCGCTCGATGCCGACGTTGATCATCCAGATCCCCTGCTTCAACGAGGAGGAGACCCTCCCGCTGACGCTGGCCGACCTGCCCCGGGAGGTCCCAGGCTTCGACCGCGTCGAGTGGCTCGTCGTGGACGACGGCTCCACCGATCGCACGGCCGAGGTGGCCCGCGAGCTGGGTGTCGACCACGTGGTCGCCATCGGCGAGAACCGTGGCCTGGCGAACGCCTTCCTCCGCGGCCTCGACGCGGGGCTGCGCCTCGGTGCGGACGTCATCGTGAACACCGACGCGGACAACCAGTACCGGGCCGACTGCATCCCGGCCCTCACCGCCCCGGTGGTCGAGGGGCGTGCCGACATGGTGGTGGGGGAGCGCCCGATCGAGTCGGTCGACGACTTCTCGCCGCTCAAGAAGCGCCTGCAGCGGGCCGGCAGCTGGGTCGTGCGGAAGTTCTCCGCCACGGAGGTCCGCGACGCGGCGTCGGGGTTCCGGGCGTTCGGGCGCGACGCCGCGCTGCGCCTCCAGGTCTTCGGCCGCTTCAGCTACACGATGGAGACGATCGTGCAGGCGGGGTGGGAGGGGCTGCGGGTCACCTCGGTGCCCGTCCAGGTGAACCCGAAGACGCGCGAGTCGCGTCTCGTGAAGTCGATCCCGCGCTACATCTGGCGGTCCGCGACGACCATCGTCCGGTCGTTCGCGCTGTACAAACCCTTCCGGTTCTTCTTCGGCCTCGGCGTGATCCCGTTCGCCGTCGCCGTGCTGCTCGCGATCCGCTGGTTCGTGCTGCAGAACTTCACCGACAGCACCGCCAGCCGCGTGCCCAGCCTGGTCGCGGCGGCCGTCGCCCTGCTGACGGCCGTGCAGATCTGGGTGTTCGGCTTCCTCGCCGACCTGCTGTCGGCGAACCGGCGGATCCTCGCGGAGATCCGGACCGCTCAGCGCGAGCGCGAGCTGGCGGGCGAGGACGACGGCGCGGTCCGGACCTGAGCCCGCCTCGGGGCCCGAGCCACGGCGACGACGTGGAGGCTCGGCCGGCGCGTCGTGAACACGTCCACGTCCTCCGGTCCGACACCGAAGTCGTCCATCCGCCCCGATGCGGACTCGACCGCCACCGCGCCGCGCCGGCGGTCCAGCCGCTGGAGGGCACGCAGGCCGCGCGTGCGGACGGCCTCGGGGACGCCCGGGAAGGTGACGGGCGCGGCGAGCCACTTCACGCGCCGGTACCGCCGCAGCTCGAGCTGGAGCAGCCCAGCGTCCGCCGACATGCCCGCGACCTCGACGGACCCGAAGTGCGGTTCGAGGTCCGCTCGCAGCTCCGACTGCGAGTACTCGCGCACGTGGAAGCGGTTCCACGGCCGCTGGCGCGGCAGGAGGCGTGAGTCGCGATCCGGCGTGATGCACACGAGCGTGCCGTCGGCAGCCAGGACCCGGACGGCCTCGGCGAGGTACGCCGACGGGTCGACGAGGTGCTCGTACACCTGGAACGACAGGACCACGTCGAACGCGCCGTCGGCGAACGGGAGCGGCTCCGCCTCGACCGGGCGGATCGTGCGGAAGTCGAGACCGGGCAGGTCGAACCGGTCCCGGGCGACGTCGATCACCTCTGGGCTCACGTCCACGCCGATGATCGACGCGGCGGCATCGGCCAGGCGGGCGGTCCCGTACCCGGTGCCGCAGCCGAAGTCGAGCACGCGGCGGTCGCGCGCGAGGTCGAGCACGAAGTCGTACGACGCGAGGTGGCAGGCGTACAGGAAGGCGTCGGACCGGGTCGACAGGTAGTAGGCGGGATCGATCCGCTCCGTCGTGTGGCCCGGCTCCGGGGCCCCGTCAGTCGCCACCGATCGAGTCTCCCACAGGCCCGGCGGCGGACCCCGGCCGCCCGGCGCGCGCCGCCAGGCGGCTCGTGATGCGGACGCGTGCGAACAGCAGCGCCTCGGTGGCGATGGCCACGCCTCGGATGAGCACCGCCGAGACGAGCAGGGCCGACGGGTTCCCGGCCACGAGGAGGCCGAGGGCGGCCTCGCGGATCCCGACCCCCGCGGGGATCGGGATGACGAGGAAGCCGACCGCCCAGGCGAGGGCGAAGCCGCTGATCGCCTGCGGCCACCCGACGCCGAGCCCGGCGGTGATGGCGAGGCAGGCGAAGGACGTGCCGGACGCGAGGAGGCCGCCCGCGCCCCAGCCGACCGAGCGCCAGATGCGCGACGGCTCCGGCAGGACGGTGTGGTCCGGCACGCGGGCGATGACGGATCGGAGCCGCTCGAGCGCCCACGCGAGCAGCGAGCGCCGCCCGAACACGAGGACGACCGGGGTCAGCAGCAGCCCCACCCGCACCCATCCGGGCAGGGTCGAGTTCGACACGGCGAGGACCGGACCGAACAGCGACGCGGCGAGCACGGTCGTGAGCTTCGAGACCACCATCGCGGTGGCCGCCCGATCCATGCCGACGTCGTCGGTCCGGGCGAGCGCCGCCTGACCGAGGGCCTGGGCCACCCCGCCGACCGGCGTGTACTTCATGAGCTGCGACGTGTAGAAGGCGTCGTCGAGGGTCCGCCTCGGTACGAGGTCGTCGATGAGGACGGCCCAGCTGCGGGCGAAGCAGGCCAATGCGACGAGGTTGGCGGCGCCGGCCGGCAAGAGGGCCCACAGCGGTGGGGCGTCCAGCTGCTGGATGTCGCCGTAGGCGTACCAGCCGGCGAGGATCGTCGCCGGGATGCCCACGAGGAGCACCGCCAGCTTGAGTCGTCTGTTCGTCATCCGAGCGAGGGGGGCGGTGTCCGGCCCGCTCCGGCGCCGGTCGCGACCGGTCGCCACCGTAGCAGCGGGCACCGGGACCCCCCTCGGCCCCGCCTACGATCGGTCTCCCCAGCAACCGCACCGGCGAGGACGCACCAGTTGCCCACCCCCTCCGCGCACCGCCCGGGCCAGGACGCCCGGGGGCGACCGCCGCTCTACATCACCCGGAAGTTCCCGCCCTCGATCGGCGGCATGGAGACGCTCGCTGCGACGGTGTGGACCGCGCTGCGGACGACCGACGAGCGGTCGGTCCTCGTGGCGCACGGGGGATCGGTGGCGCTGACCCCGCTGTGGTTGCCCTGGGGCGTCGCCCGCCTGCTCGCCCACCTGCTCCGGCGCGACGTCGGCGCGGTCCTGTGCGGCGACGTCGCCCTGTACGCCCTGATCGGTCCGGTCCTTCGGGCGTGCCGCGTGGACCACGTCGTGATGGCGATGGGCCTCGACGTGACCTACGACCGCGCGCTCTACCGACGGATCGCGCTCCCCGGCCTCCGTCGGGCGCCGAGGGTGCTGGCCATCAGCCGGTCGACGGCGGACGCGGTGCGGTCGGCGGGCGTCGACCCCGGGCGCGTGGTCACCCTCCGCCTCGGGCTGCCGGACCCGGGCGTCACCGGTGCCGAACGTGCCGCGGCTCGCGCCGGCCTGCGGCGCGACCTCGGGGTGGCGGCCGACGCGCCGGTGCTCACCACGGTCGGCCGGCTCGTGCCGCGCAAGGGCGTGGCGTGGTTCACCGCCGAGGTGCTCCCGTCGCTGCCGCCCGACGTGCACTACGTCGTCGTCGGCGACGGCCCGGATCGAGCGGCGGTCGAGGCGGCGGCGGAGCGCAGCGGCGTCCGCGGCCGCGTGCACCTCCTGGGTCGCGTCGACGCCGCGGCGCGGGACCGGGCGATGCGTGCCGCGGACGTGTTCGTGCAGCCCAACGTGCCGGTGCCCGGCGACATGGAGGGCTTCGGCCTGGTGGTGCTGGAGGCAGCGATGCAGGGCCCGCTGGTGGTCGCCGCGCAGCTGGAGGGGCTCGCCGACGCCGTCGAGGACGGCGTGACCGGCGACCTGCTCCCGCCCCGGGACGCTGCGGCCTGGATCGGGGCGCTCGACCGGTTGCTCGCCGACCCGGCCGGGCTGGCCGAGCGCGCGGCCCGGGCGTGCGCCGCGTGCATCGAGCGGTCCTCGATCGAGGCGATGGGCGCCCAGATCGGGGCGGAGCTGCACCTGGGCGGCTGAGGCCCTCGAGGGCGCCGTCCCCGGGTCGAAGGAGGGAGGGGGCCCGGTGTCAGTCGCCGGCGGGCTCGATGACGACGACGACCTCGCCCGCGGCCACGGACTGGCCGGCCTCGACCTTGATCTCGGCGACGGTGCCGTCGACGTCGGCGGCCACGTTGTTCTCCATCTTCATGGCCTCGAGGACCACCACCGGGTCGCCGGCCGCGACCGCGGCGCCGGACTCGACCAGCACCTTCACGATCGTGCCCTGCATCGGGACGGCCACCTTGCCGCTGCCGCCGGCCGCCGCCGCTGCCGACGAGGAGCCGCCGCGCTTCGGCCGGGGCTTCGCCGCCGGGCCGCCCGCCGCGACCGGCGCGAGCTGGGACTCGGGGACGTACAGGGAGACGGCGAACCGCTTGCCGTTGACCTCGACGTCGACGTCGCGCTTGACCTTCGGCTCGCTGCCGTCGGCCTCGGCGGCGAGGTCGGGCGTGCGACCGGTGACGCCGGAGAGGTCGAGGGTGTCCTCGACCCACTTGGTCGAGTGCTCGACGGCCTGGAAGTCGGGGTGGCGGAGGATCGCGAGGTCGGCGGGGATCACCGTGGCGATGCCGAGCACCTCGGTCTCCTCGAGCGCCCGGATCATGCGGGCGATGGCGACGTCGCGGTTCCGCCCCCAGACGCAGAGCTTGCCGACGAGGTTGTCGTAGTACTGGCTGATCTCGTCGCCGCTCTCGTACCCGCCGTCCCAGCGGGTGCCGAAGCCCGAGGCGACGTGCAGCTTGTCGATCGGACCGGGGGAGGGCAGGAAGCGGCCGCCCGCCGGGTCCTCCGCGTTGATCCGGCACTCGATCGCGTGCCCGTCGATGCGGACGTCGTCCTGCGTGAACGGCAGCGCCTCGCCGGCGGCGACGCGGAGCTGGAGCTCGACGAGGTCGTAGCCGGTGATGAGCTCCGTGACGGGGTGCTCGACCTGGAGGCGGGTGTTCATCTCCAGGTAGTAGAAGGACCCGTCCTCGTAGAGGAACTCGACGGTTCCGGCGTTGACGTAATCGCAGCCGCGGGCGACCTGCACCGCGGCCTCCCCCATGGCGGTCAGGATCTCCTGGGGGATGCCCGGGGCGGGGGCCTCCTCGATCAGCTTCTGGTGGCGGCGCTGCGCCGAGCAGTCGCGGGTGCCGAGGTAGACGGCGTTCCCGTGCGAGTCGGCGATGAGCTGCACCTCGACGTGGCGCGGGCGCGTCAGGTAGCGCTCCATGTAGCACTCGTCGCGGCCGAAGTAGGCGAGCGCCTCGCGCTGGGCCGACTCCAGGGCGGACTCCACCGAGTCGGCGTCCACGACCACCTTCATGCCGCGTCCGCCACCGCCGTACGCCGCCTTGATGGCGACGGGGTAGCCGTGCTCGGCGCCGAAGTCGCGCACCTGCTGCGGGTCGGTGATGAGGTCCGTCGTGCCGGGCACGCCGTGGACGCCCACCTTCTCGGCGGCCAGGCGGGCCGAGATCTTGTCGCCCATCACGTCGATCGCCGCGGGACCGGGGCCGATGAAGGCCACGCCCATGTCGGTGATCGCCTTGGCGAAGTCGGAGTTCTCCGAGAAGAACCCGTATCCCGGGTGAACCGCCTCGGCCCCCGAGCGGCGGATCACGTCGAGCAGCTTGTCGCTGTCGATGTAGCTCTCGGCCGCCGTCTGGCCGCCGAGGGCGTAGGCCTCGTCGGCGAGCCGGACGTGGAGCGCGTCCCGGTCCAGCTCGGAGTAGACGGCGACGGTGGAGATCCCCATCTCGCGACAGGCCCGGATGACCCGGACGGCGATCTCACCACGGTTTGCGATCAGCACCTTGGAAAACACGGCCTATCTTCGCCCGATGGCCTTCGAGCGCGCCAAAGCGGCCGTCGCCGGCACCCGGTTCGCGGACCTGCGGTGGGTGGCGGAGACCGGGTCGACCAACGCCGACGTGGCCGGGTTGCTGGCCGCCCCGGCGCAGGACCCGGCCGCCGACGGCGGGGCCGTCGTGCTGGTGGCCGACCACCAGACGGCGGGTCGCGGGCGGCTCGACCGCACCTGGGAGGCGCCACCGGGCGGCTCGGTGCTGATGTCGGTCGGGATGGCCGTCGGCGGGGTGCCGTCGGAGCGGCGGACGCTCCTCACCGCCGCGCTGGCCCTGGCCGTGACCGACGCGGCGCCGGCGCTGCGGGTGAAGTGGCCGAACGACCTCGTCGCGGTGGGGGCGGGCGCCGACGGGTCGGACCGCAAGGTCGGCGGGATCCTCGCCGAGGCGCTGACCGTCCCCGGCCGGGGCGACTGCGTCGTCGTGGGCCTCGGGCTCAACGTGAACTGGCCGGCGGTCCCGTCGGAGCTGGAGGGGATCGCGACCTCGCTCAACCTCGTGCTCGGCGGCGCGGTGGACCGCGAGGAGCTGGTGGGCGGCCTGCTCGTCGCTCTCGACGCCACCTGGCTGCCCCGGCTCGAGCCGGCGGCCCCCGTGTCCGGCTTCCTCGACGCCTACCGCGACCGCTCCGCGACGCTCGGGCGCCGCGTGCGCGTCGAGCTGCCGGCGGGGGAGCTCCTGGGCGTGGCGGCCGAGGTGGGTCCGACGGGTGCGCTCGTCGTCGTGGACGACGACGGGCGGTCCCACGAGGTCACCGTCGGCGACGTCGTGCACCTCCGACCCACCGACTGACGCCCGCCCTCTCGTTCTGTTGTGCCGAACCGAGCGGATCCGCTC
>JAEVZA010000033.1 GCA_023392475.1 Actinomycetes bacterium | reverse complement strand
TGGCGCCTCCCTCGTGGAGTACGCGCTCCTCGTGGCCCTCATCGCCGTGGTCTGCATCGCCGCCGTCACGTTCATCGGCAAGAGCGCGAGCAGCAAGTTCAGCCAGGTCGGCAGCTCGCTCCAGTAGCCGGTTCCCTCCCCAGGTCGACGTCGACGGGGTGGTCATCGTGGACCACCCCGTCGTCGCGCGCCGGGACGCAGGTCGGTCGGGCCGATCTGCGCCTGCGCGGCCCGGACACCCGCGCCTCGGCCCGATCCGTCAGCCGGGCTCGTACGGCGGGGCGACACCCCAGCCCCAGCGCGGTACGGGCGCGTGGGCGACCACGTCGGCCCCCGGCTGGGAGTTGTGCTGCGCGAGTCGCGTGCCCCACTCGGCGTAGCCCATGATCGCGGCGCGGAACTCCGGGTCCGACGGGAGCGCGGCGTCGTCCGCGGCGCGGCTGAGCAGCGTGACGAACGCGAGGCGCTGCTCGGGCGTGATCGCGAGGTCCTGGTGGCGGGCGAGCATGTGCTCGTAGCCGCCGCGCCGATCCGAGTACTCGGCGGGTCCGCCCATGACCTCGACCCACCAGTCCGTGACGTGGTGGCGGTGCTCGTCGCTCACCGAGCCGCCGAACAACACGGCGATGTCGGGCGCCTCGGCCTCGACGAGGTCGTAGAAGGTGCTCAGCCAGCGGGCGAGCGCCTCACGGCCTCCGGCCCACTCGTAGATCGTCGGAGGGGTGTCGCCCACGCGCCGGAACCTACCTCCGGCCGCCTTCCGGCCGGTGGCCGGGCTCGCTCGGGCTCTGACGACGGATCGCCACCGGGACGGTGGTCGGATGTCCGCGGAACCGGTCGGGCGGCGGCGGATCAGCCGGTCGACCCGGTCGACCCGATCGCCGCCCGGTTCCCGGCGAGGACGACGTCGAGCGCCGGGCCGATGCGGGTGCCGTCGAGGCCCTCCCCCGTGATGAGGGCGCGGTAGTAGACGGGTCCGGCGAGCAGGTCGGCGGCCAGATCGAGGTCGATCCCGGTGGCGAGCTGGCCTGCCGACCTGGCGTGCTCCAGCCGGGACACGAACCGAGCGCGCAACGGTCGGACCAGGCGGTCCTGCAGCTCGGCCTCCAGCTCGGGGTCGTTCGCTGCGGCGGCCGCCAGCGACGCGATCACGGCCCGCCCCCGCGGCGTGCCCAGGATGCGCTGCTCCTCGACGAGGTAGCCCTCGAGGTCCGCTCGCACGTCGCCGGTGTCGGGGATCGGGTGCTCGGCGAAGACATCGCCGAGCGAGTCGACGACGGCGTCGACGCGGGAGCCCCAGTAGCGCCGGACGGTCGCCGTGCTGACGCCCGAGCGCGTGGCGATGGCGTTGAAGTTCAGGCTCGACATGCCGGCGTCGGCCAGCAGCTCGAGCGTCGCCCGACCGATGCCCTGCCGCTCCGAGCTGACGGCGCGGGCCGGAAGGTTCCGCGCCGCGCGCACCACCACGTCCTCCAGCCCCGGCTCGGCGATCGCCTCGATCGGTCGCGACGGCAGGAAGACGAGGGCGACGAGCGCGCCCAGCAGGGCCACGCCGGCGCCGACGTACACGGTGTGACCGAGCGCGTCGACGAACGCCTGGTTGGCGGCGGACGTGAGGAGCCGGGCGGCGTCGCCGCCGACGGTCTCGGCGACGATGGCGGCACCGCCCACCGAGCCCTTCACGGCGTCCGCGGCCTGCGGCGACACCTGCTGCAGGGTCGCGAACTGGGGGTTCGACGTGACCGACGCCGCGTAGGACGCCGCGGTGATGCTGCCGAGGATGGCGACGCCGAGCGCACCCCCGATCTCGCGGGTGGTGTCGTTCACGGCCGAGCCGACGCCGGCGCGCTCGGGCGGCAACGACCCCATGATCGAGTCGGTCGCGGGAGCCATCGCGAAGCCCATGCCGAGCCCGACGAGCACGAGCACCGCGGCGACCAACACGTAGCCGCTCGTCGTCGACGCGAACGAGAACGTGAACAGCCCCGCGGCGACCAGGACGAGCCCGCCGGTGACCACTGCCTTGGTGCCGACGAGCTCGACGAGCTTCGCCGACAGCGGCGCCGCGAGCATGAGCGCGGCGGCCACCGGCAAGAGCGCGGCGCCCGACTGCAGGGCGCTGTACCCCAGCACGAACTGCATGTACTGGCTGACGAAGAACATCGCCCCGAACATCGCGAAGAACACGAAGGTCACCGCGATCGAGGCGGCGCTGAAGCGCGGGTTGGCGAAGAAGCGCACGTCGAGGATCGGGTGGTCCGTGTGGCGCTCCCACAGCACGAAGGCGGTCAGCAGGACGACGGCGAGCACGAAGCAGCCGATGATCAGCGGGTCGCTCCACCCCCGGGACGGGCCCTCGATGATCCCGAACAGCAGGGCGATCAACCCCGTCGTCGACAGGAGCGTGCCGAGGTAGTCGAGCGCCGGCGCGTCGGCGTCCTTCGAGTCGGGCACGAGCGCCAGGACCGCCACCACGGCGATGATCACCAGGGGCACGTTGACCAGGAAGATCGCGCCCCACCAGTAGTGCTCGAGGAGGAACCCTCCGGCCAGCGGGCCGATGACCACCCCGAGCCCGGAGACCCCCGCCCAGAGCGCGATGGCCCGTGCACGCTCGCGGGCGTCGGTGAAGACGTTGGTGATGATCGAGAGCGTCGCCGGCATGATGAACGCCGCGCCGAACCCCTGGACCCCGCGGAGCAGGATCAGCGCGTTCGCGTCGTCGACCCGTGAGCACGCGAACGATCCGGCGCCGAAGATCACGAGGCCGACGATCAGCGTCCACTTCCGGCCGAGGCGGTCGCCGGTGTTGCCGGCGATGAGCAGGAAGCTGGCGAACACGATCGTGTACGCATCGACGATCCACTGGAGCTGGCTGTTGGTCGCACCCAGATCGTGGACCAGCGTCGGGAGCGCGACGTTGACGATCGTGCCGTCGACGCCGACGATCAGCAGCGCGAGGCACAGGACCGCGAGCACGCCCCACCGCCGGGGATCGGCGTCGTCCACGGCTGACTCGCCGTCCATCGGAGCCGGGGCGGTTGCTCCGTCGACGATCGTCATCGCGACAGGCTCGCACGCCGGGCTGCCCGTCGCTCCGGATCCTCGATCAGGTCCCCTCGACGCCGAGCACGGCGCGCAGCGTCGACGTCAGCTCGTCGTCCGTGAACTCGTCCGCTCGCTTCGTCGGGAGCTTCACCGTGCCACGCCCCGACGACAGGTCCGGGTGGCGGGCGATGAAGCCGGCGTCGTTCGAGTCGTGCAGCCCGTACAGCGAGAGCCCGTGCTTCCAGACGCCGACCGGTAGCCGGTGCTCGCCGACGACGTACGTCGGCATGTCGTAGGTGATGCGCAGCTCGACGTCGGGCGCGACGGCGCGGACGAGCCGCTCGACCCGCTCCCACATCGGTCGGTGCTCCGGCGGGATGGCGTCGAGGTACTCGCGGACGTCGGGCGGGACGGGTCGGGTCACGACCACCAGCCAAGCCCCGGTCGGGACAGGCGGGTGGGATGCCCGCGGATCGAGCCCGGACGGTGGCTACGCCGCGAGCTCGACGAGCCGGGCGCGGGCCTCGGCCACGTGGTCGGCGGCGTCGGGGTAGCTGGGGCCCTGCCGGTCGACGTTGACGACGACGACCTCGTCGATGCCGAGGAACCCGAGGATCAGCCGGAGGTAGGGCTCCTGGAGATCGAGCGGCGCGGTCGGCGTCCCGGGCCGGTAGTCGCTGCCCCGGGCGCTGATGACCACCGCGCGCCGGGCCGGCACCGTGCCCTCCGGCCCGTTCGGCCCGAACCGGATCGTGCGACCGGCCTTGGTGATGTGGTCGATCCACGCCTTGAGGCTCGACGGGATCGAGAAGTTCCACATCGGCGCGCCGATGACGATCTCGTCCGCGAGGAGGACATCGTCGATGAGGTCGTTGCTGCGTGCGAGCACGAGGCGGTGCAGGTCGGTGTGGTCGTCGGGCTCGGCGAACCACGCGCCCATCTCCGTCGCGCTGAGGTGGGGCAGGTTCAGCCGCGGCAGGTCGTGGTGGATGACACGGGCGCCGGAACGGGCGCCCGCCCAGGCGGCCGCGTACGCCTCGGTCAACGTCCCGGTGACGCTGCCGGGGCGGGGGCTCGAATCGACCCGCAGCAGGACCTGCGTCCGCTCGAGCTCGTCGGTGGCGACGGACGTGGTCGGGTGCATGGGCCTCTCCCTCAGCGTGGAGGAGGGCCCGTCTCCCCGGTGTCGCGGGCGATCGTACACACCCGACCACCCAGCGGGTGGCCAGGATCTCACCCACCAGGAACCACGGCCGTCGACCAGGCCGGCCCGGCCCGCCCCCCAGCCAACCCCACGCTTCGTCAGCGGCTTCCGTCGTCTCACGACGAAAACCGCTGACGAAGCGTTGGTTGGGTGCCCTCGCGGATGACCGCGGCGGCGTCGACGACTGACGGCAGCCGCACCGGCGAGCGTGCATCGGCAGCGGGCCGCCACCCGGGCGCGCCCGTGTGCTCGGATGCGACCATGACCGCCGACGGCAGCGCCACCGACCAGCCACCTCGCACGCTGCCCGACGGGTTCCTCGTCGGCGCCTCGACGAGCCCGCACCAGATCGAGGGCGGGAACGTGGCGAGCGACTGGTGGCGGTTGGAGCACCGGCCCGGCACGTTCCTGGAGTCGGCGAGCGGCGACGCCGCCGACAGCTACCACCGCTGGCGCGACGACCTGGAGCTGGTCGCCGAGCTCGGGCTGACCGCCTACCGGTTCGGGGTCGAGTGGGCCCGCATCGAGCCGGCCGACGGCTGCTGGTCGCGGGCCGAGGTCCAGCACTACGGCCGCATGGTGACGACGTGCCGCGAGCTCGGCGTCGAACCGGTCATCACCCTGCACCACTTCACGCTGCCGGCGTGGTTCGCCCGGGCCGGCGGCTGGACGGCCGACGGCGCGTCGGAGCGGTTCGCCGCGTACGTGCGCCGGGTCGTGCCGATCCTGTCCGACGGCGACGTCCGGTGGGTGCTCACGATCAACGAGCCCAACATGATCGCCGTGATGGCGACGGGCCGCCGGCTGCTGGCGGGTTCGCCGACGTCCGGCGGATCGGCCCACGACGCGCTCGCCGACCAGCTCGGCGGGCCGAGCGGTCCGTTGCCGCCGCCCGACGCGGCGACCCGGGACGGACTGGTCGCCGCCCACCGCTCGGCCTCGGACGTCGTCGCCGCGGCGCTGCCGGGCGCGCGGGTCGGCTGGTCCGTCGCGCAGCACGTCGTCCGGTCCGTCCCGGGCGGCGAGGAGGCGGCGGCCGCCTACCGGGAGGCCCACGAGGACCCGTTCCTCCGCCCGGCGCGCGACGACGGCTTCGTCGGGGTGCAGTCCTACACGCGCAACGTGTTCGGCCCCGACGGTCCGGTGCGCGACGACCCGGTCGAGACCAGGACGCAGACGGGCTGGGAGGACTGGCCGGACGCGCTCGGCGAGGCGGTGCGGGACGCGGCCGCGGTGGTCGGCGACGTGCCGGTCCTCGTGACGGAGAACGGCATCGCGACCGCCGACGACGACCGTCGGATCGCCTACACCCGGGGCGCGCTCGCCGGCCTGCTCTCGGCGATGGCGGATCCGGCGACCGGTGGCGCCGGCGTCGACGTCCGCGGCTACCTCCACTGGAGCCTGCTGGACAACTACGAGTGGGGATCGTTCCGGCCGACCTTCGGGCTCGTCGGATGGGACGACGAGACGTTCGACCGCACCCCCAAGCCGTCCGCGCGGTGGCTCGGGGCGGTGGCGCGGACCCGGGAGGTGCCGCCGGCCTGACCCGCTCCCCCGCCGCCGGACCAGCGGGGCCCGGATCGACGCGGAGCGGAGCGGTCACGTGCCGGGGTACACGACGCCGATCTGACCGCGGACGTCGTCGAGGACCCGCATGAGTGCGACCGTCTCGTCGAGCGGCATCACCGGGCTCTCCCGCGCCCCCGACGCGAGGCAGCGGTGGACCTCCTCGATCTCGAAGCGCAGCCCGTCGCCCTCGTACGACGCGTCGATCGTGCGGGACCCACCGCCGGTCCGGACCGTGAGCGAGTCGGGGTGGTGCATGGCGGCCGGGAGCTCGACGTGGCCGTCGGTCCCCGAGATCCGCGCGGTGCACGGCATCGGCACCCTCGTCGAGGCCTTGACGACCCCGAGGCCGCCGTCGCGGTGGTGCAGCAGCGCGGTCACGACCTCGTCGGCGCCGCTCGCACCCACGACTCCGTCGGCCACCACCCGCTCCGGCAGCCCCAGGACGAACGTGCACAGCTGCACCGGGTAGATGCCGAGGTCCAGCAGCGCGCCACCGCCCTTCGAGAGGTCGAACAGGCGGTGCTCGGGGTCGAACGCCCGGCCGATCCCGAAGTCGGCGTCCACGAGGCGGGGCGTGCCGATGACCCCGTCGTCGAGGAGGTCTCGCAGGTGGCGGTAGGCCGGGAGGAAGCGGGACCACATCGCCTCCATCAGGAACAGGTCGGCGGCTCGCGCGGCCTCGACCATCCGCGTGGCCTGCGCGGCGTCGAGCGCGAACGCCTTCTCGCAGAGCACGGCCTTGCCGGCCGCGAGCGCGGCGAGCGTGTCCTGCTCGTGGTGGGAGTGCGGCGTCGCGACGTAGACGGCGTCGACGCCGTCGTCGGCGAGCAGGTCGTCGACGCCTTGGTACGCCGAGGCGACGCCGAAGCGGTCGGCGTAGCCACGCGCCCGGTCGATCGACCGTGACGACACCCCGACCACCTCGCCGTCGTCGACGAAGGTCATCGCGTCGCCGAACCGGGTGGCGATCCCGCCCGGACCGATGACGCCCCAACGAACCACCCGCGCAGTGTCGCGCGGCCGGGCAGCCACGGGTGGGGTCCGGCGATCAGCCCGGCATCGGGCCACCGGCCACCGGCTCGTCGTCGCCGGTCCGGCTCGCCGCAGGTTCGGCCCCAGCGCCCGACCAGTCGTCGCCGGGGCCGCCGGCGACCGGGGCACCGCTCGTCGCCAGCAGCTCGGTGGCCGTCTCGGCGCTGAGCGACTGGGAGAAGAGGAAGCCCTGGCCGACCTCGCAGTTCGCCGACCGCAGCTGGTCGAGCTGGGCCGTCGACTCGATCCCCTCGGCCACGGTCTGGAGCCGCAGGCTGTGCGCGAGGTCGAGGATGCCCCGCACGATGTCGGGGAGCGCGTGGCCCTCCCGGACGTGGCTGATGAAGGATCGGTCGATCTTCAGGATGTCGATGGGCAGCTGCTGGAGGTAGCTGAGTGCGGAGTAGCCGGTCCCGAAGTCGTCGATGGCGAACCGCACGCCCAGTCCACGGAGGCGGTCGAGGATGCGATGGGCCTCGTCCGTGTCACTGATGATCGTCGTCTCGGTGATCTCGAGCACGAGGTGCTCCGGTGCGAGTCCGCAACCGACGAGCGTGTCGAGGACGACGTCCGAGAAGTGCGGATCGGCCAGCTGCCTGCCCGAGACGTTCACGGCGACCGACAACTCGGTGCCGAGGTCACGCCGCCACCGGGCGAGCTGGTCGCATGCGGTGGCGAGCACCCATCGGCCCAGGTCGACGATGACCCCGGTCTGCTCGGCGATCGGGATGAACACCTCCGGCGCGATCTCGCCGAGTTCGGGGTGCGACCAGCGGAGCAGCGCTTCGAAGCCGGTCACGCCCCCCGTGGAGAGATCGACCACGGGTTGGTACTCGACGCGCAGCTGGTTGTTGGAGACCGCACCGGGCAGGTCGGCCTCGACGCGCACCAGCAACTCGTCGCGGGCCCGCATCTCGCCGTTGTAGATGATGGCCTGCGCGCGCCCCGCCGCCTTGGCGTGGTACATCGCCGTGTCCGCGTCGCGGAGGAGCGCCGACGGATCCGATGACGGTGATCCGGGGGCGATCCCGATGCTGGCCGTCACCGTCACCTCGGTCTGATCGAGCTCCACCGGCGTGGCGAGGAGGTCGAGCACCCGCTCAGCGACGCTCCTCGCCTCCTCGAGCGCGTCATCGGCACCCTCGATCAGCACCGCGAACTCGTCGCCGCCGAGGCGGGCGACCGTGTCGCCCGTCCGCACGGCGGCTCGGAGGCGCTGCGACACCTCCACGAGCAGCGAGTCACCGGCATCGTGGCCGAACCGGTCGTTGACGGCCTTGAAGTGGTCGAGGTCGAACATCAGGACGGACGGTTGGATCCCCGAGCGTTCGCGCTGCGCGAACGCGTGCTCCAGCCGGTCCGAGAAGAGCGCGCGGTTCGGCAGGCCGGTGAGGTGGTCGTGGAACGCCTGGCGCTCGAGCTCCGCCTCGACCAGCTTGCGGTCCGTCACGTCGTGGACGTTCACCAGGAGCGCGTTGACCCCCGGTGCGTCCAGCAGGTTGACCACCCGGACGGACAGCCACCGGCGCGTGCCGTCGCCTCCGTGGAGCTCGACCTCGTCCTCCACCACGGCGCCCGGGCGCTGCACCACGCGCTGGACCACGTCGTCGAACCACCGGCGCCCGCCGGCAGTCCGTGACATCAGCTCATCGACGTCGCTCCCCGATCGCCCCGCTCCGCTCCGTCCCAGCAGCGTCGCGAGGCCGGGTGCGTCGTGCAGCAGCAGGCCGCCGCGCGAGACGATCAGCGTCGCGTCCGACGAGTGGAGCGCGGCCGCTCGGTAGAGCTGCTCCGCTTCCTGCTGCAGTCGGAGCATGTGCAGGGTGCGGGCGCAGACCAGGCCGCCGAGGGCGATGCTGGCGAGGACGAGCGGGAGCGGGTCGAGCGTCCACCCGCGCCGGTACGCCCACAGCTCGATCGCCCAGGGCGCAGCGAGCGGGACGACCGCGGCGACGATGCGCCAGCGGAGGACGGGCCGTCGCAGCACGTCGCTCCGACGGCGCGTGACCGCCTGCTCGTCGACGTCCTCGAGGGTCCACACCGAGGCGGCCACCAGCGCCGCGCCGACCATCCACCCCACGTCCATGGCGGCGGCGGACCAGGACCACGACGCCAGCGAGAGGTAGCCGAGGTCCGACAGGAACCACAGCGCCAGGCCGGCGGCGAGCAGGGCGACCGCGGGACCGCGCACGGTCCGGCGCACGAGCATCCGCACGAGCAGCGCGAGGAGGGCGGCGTCCAGCACGGGGTACACCGCCCACACCGCACGGACGCCGAGCGGCGTCGTGGCATCGGCCAGCGTGGGTGCGACCCAGAGCATCCAGGTGCCGAGCGCCACCAGGACGGCGGCCATGGACATGTCGATCAACGCCTCGGGGTCCCGGCGCAGCCGGTAGTCGCTGCGCCGGACGACCGTCACCAACGCCCACCCGATGAACCCGTACGACGCCAGCCACCCGACGTCCGCCAGCGACACGTCCGGACCGGCTCCGGCGAGCGAGACGTACGCCTGCCAGGCGACGTCGCCGAGCGCGGACGCCGCCAGGCCGAGCGTCAGGAGCACCCGCACCCGGAAGAGCGACCCCCGCCGGCGCAGCGATGCCGCCGCCACGACGGCCGAGCCCACCGTCGCCACGAGGTACGTCGTCTGACCGACGCCGCTGCTCACGTCGGTCGCGTGCAGGACCACCAGCGCTGCCACCGCCGTCGCCACGAGGGCACCGGCCACCCGGCTCCACGTCGAGCCCATCTCCACCTGCCCCTGGCCGTCCGGACGATCCGTCCACCAGTTGTCGACCGGTCGACCCACCTCCTCAAGAAAGTGGTTCCACCCGCCGTCGCCCGGCGATCGCCGAAGGCGCCCGGATGCGCCGCCGAGGGGCACGTGACGGGCGGTCCGCGTCAGAGGTAGTCGTGGGTGAGCAGGTTGCGGACGCAGAACCAGCCGGCGATCGCGGGGATGAACGTCGACGCCAGCTGGTACGCCAGCGACGCGGCGACGGCCGCCTCCTGGGTCGCTCCGGCTGCTGTCATCGCCGCGGCCACGCCCACCGAGCCCACGGCGGTGGAGCCGCCCGGGACCGGCACGGTGTCCGCGACCGAGGACACCCCGATGTTCGCGGCCAGCACGGCCCAGAAGTTGACCGGCGGACCGAACGCGGCGACGCAGAAGTAGAGGACGAGTCCGTACAACAGGTTGTTGACGGTCTGGCCGATCAGGAGCTCCGCGACCTGCCGCGGCGAGCGGACGACGTCGGACAGCGTGCCCCACGCGTTCCGGACCGGGGCCATCACCTTCTTGCGGATCTTCGGGACGCCGAGGACGACGGCGATCGCCACGAGCACGACGACGAGGGCGATGAGGGCGATCTGGATGATGTTGCTGGTGTCGACCTTGCCGAAGCTGAAGGTCACCGGTGACAGGTAGAGCGCGACGAGGAACACCGACACGGTGGCGATGGCGTCCGCCGCGCCCTGGACGACGCCGCCGGCCGTCGCCGCCGACGCGAGGTCCACACCCTGCTTCTGCAGGTAGCGGATCTCGGATGCCAGCCCGCCGATCGCCGGCACGGCGAGGTTCGTGAACGACAGCGACAGCTGCAGCTCGACCGTGCGCAGGTAGGGCACCCGTTGCCGCACGGACCCGATGAGCGACAGGCCCGACGCGAAGTTCGTCGAGAAGGAGACGCCGATGGCCACGGCGAGGAGCCACCAGTCGGCGCCCTTCAGGGTGTCGACCATCTCCTGCGGATCCCCGACCATCGACAGGAGCGCCGCCACGCCGAGGAACGTCCCGACGACCATGGCGATCGTCTGCCAGTTCAGGCGGTGGACCTGCTCGAGCTGCGGCTCCTCGATCCCCAGCGCGCCCGCCGTGGCCTTCCGGAGCGCGGTGAGCGAGTCCGCCTGCGCCTTCCTCGCGGACCGACCGTGCGCCCGCATGGACGCCGGCAGCACCGCGGTCTGGATCATCGGCAGGGCCGGGGTGAGGCGCTCCCGGCCGATCCCGGCCAGCGCGCACCTGACCGCGCGCTCGGCACCGACGCGGTCGGCGGTCGCGACGAGGAGCGTCGCCGTGTCCGACGCGCCGAACGCGTCGGCGGGGTCTTCCTGGTCCGGGACGGTCGCCTTCCGGACGGGCGAGTCGACGCCGTAGGCGTGGGAGAAGTCCCGGAGCGCCGGGCCGTCGGCGGTCATCACGACCTCGGTCGGGGTCAGGGCTCCGTGGGTGATCCGCGCCGAGTGCAGCTCACCCACCTGCGTCCACAGGTCGGTGAGGTGCTCGTCGTCGAGGTCGGCATCGGCGACCTCCGCGAGCGGCGTGCCGACGATCGGCCGCTCCACGTACACGGCGGCGCCGGGTCCGGTGATGCCGGTCACGACGAGCTCGGGGACCCGCACGCCGGCGCGGGCGGCGCTGAGCACGCAGTACGCCTCGTGCTCGACCTCCTCGATCCTCGTCCGGTACAGGCGCTGCCCACCGGACTTGTAGAGGAAGCCGGTCCAGAGCTTCGCCAGCACCTGCGCGTCGGCGGCATCCCGGCCGAGCACGCGGATGGCGAGCGGGCCGTGCTCGTCGGTCGCCGTCATCAGCGTCGCCCCCGACGGCTGAGCCGGGGCGAACGCGACGTCGCGCACCGCGATGCCGAGGTCCGCCAGGCCGCGGGTCATCTGCGACACCGATGGTCGGCCACCGGGCGAGCCGAACACGAGGTGGACGACGGCCGCGATCCCCCACCCGAGCACCGCCGCGGCCACGGCGGCGTTGGGGTACCCGACGCCGAGGTACATCGCCCCGATCGCCGTGGTCACGATGAGCGTGAAGCCGATGCGACGGGACGGACGGGCCAGGTACGGGGATGCCGCGGCGACGATCGCCACGATCACCGCCAAGCGGACGATCGGGTACGACGGCGACCCGTCCCCGAGCCGCACCGTCGCCGTCACCGCGTCGCCGACGCTCGACCCCGACACCAGCGTGCCGATCGCACGGGCGGCCAGCCACGCCAGCGCGCCCGCCAGGGCGAGGTCGCGTGCCAGGCGCCAACGCCGCCCCACGAGCGCTGCGAACACGACGATCACCAGCGCCCACAGGCTCCCGAGGGCGTAGATGATGCGGAAGAACGACGTCATGCCGTCGGGCAGGTCGTTCAGCAGCGTGAACAGGTTCTTGTCGAGCGAGGACAGGTCGGCGTGCCGCGGCACCGCCACCAGCAGGAAGAGGAACGCGACGACCACGCGGATCCAGTCGCTGGTGCGTCGCCGGTATGGGTGCTCATCCGCCGGACCGAACGAGGTGGCGCGGAGGTGGCCCCAGAAGGAGGTCCCCGACGACGCCGCAGGGACGGGCTCCGTGCGCTCACCGTCGATCGTCGCGCTCACCGGATGGAGCCCCCGCGAGGAGCTGCGTCCACCACCCGGCTCCTCACGACGCGGATCCCGCCGAGCGTGCGGCGACGAGCCGGGTCGGTTGCCGCACGGCCGCGACCGCGGGGTGGTGTCGCACGCTGGGAGCGTAGACCCGGGTGACCTCGGATCGACCCGAGCGCCTGACGGCGCTGTCGTGCGTCGAGGATGCGGACCACGTCCGTCTCGTCCGTGTCCACATCCCGGATCTGCCACGGCGACTGCTACCTCGAGCGCCAGCAACCGTTCGCAGGGGGCCTCACGACACTCATCGAAGGCCTCGAGCTCACCCTCGGCACCGACACCGGTCGACCGGTGGAGCGCTGCATCGACGAGGTGCGATAGAAGGGCCTCGATGATCTGGCCGGACGGGTTCATGTGGGGCACGGGCGCCTCCTCGACGCAGTGCGAGGGCGCATCCACGGCATCGGATTGGCGGGACTGGGAGCAGGCGGGCAAGGCGCCGGTCTCCGGCGACGGCAACGGCTTCGCCACTCGCTACGCCGAGGACTTCGCGCTGCTGGCGAGGCTCGGCCTGACCCATCACCGGATGTCGATCGAGTGGGCGCGCATCGAGCCGGAACCTGGTGTGGTCGATCAGGAAGCGATCGAGCACTACCAGCGGGTGCTCACCGCGGCGCACGACGCAGGGATCACGCCCTGGGTCACACTGCACCACTTCACGCTGCCTCGCTGGTTCGCGGACGACGACGCGTTCCTTCGACCCTCGGGCCGGACCGGACCGTGGAGTCGGCACGTCGAGCGCATGGCCGTGACGTTCGGCGATCTCGTCGGCGGCTGGCAACCGGTGAACGAGGTCAACTACTACGCGGGTCTCCACTACGGCGGAGGGCCGTTCCCGCCTGCGCACCACGACGCGGCGGAGGCTGCGGTCGTGGACGAGGCCATCCAGCTGGCGAACGCCGAGGCTGCCACGCGGCTCCGCCAGACGGGCAAGCCGGTCGCCTCCATCTTCGGTCTCACCGGCGCGGTCGCCCTCGATGACGATCCGGCGACCGCCACCGCGGTCGACGACTGGTATGCGAAGAGCTGGGAACCCGGTCTCGGCCTCTACCGGGACGGGGTGCTCCGAACTCCGGGCCGCGACCCGGTTCGGCGCCCCGACCTCGCTGGAGCGTTCGACCTCGTCGGGTTCAGCTACTACGCCTGCATGGGCTTCGCCCGTGGTGCGCTCACGTTGCACCCCTCCGACGCACCGGTGTCACCGCTCGGCTACGCCATCTGGCCCGAAGGCCTCGGCGTCGTCCTCGATCGGCTGCACGCCACCGTCCCTGACGCACCCGTCCTGATCGGCGAGTTCGGCATCGGCACCGCCGATGACGATCAACGAGCCGACTACCTCCGACGCGGACTCGACACCGTCCAAGAGGCGCTCGCGCAGGGCATCGACATCCGGGGCCTGTTCCACTGGACCGCCGTCGACAACTACGAGTGGTTCCACGGCTTCGAGCCGGATGCCGCCTTCGGGCTCGTGGACCGGCACCGCAACGTGCGGTCCAGCGCCCAGATCCTCGCCGCAGAGGCCCTGGCCGGTTGATCCGCTGACGCCCATCCGTGCCCACTGCTCGCCGAGCGCGGTGGCCGCGCCCAGGGACGATCGCCCGGGGACGAGGAGCGTCTTCGAGCGAACCAAGCGGTCCGCGCAGGGGCGCGACGCCGGGGCGGTGTCAGACGAACCGCGCACCGGGACCGAACGTCGGCACGAGTGCCCGATGGGGCGGTCTCCCGGCTGCATGCAACGAATCCGCACGCTCCGACGATGTGTGTAGTGGCGGGATTCCCGCGCCACCTGGACGGCGCCACCATCTCGACGCCGAGGAGTCCCTGCCATGAGCTCGCTCACCATCGACATCTCGACCGACGGCAACGAGACCGAAGTGGTCCTGATCGGCGATCTCGATCTCGCGACGACCGGTCAGTTCCTGGCGGCGATGGAAGCAGCCACGGAACACGGGCGGCTCGCCGTCACCGTCGACGCGAGACGACTCGCCTTCTGCGACTCCGTCGGCCTGCGGGCGCTGCTGAGCGCTCCGAGCCCTGGACCGCTCGCCGTCCGAGCGAGCGAGCAACTCGAACGACTCCTCAAGATGACCGAGACGGACCAGGCGTTCAGACTGCTCTGACCGTCTTGGGCGTGACCACGCTGAGCGGGCGCACGGCGGCCATTGCTACGGCGGGGTGGACCTGGAAGGGACAGCTTTCGAGCCCTCGCGAGAACCTCGAGACCCTTGCACCACAGGGGTCACGGCGCAGACGGCGGCGCTCCGACGCGCCGATCGAGGCCGCAGGCTCACGGTCCCAACGAAACGGCCGGTCGCCAAGAACACGGCAGCATTGGAACGCTGCCGCCCGGCAACCGCACCGTCGCCCTGGAGCCAGCGACATCGCCGGACTTCTCAACGCCGACGTCGCGGATGATCGGATTCTGGAGATCGCCGGACCATTCGGCGTCAACCGCATGGCCGTGATCGGGCACGCAACCCGCCGAGGATCCCCCGCCGATCTGGAGGAGGGTGGAGCGAACGCGAGGCTGCGGGACCGAGTTTCGGTCCCGCAGCATGTCGCCTCGGTGGTTCAGCGGCTTCTGATCCCAGACAAGGCGTGCCGCGCTTGGCGGAGGGATCTGCGACCTGAGGATGGTTCGCCCGAGCCTTCATGGGCGGCGCGCCGCCTTGCTGACGAAACCGGTTCGAGTGCGCCGACCGCCGGTCGGCGCACCTGATCGGGCGGTGAACGCTGGTCTGAGTCACGTTCCATCGCCTATGCCTCCGTCGCATCGTCGGGACCAAGGGATCGTTCCAGTCGCGGGATCAGATCGCCGTGAACTCGTTCACCTCGTCCTCGGCGCCGTTCCCGCATCCAACCTGGTAGCTACTCCTTCCTGGTCTCTTGGTTGAACCTGGCAGGCCCTCACACGTGTGCTTCGAGTGCCTCGATGCGTCGTTCGGCGTCGACATGCTCGACGTCGAGCACGTCACCCAACATGAGCCGCGATTGATGGTCGAGTCGATGCGTTCACGAACGAGGTACTGGGCGCCGTCGGGCGGACTCGACCGCCGCCGGGCGTTGAGACGGAGTTCGCCGCGCTCGATCTGCAAGTCGATGCTGTCGGGGTCGACGCCCGGCAGGTCGAAACTGCACCGTCACGACGTCGCCGAGGCGATACGCGTCCATCGCGGCCGTGAACGCGCCGCCGGGCTGCTCGAAGAGACGATCCCACTGCCGGAAGGGATCAGTCTCATCAACATAGGAATCACCTCCACAGTTGATAGCAAAGCTTACCGCCGCTAGTATCATCACCATCTACAACGGAAAGGCAACCGGTCAGTCCAGATAAGTGAGGTATCCGCCATGCGAGAGCCCTCGCGACGTGAGATGCCTGCCGGGCAACGGGACCCCGCTGATGGTCCGGCGTTCACGCTCGTCCCCACCGCGATGCCGCCGACGGCTCAATGCCTTCGGGGCCGGCGGTTCTCACTGCCGGCGGACGTGTGGCCCACCGAGATGGTTGCCACGACCGACGGCCGCACCGAGGTGACACTGCGCTGTGATCGCTGGCAGGGCACCGGCACGCTGGTTCTCGACGGAGCCGACTTCGACCGCCAGGCGCTGAGGTGGCTCAGGTCACGTGAACCGGGAGACCCGACATGACTCGGTCTGCGGCGCCTCGACCACCGTCCGGCGAACTCACGGCGACCCAGCAGGCCGGGCTCGAACAGCGACAGGCCGACCAGGACCAGACCCTGGATGCGGTGCATCGACTCGAGGCCGCACTCTCATCGGCCGCGTTCGGGCGCGAACCGGCATGGTTCGCCGAGGTCAGTCGCGCACTCGAATCGCTCGACGCCGTGACCAGGGAAGAGCAACGCAACGCCTCGCGACTCGACAGCCTTCTCTCCGACATCGCCCACACCCAACCCCTCCTCCGCAACCGGGTACGCGGACTGCGCATCGCCTACCGGCAGCTGCGCGACACGATCGAGACACTGTCGATGGAGATGGCCCGAGGCGATGGCCTCGACGTCGCCGAGCTACGCCGGCGCCTGGCGTGGCTACTCACCGCTGTGCGGCACCACCGAAGCCGCGAATCCGACCTGCTCTACGAGGCCTACTACGAAGCCTTCCACCGTGACCTCGACGATGACGCCGGGAGACAACGATGAGCACGACCCACCGTCACCCCTACGCCGACCACCCGCTGCAGGCCGCCAGCCAACGAGCACGATGCGACCGAAACGCATCGCTCGACGCGCTCCACGTCCTCGAAGCCGTCCTCTCCGAACCCGCGCCCAACCGAGCGGACCGATGGCTCGCCCGGGTCCGCACCGCCCTCGACGCACTGCAGACCACCCTCGACACCCAAGGCGACAACGACCACGAAACCGACAGCCTCCTGTCCGAGATCAGAACCGAACAGCCCCGACTCGTCCCACGCATCGACGGGCTCCGCTGCGAACAACACAGCCTGACCGAGGCCACCGTCTCACTCGCCCGCGAGCTGACAGGCTCAGCCCAAGGCGAACTGATCGACCCGGGCGACGTCCGCGACCGACTCGCCGAGCTCGCCCGACGCATCCGACACCACCGTGCCCAAGAAGCAGACCTCGTCTACGAAGCCGTCAACATCGACCTCGGCGGTGGCGATTAGCCCGCATGGCCCCGCCGACCGAGCCGCACGGGAGTGATGCCGGCCAGCGAGCCCGTCGAGGAGCGGCCCGACGGCGCTCGACAATCTCCTCCCCAACCGCATCCAACCGGTGCCGGTGGGGCGAAGTGCTGGTAACCGAACGCAAGGTGGAGGTTCATCATCATGAAGCGCAAGGTCTTGACCGGGCTGGCCATCGCCGCCCTCTCCCTCGGCGCCATCGCCGGTTCCGCAGGGGCGCAGCCCGCGACGCAGGACACGGCCTGTCAGAGGGCGGCATGGGCACCCTGAAGAACCTCGGGCTCCTGCCCGCCGTGGCGAAGAGCGGGATCGAGGTCGTCGGCGTCGGCGTCGTCGACTTCCCGACGGTGCTCCAGCTGCACCGCACCCAGCCGTCCCTGTTCCAGACCGGCGGCGTGTCCGTCGTCGTTCCGGGCGTCGGGACGGTGCCGGCGACCTGGTGCGACGGCCGCTGACGCGACTCCTTGCGCCGAGCCCCCCCAGGCGTGTCGCATCGGTGACGCCACTGCGCCACCGGTGCGGCACGTCGTCGCGTTGGGCGATCCAGCACAGCGGTCGCGGTGGTCGCGCTCGGGAGGACGCGCACGCGTGCCGAAGCAGGACACGTGGCAGCGGCGGCCGTCCTGGTGAGTGACGAGCGGCCGGTCGTCCTCTCGGATGGGATGCCCGCGGCGGACGCAGGTGATTTCGGCCGTGGTTCCAGTGCACCGGCTTCTCGTCGCCGATCCGCCGCGCGCGGCAGGCCTGTCTCCGCGTCGACGGCTTCGGGTCGAGCGTCGGTTGGCGGCGGGTTCATCGATTCCTTGTCTGGGCACCGGGAACCCGCCGCTGGGGCGGACGGCTCAAGAGGGAACGCTTGGCTACCGGTCGTTCCAGTCGCGGTCGACTCGGTCGTACGACGCGACCTTGGCGAGCCCGCGGCTGACCATGTAAGCGACCACGACGAGGGTGACGTACAGCCATCCGTCGTCGCGGGAGAACGAGTCGCTGTCGGCAGCCGTCACGCCCCCTGGCACCGAGCACGGGACCCGCCGCAGCGGTCGTCGTCGCACGGCCGGCGGGCCCTGGCGCGTTCAGGTTGCTCGGCGTGCCTGCCGTTCGCTCCACTCCGGTGCCGGATAGGACCCATGCGTCCGACCAGGTGACGCACCATGGGACGTGCGATCCTCGGTCCGGGCAAGCACCCTGGCCTCCCAGGATGGCCGAGGTGCGCAAGGTGCATCCGGAGCTGGCCCAATCCTGGGACTGGTCACACAGCGTGGTGGGTAGGTCACACGCGTTGGAGTTGATCGGCGACCGGGGGAAACGGGCATGGGGGAAGATCAGAGCCTCGTCGAGGTGTGGTGCGAGTCCACCCACAGGTGGGCACCGGAATTCCAGGTTGTTGAGAAGTGCGCTGCCGGATCGGTGGTCGTAGCCCGGCCCGGGGGGCCGCCGCTTCCTGATGCGATGCCTGCCGACCGCGTCCGGCCAGGCCAGAGTCGCCCGTACCCGCGGCCGACGATGCCGAGCAGCCGTCGGCCACGCCGCCGATGACGGGACACCGTCCGCAGCGGCTCTCGAGTGAGTGGCCGGGTGGCCGAGGGTCATCTTCCAAACGCGTTGCGCTTGCAACGTCCGAAGCGATCAGACCGGTGGGGCAACCAGCCGCCCGGGATCGCTGTTCTCCCAGATCCCGGGCGGTACCCCGGGTTGGGTTTCGCTGGTACACCCGTGACCCGACCCCGGGGCGAAGCGGAAGCACGACGTCGGTCTCCGGATCCTGGACCTACGCCAGGTTTGCGCGGGACGGGATCCCCGTCCTGACAGGTGGGCGCGGAGGGACTCGAACCCCCGACTCCCTGCTTGTAAGGCAGGTGCTCTGACCAGCTGAGCTACGCGCCCGGAGCGGCCGATCGTACCGGTGCTCCGGGGCGGGCGGCCGGGCTCATCCGGACCACGGCCCGACGCCGCCGATCCGGTCCACCGCGATGTGGCACACCACACCGGGCGGGGGCGAGTCCATGGGCGGGAACCGGACGTCCGGACCGAGGTACACGTGGGCGAGCCGCTGCAGCAGCTCCGGCGCCCCGCCCTCGACCACCCGGGCCGTGCCGTGCACCACGAGGTACTCGTCGAGCCCGTGGTCGTTGCGGGTGCCCGCCTCGAGCGAGATCACGACGCGCGGGTCCCGCCGGATGTTGCGCACCTTCTGCTGGTTCGGGTCGAGGTGGGCGGTGACGAGGTCGGCCCCGTCCCGGCCCACCCAGACGATCGCCACCTGGGGCGACCCGTCGGTGTTGATCGTGACGAGGTGGGCGAGGTGCCCGGCGTCGATCAGGTCCTGCGCGGCCGTGGAGAGCGTCGTCATGGCCACATGCTCCCCCGCCGCCGAGCCGACGACCAGAACCCCGGTGCACCGCTCGCCGTACGATCCCCGCATGCTCGACGGACTCAACGGCAAGGTCGCCCTCGTCACCGGTGCGGCCCGTCCCCGCTCGATCGGCCGGTCAGTGACCCGACGCCTCGCGGCGGAGGGGGCGCGGATCGCCTGCCTCGACATCGCCCGGCCGTACGAGGACTTCCCCGACTACGCGGTCGCGAGCTCCGACGACCTCGACGAGATCGTCGACGAGCTCCGGCAGGGTGGAGCGGACGCGGTGGCGGTGCGCGCCGACGTGAGCGACGAGGACCAGGTGCGGGCGGCGGTCGACCAGGTCGTCGAGCAGCTCGGCACCGTGTCGCTCGTCGCGAACGTGGCCGGCGGTTCCGGCGCGGGCATGGGCGCCGCCCCCCTCCTCGCGGTGACCGCCGACGAGTTCCGGCGCGTGCTCGACGTGAACCTCGTCGGCAGCTGGCTCGTCTCCCGCACCTGCGCCGAGGTGATGATCGAGCAGGGCGACGGCGGTGCGATCGTCAACGTCTCGTCCCAGGCCGGCAAGATCGGCTGGCCGATGCTCGGCGCGTACTCGTCGGCCAAGGCGGCGGTCATCGGGCTGACCCAGGTGATGGCCAAGGAGTGGGCGCCGTCCGGCATCCGCGCCAACGCGGTGTGCCCCGGCACGGTCGACACCGATCTCGTGAACCCCGGCGACCTCTTCGTCCAGCTCATGGACGCCAGCCAGTCGGGAGGGTTCGCCGGGTGGGTGGAGCGGGAGATCCCGCTCGGGCGGCTGCAGCACCCCGACGAGGTGGCGTCCGCGATCGCGTTCCTGCTGTCCGACGACGCGTCCTACATCACGGGCGAGGCGGTCAACGTGTCGGGCGGTCAGACCATGGCGTGAGGCCGGACCCGTCGAGCTCGATCCGACCGTCACGGGCGAGCGCCACGAGGGCCGTCGCGGTCTCGGCCTGCAGCTCGGGCAGGTCGTCGGGCCGGAACCACCCGACGGCCGTGATCTCGGCGGAGCTCGGGCGCACGTCGTCGAGCGGGGCGCCGGGCACCGGACGGGCGAGGAACACGACGTCGACGCGCCGGGGGTGGGGCTCGACGACGACGGCGGGCTCACCCATCAGCTCGATCGGGAGGTTGACCTCCTCCATCGTCTCGCGCACGGCCGCGACCTCGGGCCGCTCGCCCCGCTTGGCCAGGCCGCCGGGGGTGCCCCAGCGCGCCGTGTAGCTCTGGCGGGCGAGCAGGATGGCGCCGTCACGACGGCGGATGATGCAGATGGCCCCGACCGTGTACTTGGGCGACCCCGCCCGGATCAGGATCCGCCGCACCCGGCGCGGCAGGGCGCCGAACACCTGCAGCGCGAGGAGGTGGAGCCGGTCGAGCACCCGACCACCCTATTGGGGCGCCCTCCCGTTCCGTCCGTCGTTCCGCGCCGGTCCCCTCCGTGCTGTTCGTCCAGGCCGTCGACGGTTGACGGCCTGGACGAACGGAACGGTCAGGCGAGGGCCCGGCGCTCCTCCAGGACCCGCTCGAAGAGCGCCTCGGTCGCCGCCGAGACCGGCGTCCGCCGCGTCTCGTGGTGCAGCTCGTCGAGCGGCCGGCCGTGGAGGTCGGCGACGTGCCCGCCCGCCTCGCCGATCAGCAGCGCACCACCGAGGTAGTCCCACGGGCCGAGCGCGTCGGTCGCGCAGTCCATCGTGGCGTCGACGGAGCTGTCGGCGACGGCGCACAGGTCGAGCGCCGTGGCCCCGAGCGCCCGGTACTGGCGCCAACCGGCGTGCCGCCCGGCGTAGCCGTTGAGCACCAGCAGCGCGGCGGCGATGTCCTCGACCCCCGACACGGAGATCGGCTGCCCGTCCCGGGTGGCGCCCTGCCCCCGCACGGCCTCGTAGCGGACACCCGTGGCCAGGTTCACGACCAGCGCCACCCGCGGCCCCTCCTCGTCGACCGCGCAGAGGCTGGTGGCGTACCACGGCAGCCGGCGGCTGGCGTTCGTGGACCCGTCGACGGGGTCGACCGCCACGATGAGACCGCTCCCCCGGTCCTCGAGCCCCGACTCCTCGCTCAGGATCCCCACCCGCGCCGCCCGCAGGACCTCGAGCGCCGCCTCGTCGGCCACGAGGTCGATGCGGTACTGGCCCGGCCGCTCGCCCCGGTCGCGCCACGTCCCCGGACCACCGGCGCGATCGCGGTCGAGGGCGGCGCGGACCGCCTCCGCGGTGCGGGTCAGGACGTCCAGGAGCCACTGGTCGGAGGGGTGGGAGGCCACGCCGCGAGGGTACCGGGCGCCCCTCAACCGGCTACCCGTCGCGTCGCCCGGGCTGGCAGGCTGGAGGCGATGGCAGTCATCGACGTCGCCGGGTTCGTGGCGGACCTCAAGAACCACGCCGCGGACCACGGCTTCCACATCCACGACGAGCGCCACTTCGTCGAGACCTACTCCATGCGCCAGGCGTGGGAGGTCGACCTGCACCCCGAGGAGGCCTGCGGCGGGCCACTCGAGTTCCACCTGGCGGTGGAGGTCGAGCCCCGCACCGTGCTCGCGTTCGAGGACCAGGTCATGGAGCTCCCGGAGGGCGACGAGCCCGAGGAGCGCCACCACCTGCCGATGACCTTCACGTGGTCCCTGCCGCCGCTCCCCCACTGCCCCGACCTGCTCCTGCTGGCCACCGAGCTGGCGGGCATCGGCGGCCCCGACCTGCCGCTCGAGGTCTCGGCGGTCGACTCGTTCCAGACGGTCACGGACCCGTCGGAGCGCACGCTCACGGTCGTGGCCCGGGTGCAGGTGAGCCTCAGCCAGGTGTACCTGGGCGACGAGATGCTGTGCGACACGCTCGAGCGCTGCCTCGAGGTGAGCCGGTTCCTCCTGGACGCCGCCCCGTCCTGGCTGGACGGCGAGTAGCGAGGCTCAGAGCAGCTCGATCACGCCCTTCGCCACGAGGTAGGCGCCGATCACGAGCAGGAGCCACATCAGCATCTGGCGCCAGTTCGCCATGAGCCAGGTCCGCCAGCGGGCGATCACCTCGTCGGACCGTGACGACGCCACGGCGAACGTGAACGGGACGATCACGCCGAGCGACGCGACGATGGTGAACACCACGACGGCGAGCACGACCCGTTCGCCGCTCGCCGAGCCGTCCGCGCGGACGATGTTGTTGGCCCCGGCCACCGCCATCACGTAGGGCGGCATGAACAGGCCGAAGCCGAGGGCGACGAACGGCGACATCCGGTCGAGCCGCGACATCCAGCCGGGCTCCGCGACGCTCCCCGAGCCCATCGACCGCCGCCGCAGCGCGAGCACGAGCAGGACCACGCCGAGGACGACGTCCAGCACCGCCGACGCGGTGGAGGTGGTGCTCCCCGGCCTCGCGTCCAGGTGGTCGGCCGCCCAGATCGTCAGGCCGCCGCAGATGGCGACGGCGACCACCCACCCGGCTGCGTACGCGCCGGCCTTCACGGTGCCGTGCTCCGTGGTCAGCAGCAGCACGGAGGCGAGGATCGCCATCGGCGACACGGCCATCGCGACGGCGAGGAGGACGGTGTTCGGGTTCACGGGCCCCAGTACCCTTGCTGACCCGTCGTCGCAACAGGGGGATCCGTGACCGACCTGATCGATCGCACCCGCGAGCTCACGCCGCTCGTCGAGGCCGCCGCCGACCGCACCGAGGAGCTGGGCACGCTGCCCGACGACATCGTCGACGCCGTCGCCGACGTCGGCCTGTTCTGGGTGCTCGTGCCGAAGGAGCTGGGCGGCGGTGAGGTGGACGTCCGCACGGCGCTCGCGGTGTTCGAGGAGCTGTCCTACGCCGACGGGTCGACCGGGTGGTCCGTGATGGCCAACGCGACGTCCTCCTGCTTCGCGTCGATCTACACCGGCGACGAGGCGGCCGACGCGATGTTCGGCACCGCGCTGCGCGACGGGCGGCGCCCCCCGATCCACGCCGGCATGTTCGGACCGGTCGGTTCGGTCACGACGAAGGAGGGTGGCATCGTCCTCGACGGCTCCTACTCCTTCGGGAGCGGGTGCGGCCACGCCGACTGGTTCGCCGCCGGCGGCATGGTGACGGTCGACGGCGAGCCCGGCGTCGACGAGTACGGCCTCCCCGACATGCGCGTCGCCTTCGTCCCCCGCGACCACGTCGAGGTCACCGGCAACTGGGAGGTGCTCGGCCTCAGCGGGACCGGGAGCTACGACTACCGGGTCACGGCGGAGGACGTCGACGAGCCGTTCACCTTCCGGCTGCTCACCTGCTCGCCGCAGCGTGGCGGCGATCTGTTCCGGATCGGCCTCTTCGCGCTGACGGCGCTCGGCCACGCCGGGTTCGCGCTCGGCGTCGGACGTCGGGCCGTCGACGAGATCCTGGCGATCGCCCGCACGAAGCAGCGCCTCGGCGGCGAGCCGATCGCAGACCAACAGCTGTTCCAGCACGACCTCGCGATGCACGACGGCGCCATGCGGGCCGCACGTGCGGCGGTGTACGAGGCGTTCGAGGCCGCGGAGGCGGCGCTCGCCGACGGCGGCGTGCCCACCAACGTCCAGCAGCAGCGCATGCGCCAGGCGACCACCTACGCGACTCGCATCGCGGCCGACGCCGCCCGCTTCGCCTACACGTGGGCGGGCTCCACCGGCCTCCGCCAGCCGAGCGTGGTCGGCCGCTGCTTCCGGGACATCTCGGCGGGCACCCAGCACCTGTTCGTCGACAACAACACGCTCACCGGGTACGCGCAGGCGATGATCGCCGAGGGCTGAGCGGGCGCCCGGTCAGGCGGCTCGGCCGCTCAGAGGTAGTCGAGGTCCATCAGGTTCCGGAAGCAGAACCAGCCCGGCACGGCCGGGATGAACGTGGCCGTCACCTGGTACGCCAGCGAGGCGGCCACCGCGACCTCCTGCGACGCCCCCGCCGCCGTCAGCGCGCCGGCCACGCCGACCGAGCTGACCGCGGTCGCCCCACCCGGCACCGGCACCGCGAACGCCAGGGTGGACACGCCGGTGTTGATCAGGACGACGGTCCAGAAGTTCACCGGCGGCCCGAACGCCGCCACGCAGCAGTAGAGGACGAAGGCGTACATCAGCGCGTTGAGCGCCCACCCGAGGATGAGCTCGGCCAGCTGCCGGGGCGACCGCATCGCCGAGGACACCACGGCCCACGCGTTGTGGACCGGCTCCAGCACGCGGTTGCGGATCGCCGGGATCCCGAAGATGATCGCCGACACGACGCCGATCACCACCGCGGCGAGGAGGAGCAGCGTGAGGACGCCGCTGGCGGACACGGACGCGGTGTCGACCTTCCTCGGCGACAGCAGCAGGGCGAGCAGGCACACCGAGCTGGTCACGATGACGTTCGCGGCGCCGGACACGACGCCGCCCGCGGCCACCGCGCCGGCGAGGTCGACGCCCTGCTTCTGGAGGTACCGCACCTGCGACGCCAGACCGCCGACGGTCGGTACGGCGAGGTTGGCGAACGACAGCGACAGCTGGAGCTCCGCGGTCCGACCGAGCGGGATGCGGATCGGCACGGACCCCATCAGGGCGAACGCGGTCGCGAAGTTCGTGAGGAGCGACACGACGATCGCGAGCGAGATCCACCACCAGTCGGCCTGCGACATCGTGTCCCACAGCTCCTGCGGGCTCCCGATCTGGCTCAGCAGCGCGGCGATGCCGAGGAACGTGCCGATGACCATCGCGAGGCTCGCGCCCGACACCCGGTGGAGCTCGGTGAGGTGCGGCGCCTCGACCTCGACCGCCGACGCCACGGTGAGGCGGAGGTGGTCGAGCCGTTCGCTGAGCGCCTTGCGCTCGGCACGCGTCCCGCCGCGGAGCGACACCGGCAGCACCGCCGACTGGAGCACCGGCAGCACCTCGGTGAGGCGGTCGCGGCCGATCCCGAACGCCGCGGCGGCCACGGCGCGGTCGGGTCCGACGATCGACTCCGTCGCCACGAGCAGCGTGGCCACGTCGTGCAGACGGAAGTCCCTCGGGTCCGAGCCGAGCGCGTTCGAGAAGTGCGTGAAGGCCGGGCCGTCCTCGGCCAGGACGATGTGGTCCGGCCCGAGGTCGAGGTGGGCGATCTCGGCGCCGTGCAGGCGACCGAGCTCCCGCCACACCGACTCGAGCAGCGGTTCGGTCACCTCGTCGGGCGGCAGCTCCGACAGCGGCGTGCCGACGACCGGTCGCTCGACGTACACCGCCGCGCCCGGTCCGGCGGTCCCGGTGATGACGACCTCGGGCACGTGGACGCCGGCCTGCGCGGCGCGGAGCACCGTGTACGCCTCGTGCTCCACGGCCTCGATCCGCGTGTGGTGCAGCCGACCGGGCGGTGACTTGTAGAGCAGGGTCCGCCACGCCCGCACGAGCACCTGGGCGTCGGCCTCGTCGCGCCCGAGGACGCGGAGCTCGAGCGGACCGAGGGCGTCGCTCGCGTGCATGAGGGTGGCGTGGGTGGACTGGTGCTCCGCGAGCCGGAGGTCGCGTGCGTCCACGCCCAGCTCACGGAGCGTCGCCCGCATCTGGGGCAGCGTCGGTCGGCCGCCCGGTGACCCGAAGACCAGGTGCACCAGGGCGGCGGCGCCCCACCCGAGCACCGCGGCGGCGACCACCGCGTTGGGCAGCCCCGTGCCCAGGTACATCGCGGCGATCGCCATGACGGTGGCGAAGACCACGCCCACCCGGCGGGTCGGTCGGGTCACGTAGGGGGCCGCGGCGCTGATGACGGCGACCATCACGGCGAGGCGCACCACCGGGAACGACGGGCTGTGCGAACCGAGCCGCACGGTGGCCTTGATCGCCTCGCTGGCCGTGTCACCGCTCGTGAGCGAACCGAGCAGGCGGCCCGTCATCGACGCCAGCACCGCGGCGATCGTCAGGTCCCGCGCCAGCCGCCAGCGCCGGCCGACCAGGGCGGCGACGAGCACGAGCCCGACCGCCCACAGGGTCCCCAGCCCGTAGAGCAGGCGGAACAGCGCCTCGAGGTCGTTGGGCAGCTGGTTCCAGAAGTCGAACAGCGCCTGCTGCGCCTCACCGACGTCGTCGTGGCGCGCGATGAGCACGCCGAGCACGATCACCGCGGTCGCGAGGCGGATCCAGTCGCTCGTGCGGCGGCGGAACGGGTGCTCGTCCGCCGGACCGAACGTGGAGACGCGCCAGCGGTCGAATCGGTCGTCGACGTCGTCGCCGAGCTGGTCGACCGTGGGCAGCGGCACGGGCGCAGGCTACGGGAGGCGGTCTGCGGGTGCGCGGAAGGTGACCCGGGCGCGACGACGCCCGGCGGTGCGGGACCGCCGGGCGTCGTCGTCGCGCACGTCGGGTCAGCTCCCGTCGCAGGCGCCGCCGACCGAGGTCGTGTACGGCGTCGTGGTGAACGCCGGGGTGCCGGTCACGGCGATGCCGTTCGGGCGGTTCGACGGCGCGGTGCCGTCGCCCCAGTAGTTGCACGTGGCGTCGGCCGTGGACACGGTGTCGGCCGGCGTGTTCGATCCCCAGCTGCCCTGGTGGAAGACGCCGGCGGCGGCGTTCCCCACGAAGGTGTTGCCGGTGATCTTCGTGTTCTCGATGCGGCCACCGCCGACGACCCAACCGCCGGTGCCCTCGGTGGCGCTGGAGGTGCACTGGCCGCCGTCGGGATCCACCGTGATGTACACGCCGTAGCTGTTCGACGTGAACGTGTTGCCGGTGATCTGGTTGCCGTCCTGGCTCCACTTCTTGCACTGGTCCAGGTAGATCGCCGAGCTCAGCCCCTTGAAGGTGTTGCCCGAGATCTGGTTGCCGCCGTTGGTGATCGTCATGCCGGCAGGCGACGACGTGTTGCCCGTCGAGTCGAAGGTGTTGCCCGACACGGTCACGCCGGCGAGCGAGGTGCCGGTGGCGCCGCTGAGGGCCACCGCCCGCGACGTGGTGCCGACGAACGAGTTGCCGGTGACCGAGGCGACCGTCGCCGGCGTGCCCGTCGCTGCGGCCTGCGTGATGTTCACCGGACGGCGGAAGTTCTGCACCAGGTTGGCGTCGAACGTGAACCCGCCCGACTGCACCTGGAGGGCGTAGTCGACGTTGGTGGTGCAGCTGAACCCGCACCCTGGTGCGAACGTGCCGCCCCAGAAGACGGTGTTCCTCACGACCTCCGTCGGGCCGCCGTACAGCGATACGAGCGGCGCCGGCGTGGAGCCGGTGGCCACGAGCGACTGGTCGCCCTGGGCGTCGATCTTCATGCCGTCGAGGGTGACGCTCAACTCGGCCGGGCTCATCCCGCCGCCGCTCGTGTAGGCGCCGGTGCCGGTGGAGCCGTCGAGCGACACGTGCGTGGCGTCGACGACCGTGACGGTGAACGTGCCGTTGGCGCCGGTGTTGCCGAGGACGCCGGAGACGGTCACGACGTTGCCGGTGCGAAGGCCGTGCGGACCCGTGGTCGTCAGCACGACCGGGCTCGCGTTGGTGGCGCCGCTCACGATCGTGCCCGAGGCGCTGCCGAAGTGACCGCCGCCGGTGTAGGTGCCGTTGGCGCTCGAGGCGTTCAGCATCAGGTGCGTCGCGTCGATCGTCGTCGTGGAGAACGTGCCGTTCGCCGCGGTGTTGCCGCGGACGTCCTGCACGAACAGGCGCGGGTTGGTCAGCCCGTGCGGGGTCGCCGTCTCGATGATGATCGGCGCGGCGGAGTAGGTGCCGCCGCCGGCCCAGTCGCCGTTGGCCGCGGTCGTGGTCTGGAGGTGCGTCGGGTCGAGGACCGTCACGACCTTCGCCCCGTTCGCCGCGGTGTTGCCGGTGACGCCGGCGATCGTGACGGTCGCGCCGTTCGGGATACCGTTCGCGGTCGGGGTGGTGATCGTCGTGAACCGGGGAACCACCGTGCCGAGCGTGATCGTACCGCTGGTCGTCAGGACGCCGATCGTGAAGTGCGTGGCGTCGACCACCGTGGCGGTGCGGTTGCCGGCGAGCGTCGCCCCGGCGATCGTGATCGCCTGACCGGTCACCAGCTTGTGCGGCGTGGCGGTCTCGTAGGTGGCGGTGATGCCGTAGAAGCTGCCGCCGCTCGTGTAGGTGTTGTTCGCCACGACCCCGTTGACGAGCAGGTGGGTGCTGTCGACGACGGTGATCGACCGGCCCGAGCCGTTCGCCGCGGTGTTGCCGCCGAGGCTGGCGATCGTCACGCCGGTGATCGTGCTGCCGACCGAGAGGCCGTGCGGCGCCGACGTGGTGAGCACCACCTGACCACCGGACCAGCGTCCACCGCTGGTGTAGGCCGCGTTGCCGGTGGTGCCGTCGAGCGAGAAGTGGGTCGAGTCGATGACCGTCACCGTCTTGGTGCCGTTGGCGGCGGTGTTGCCGCCGACGCTCGCGATGGCGATCGAGGAACCCGTGGTCATGCCGGCCGTGGACGACGTGGTCACGACGATCGGGCTGACGCCGGCGCCGGTCGTGCCGGTGATGGCGGCGGCACCGGTGGCGCCGGTGACGGTGCCCGCTCCGGTGATGCCGCTGATGGCGGTGGTCGTCGTGCCGCTCACGTCGCTGATCGAGCCCGAGTACGTGGTGCTCGAGGCGTCGGTGATCGACCCGACGAAGGAGTTGCCGACGCCCTTGATGACGGACTCCGGACCCCGGACGCCGGTGCCGGCCACGCCGGCGTTGGCGCCGACGATCTTGACGTCGGTCGACAGGCCCACGCGTTCGGCGTAGGTGCCGGCGGCGACGTAGACGGTGTCACCCGAGCTCGACTGGTCCGACGCGTACTGGACGGTCGCGCACGGAGCCGTCTGCGAGGTGCAGCTGCCGGCGTCGGTGCCGGTGGTGGCCACGAAGCGTGCGTTCGCCACGGCGGTGACCGTGATCGGGATGGTGGTGGTGTCCGTCGCACCCTCGGCGTCGCTCACCGTCAGCGTGGCGGTGTACGTGCCGGGCAACGAGTAGGTGTGCGCGGCGGTCGGCGTCGTGGCGTCGGGGGTGCCGTCGCCGAACGACCACGTCGTGGAGGTCACGCCGCCGTCGGTGTCGGTGGAGGTCGACGTCAACGTCACGGCCAGCGGCGCGGTGCCGCTGTTGACCGAGGCGTTGCCGATGGCGGTCGGCGCCTGGTTCGCCGCCGCGACGATCTGGACCGTCGCGGTGTCGGTGGCGCCGAGGTCGTCGGTGACCGTGAGCGTGGCCGTGTAGGTGCCGGGCGACGTGTAGGTGTGCGTCGCCGTGGCGCCCGTGCCGGTGTTCGCCGGACCGCTCGCCGGATCGCCGAAGTCCCACGCGTACGAGGCGATCGTGCCGTCGTCGGTGGACCCGGTGCCGTCGAAGGTGACCGCGAGCGGCGCCTTGCCGGCCTGCGGCGTCGTGGCCGAGGCATCGGCCACCGGCGGCTGGTTGGCCGGGTGGACCGTGACCGGGACCGTCGTGGTGTCGGTCAAGCCGCCGACGTCGGTGACCGTGAGCGTCGCCGTGAACGGACCGTCGCTCGAGTAGGTGTGGCTCGGCGCCGCGCCGGTGGCGGAGTTCGCCGCGCCGCTCGCCGGGTCACCGAAGTCCCACGCGTAGGTCAGGGGCTGGCCCTCGGGGTCGCTGGAGCCCGAGCCGTCGAACGAGACGACGAGCGGGACCGTGCCGTCGTCGGGCGTGGCCGTGGCCGACGCCGTCGGCGCGAGGTTCGCGCCCACCTGGATCGTGATCGACGTCGTGTTCTGCGCGCCGTCGTCGTCCGTGACCGTCAGCGTCACGGTGTAGGTCCCGGCCGTGGTGTACGTGTGGTGGGGATCCGGCTGGCTCGACCCGGAGGTCGGCCCGTCGCCGAAGTCCCACGCGTAGTCCTCGATCGTCCCGTCGGGGTCGTGCGACCCGCTCGACGAGAACGACACCGCGAGCGGTGCCGGACCCGAGGTGGGCGCCGACGTGGAGGCGTCGGCCACCGGCGGCTGGTTCGGCGACGAGACGATGATCGCGACCGCGGACGTGCCGTGGGCGCCGCCGTTGTCCGTCACCGTCAGGTTCACCGTGTAGGTGCCCGGAGCGTTGAACGTGTGGTTCGGGCTGACGCCGGTCGCCGAGTTGGCGGTGCCGCTCGTCGGGTCGCCGAAGTTCCACGAGTACCCCGTGATCGTGCCGTTGTCGTGCGATCCCGCGCCCGAGAAGGTCACGGTGAGCGGCGCGACGCCGGTCGTCGGGGTCGCGGAGATCACCGCGACGGGGGCCGGGTTCCCACCGGTGGTCGGGGCCGTGCACGACGCCGCCACCAAGGCCGCGACTCCGAGCAGGCACGCCACAGCCAGGCGCTTCCTCAACATCTTGTCTCCCTCTCCCGTTGACGCCGTTCGCCTCGGCGTCCCGCTGGAGAAAAGCTACGCCCCCCACGCCGACTCGATCCAGCCGCCCGGTGAACGCCGTTCAGTCCGGGGCGAGCGAGGCGTCGACCAGCGCCCGGGCGTGGAGGACCGTCGAGTCCAGAACCGGGACCGGCACGTCGCCGTCGCGGAGGACGAGGCCGTGTTCGGTGCAGGCGAGCACGACGGCACCGGCCCCACGGTCCACGAGGGCGCCGGCGATCCTCCGGAAGTCGTCGACGGCCGCCGGCGTGACCTCGTCCCGCACGAGCTCGTCGAAGGTTCGCCGCTGGATCACCTCGCGGTCGGGCGCATCGGGCACGAGCACGTCGATCCCGGCCGATCGCATCGTCGGCGGGTACAGCTCGGTCGACTCCATCGTGTAGGCGGTGCCCAGCAGACCGATGCGGTCCGCGCCCAGGCGGGTGCACTCGTCGCGGACCACCTCGACGATGTGCACGAGCTCCGCGTCGCCCAGCGCCCCGACGACCGCGTCGGCGACGAGGTGCATCGTGTTCGCGCCGATCCCGACGACCTCCGCGCCCGCGGCCACGAGCGCCGCCGCTCCCCCGGCCAGGATCTCGCCGGCCTCGTCCCAGCGACCGGCGCGCTGCAGCTCCGTGATCCGATCGAAGTCGGTCTGCCACACGACCATGGGGGCGCAGTGGTCGCCGCCGAGGCGGGTCGCGACGTCGCGGTTGACCAGCTCGTAGTAGTGGGCCGTGGACACCCAGCTCATGCCGCCGAGCAGCCCGATCACGCGCACGTCGACCTCCCGACGGTCATCGCCCATGACCGCCGCGCCGTTCTGTGATGCGAGACCCCCGGATCTCCCGCGCTCTCGCAGCACAGAACGGGGTGGGGACGCTGAGTCGACTGAACTCGACCGCTGCACATGGTGGGCCGGGTGAGCATCGAACTCACGACCGACCGATCATGAGGCGGTCGGGACCGAGCGTTGTGCACACGTCCTGTCCGCCCCGTGATCACTGGGTCAGTGTTCCACCGCCGAGCTCGAACAGCTCGCTCTCCGCCACCCTGTCCGACCGGCAGCCACCGACGGGCACAACCACCACCACGGGAGGGGGCGACATGGAGGATCTGGTCGCCGGTGACCGGCTCACCGCATCCGGCGCAGATGTGCATGCCGAGGCGGGTCGCAGTCGTGCGACGCTCGACGGGTCCGACTACGGGACGATCGAGAGCCGGTAGTTGAACGTCTGCAAGCTCGCCTTCCAAGCGGTGCAGGCATCTCCGTAGCCGCACTCCGTGCTGAGGATGACGGTCACGTTGTCGCCCTCCTGGAACAGATAGCTCATGACGTGTTCGAAGTGAACGCCGTCGGGACCGTCCATACGACCATCCACCTCGGAGGCGCCGTGGTCGTAGTTGACCTGGTAGCGGACATGGTCAGGGTTCACGCCCGCGGTCGAGTCGAACTCGATCTTGAGACTCCCGGCGGAGGTGAACGTGCCGTAGATGGTGACGAGATACGGGTTCGACTGCAACAACCCCGATGAGCTCCCGCTGAGCGGATGGGTTGATAGACGCCCGGCAACCCCGAACACGCCACGAGCACCATCGTGAGCGTTACAACCGCCGCTGCCAGAAGGACACCTCGACGCTTCATGACAACCCTCCGATCCGTCCAGACAGGATCGACTCGCAAGCCTGCCCCCGCATCACCCCACGGTAAGTCGGCGTGCTGAGTTCGCTGTAGGGACCAAGGTCCTCTCGCACGGGTTCGGGCGCGACGCTCGCGACATGGCTCGCTCCGACCCGGTCCGCGTCCGTCACGCTCCGATCGCCGGCACCATCGCCAGCATGCGCGACTCCTCCGCGCTGGCGATCCGGAGCGGGAGGCACGTCACCGGGCCGGGTGGCCCGAACTCCGGGAACGGATCGACCGTCTGCTCGAACTCGAGGGCGGTTTCCTGAGCACGACGCGACCGGACTTGTGCGTCAGTGCATCAAGGCTTGTACGTGCCCCCGCTGCACTCGGCTGCATCTGCGTGCAGCCAGTCCCGCAGCGAACCGGCGCTCCACGCCACCTCGGCGCCCGGCACCATCGTGTCAGGGATGTCGACACCCCTCCCACGATCTTGCCGCCTTGTCGGAGCACGCAATCGACGGAGGCGCTTTGGACGACCTCGTCGGTCGGGTTCCTCACGGTCCCCTCCACCTCTGCCCCGAAGTGGTCGGACTGGGCAACGGAGTTGACCGTCACCGGAAGCACGGTGCCGGTCGCCTCCATGAAACCGTGGCGCACAACCGCAGATGCATCGACGCTGACGGCCGCCGCCTGCAACTGCACGTCCGACGCGCTGGCGCATGCCGTGCCTCCGGCATCCACTGCGTCCACGTACGCCGCTTCTGTTCCCTCTGCCTTCCCCGCAGCGGGCTTCGTGGGCCGGCCGGGGATCGAACCCGGGACCGAGCGATTATGAGTCGCCTGCTCTGACCACTGAGCTACCGGCCCGGCGGGAGCGTACCGGCGGGCCGGGGCCGCCCTCCGACCCTCAGGCCGTGCCGTCGCGGACCACCGCGGCGACGACGCGGAGCAGCAGCACGGTCCCGAAGAACAGCCCGCCGGCGCCGAGCAGCACGACCAGCCGCGTGTCGCCGCCCACCCGTGGACCCACCTGGAGCCCCATCAGCAGCACCGACGCGAGCGCGAGCGCGGTCCCCACCACGGCCAGCAGCGTGCGGTTCCACATGGTGCGCGCGAAGCGGCTGTCGTCCTCGGCGGCGACGGTGCGGAACTGCAGCGTGCCGCGGGAGGCCATCGACAGCGTCTGGCCGACGTCCGCGGGCAGCCGCCGCAGGACGGGCAGCTCCGCCATCAGCGCCTGCTGGAGGATCTCGTTGGGATCCCCGTCCATCTGCTCCTCGGCGGCCTGCTGCGCGAGCTCCTTGCCGGCGGCGACCACCGAGAAGCCCGGGCTGAGCACGCCGAGGGTGCCGTCGAGGGTCACCAGGGCGCGGAGCAGCACGACGAGGTCGCCCGGGAGCGAGATCTCGAAGGTGCCGAGCAGCGGGATGAGGTCCGCGAGCGCCTGGACGTCGATCGACCCGCCCGGGCCGACGTGGTCGGCGAGCAGCCGGGCCAGCGCGCGCTCGAGCTTGTCCCGCGACACGTGCGACCCGACGTCGGCGACTCGCTCCACCCCGTCGCGCAGCATCGAGGCGTCGCGCTTGGTCAGCGCGATCAGCATGTCGACGACGGCCTGCTCCTGGATCGTGTCCAGGCGCCCGGTCGCGCCGAAGTCGATCATCCCGATCGTGCCGTCGCTCAGCACCATGACGTTGCCGGGGTGCGGGTCCGCGTGGAACAGGCCCTGGTTCAGGATCTGGTCGATGTTGACCGCGAGCAGGTTGCGGGCCATCGCCGGCCGGTCGACGTCGGCGTCGGCCGGGAGCTCCGACAGCGGCACGCCGTCGAGCCGCTCCTGCACGATGACGCGTCGGGTGCACAGGTCGGGGAACACCGACGGGATGCGGACCGGGCCGCCGTCCTCGACCAGCGAGTGCATCAGCTCGGTCGACCGGGCCTCGTCACGGAAGTCGAGCTCCGATCGCAGGCTCCGACCGAACTCCTCGGCGAGCCGGCTGACCCGCAGGTCACGACCGGTCAGCGTGCGGCGCTCGGCGAGACGCGCCAGCTGGTTGAGCGCGGCGAGGTCGCGCTCGATGGTGTCCTCGACGTTCGGCCGCTGCACCTTGACGACCACGGACTCGCCGCTGCGCAGGACGGCGGTGTGGGTCTGACCGATGGACGCCGCGGCCAGCGGCTCCCACTCGAACGACTCGAACACCTCCTCGACCGGCCGCCCGTACTCCTTCTCGAGCACCGCCTGCACCTCGTCCCGGGGCACCGGGGGCGACTGGCTCTGGAGCTTCGTGAGCTCCTCGCACACCGACGCCGGGAGCATGTCGACGCGGGTGGCGGCGATCTGGCCGAGCTTCACGTACATGCCGCCCGCCTCCTCCAGCGCCTCGCGCAGGCGGACGGCGGCGGGCTCGGTGACCTCGCTCTCGTCGTCGTCGCCACCGCTGATCTTCCCGATCAGGTGGTGGCGACGCAGGATGCCGAGCAGCTCCCGGTAGCGGCCGAACGGCTCGACCTTCGAGCGGATGCCGGCGATCGGGCGCGGCGCCTGGACGAGGCCGGCGCGGTCGCCGCGTGCCAGCGTCCCGGGCCGGGCGAACAGGTCGAGCCCCAGCATGAGGACCATCGCCATCGGCACGGCGAGGACGATCGTGTAGCCGAGCACGCCCCGGGCGTCCCAGTTCCAGTCGTTCATCCCCGCGGCCACGACGAACGCGATCACCCAGCCGCCCACGCCGGCGACCAGCGTCTGGAGCCAGCCACGCCGAACCCCGAGGAGGCGGGCACCCACGAACGTGGAGGCGGCGGCGATCAGCAGCCCCGCGACCCCGCGGGCGATCTGCACGACGATCGAGGCGGCGATGATCATGCGAGGACCCTAGGAGAAGGCGTCCCGGTCGTCGGTGACGTCGCGACGCACGGGGGACGGCGGCGAGGTCGGGTCGCCGACCGCGAACCGCCAGACGTGGCCGACGACGACGCCGAGCCCGGCACCGCCCACGGTGTCGACCGGCAGGTGGGCGCCGACGTGGATGCGCGCCGTCGCCACGACCACGGCGAGCAGGCGGAGCAGCCACCGGTCCCGGCGCGACACGTACGGCGACAGCGCGGTGACGACCGAGGCGACGACGGCCGAGTGGCCCGACACGAAGCCGAGCCCGTCCTTCGGCGTGCCCCATCGGCGGATCACGCCGTCGAGCTCGTCGACCGGGCGACCTCGCTGCACGAAGCCCTTCACGACCTTGGCGAGCTGCCACGAGACGACGCCGCACACCACCGCGCCGAGCGCCGGTCGCCACGATCGCCACCGCCACCAGGCCAGGCCGCCCGCGATGAACGGACCCCAGAGGCTGCCCATCTGCATGGGCGGCCACAGGACCGGCTCCAACCAGTTCGGGAGCCCGAAGATGTCGCGGAACACCCGCTCCTCGGCAGCCGGCACGCCACGATCGGCCACCACGCCGGTGCCGACCAGCACGCCGGCGGCCACCAGCGCCTCGGGCAGCTGGTCCGCCCGCCGCACGAACGACGTGTCGCCCGGCGCCGGGGGGTGCTGCTCCATGGACCCGCCACCCTACCGGCGCGCCGGCACCCCACCCCGAGCCCCGCACACGTCGAACGAGCACGACGCGCATGCCCTCGAACGCTTTTGTCCGCGCCTTCCGTCGTCAGACGACGGAACGCGCCGCCGAAGCGAGGTGGTGGAGGCGGTGAGCGGGGTGCGGTGATCGCGTGGCGATCAGGAGACGCCGGTGGTGAGGCCCGTGAGCACGGCGGTCCGGATCGCGTCGACGTCGCACGGCTTCATGAAGAACCAGCCCTGGGCCAGGTCGCAGCCGAGCGACGCGACGCGGTCGCGCTGCGCCGCGTCCTCGACGCCCTCGGCGATCGTCGTCATGTCGAGCGTGTGCGCGAGCTGCACGATCGCCCGGACCAGCGACGCACCGGTGTGCTCCTCGACCCGGGTGACGAAGGACCGGTCGATCTTCAGCGTGTCGATCGGGAACCGCTGAAGGTGCGCCAGCGAGGAGTGCCCCGTGCCGAAGTCGTCGACGGCGAGCCGGACGCCGACCCGGGTCAGGTGCTCCAGCCGCCGCGTCGCCGCGGCCGGGTCCTGCATGAGGGCGCCCTCGGTGATCTCGAGCACGAGGCGCGACGGGTCCATGCCGCAGTGCTCGAGGACCTCGGCGACGCGACCGGGCAGGCGGTCGTCGAGCAGCTGCCGCGGCGACACGTTCACGGTGACGGCGGGCGCGGCCCGCTCGCCGAGCACGCGCCCCCACTCGCTCGCCTCCTGGCAGGCCATGAGGAGCACGTGGTGGCCGACCTCGTCGATGATCCCGCTCGCCTCGGCGAAGGGCACGAAGTCCTGGGGCATGAGCAGGCCGCGCTCCGGGTGGTGCCAGCGCACGAGCGCCTCGACCGCCTTGATGCGACCGCTCGGCAGCTCGACGATCGGCTGGTAGTCCACGACGAGCTCGCCACGCCCCGACGCGCCCCGCAGTCGGGAGTCGACCTCGAGGCGCCGCACGGCGGCGTCGTGCATCTCCGGCTCGTAGACGCGGTACTGGTTCCGTCCGCTGTTCTTCGCGTGGTACATCGCGAGGTCCGCGTTGCGGAGCAGCTCGTCGGTGCCCTCCCCCGCCGTGCCGAAGGCCACGCCCACGCTGGCACCCGTGGCCATGGGTCGCTCGGCGACCATGATCGGCTCGGCGAGGACGCGCAGCACGCGCTCGGCGATGTCGATCGCCTCCTCGTCGGACTCGAGCGCGCTGACCAGCACCGCGAACTCGTCGCCGCCGAGGCGGGCCACGTGGTCCGACACCCGCACGCAGTTGCGCAGCCGGTCGGACACGCTCATCAGGAGCAGGTCGCCCGCCGAGTGGCCGAGGCTGTCGTTCACCGTCTTGAAGTCGTCGAGGTCGATGAAGAGCACGGCCAGGCGGTCGTCGCCGACCAGCGCGTCGGCGGCCTCGCTCACCTGCTCCCGGAACAGCGTCTGGTTCGCGAGGCCGGTCAGCGGGTCGTGCGACGCCTGGCGGGTCAGCTCCTGCTGCAGCTGGCGGTGGGCGGTGACGTCGCGGAAGCTCCACACGCGGCCGATGATCTGCCCGTCGACGAGCTGCGGGCGCGACTCGCGCTCGAAGATGCGGCCGTCCTGGAACTCGACGAGGTCGTGGCTCTCGGCATCGGGCTCGTGGTACAGCTCGGCGACCCGGGCACGGAACGAGTCGGGGTGCCGGAGCTGCGCGGACGCGAGGGCCAGCAGCTCGTCGTCCGATCCCTCCTCCACCACGGTGGCGGGGATGCCCCACATCTCCGCGAAGCGCTGGTTCGAGCTCGTGACCCGCCCCTCGAGGTCGACGACGAGCACGCCGTCGGCGGTCGCGTCGAGCGTGGCGGCGAGGAGCGAGTTCGCGGTGCGGAGCTCGTCCTCGGCGCGGACCCGGCGCGTGATGTCGTGCACGGTGACGACGATCCCCTCCACCGTCGGGTCGTCGAGCAGGTCGGCGAGCTCGATCGACACCGGCAGGATCGTGCCGTCGCCCCGGCGCACGCTGGCGTCGAGCTCCACGCGCCCGCCGGCGCCGAGCGAACCGGCGCACAGGTCGTGCAGCGCGCGGCCGAGCGCGGCGCGGTCCCGACCGCGGACGAGCTCCGTGATCGGACGCCCCTCCATCCACGCCTGGTCGAGGCCGAGGAGGCGGGTGAACCCGGTGGACGACGAGCGGACGCAGCCGTGGGCGTCGAGGAGGATCGTGACCGCGGCGGCGTTCTGCAGGAGCGACCGGAACTGCGCCTCCTCGTCCTGCGCGACCTCCCAGCGGCGGCGCTCGGTGAGGTCCCGCAGCACCATCACCACGCCACCCTCGCCGGGCGCGCCCACGAGCTCGACCAGCCGCCACCCCGTCGAGGTGCGGACCCGGAGCTCGAGCGGCGTGCCGACCTCCTTGTCGACGACGGCGAGCAGCGACACGGTCGCGAGCTCGAGGTCGTCGGGGTGCACGAGGTCGAGCCCGCTCATGCCGATCGAGTCCTCGAGCGTGCGCCCGAAGAGCTGCTCCGCCGCACGGTTGCCCCAGATCAGCCGCGCCTCCGTGTCGACGAGCAGCACCGCGTCGGGCAGGTCGTCGAGCAGCGACGCGGCGTCCACCACCGGTCGATCCACCACCATCGTGGTGTTGATCGGTCGTCGCGCCGACGGTGTTGAGAATGATGAGCGACGCTCAGGCCGTTGCGGCGCGGACGAGCTGGCGGCTGCGCAGCACCTCGGCCACCGACCAGGCCTGGAACGGGCAGCCGGTGGCGCCGTGCGGGGCGTCACCGTCGAGCGTCTCGCTCACCGAGCCCAGGCCCCACTCCCCCAGGTGCACCTCCAGGCCACGCAGCGCGGGTGACGCGTCCTCACCCGCGCGCTGCGCGGCGCCGACCAGCGGCCCGATGAGCCACGGCCACACCGTCCCCTGGTGGTACGCCTCGTCCCGCTCGCCCGGACCGCCGCGGTGGCGCCCGCGGTACGCCGGGTCGTCCGGCGCGAGCGAGCGGACGCCGACGGAGGTGAGCAGCGGGCCGAGGCAGGCGTCGACGACCTCCGCGGCCGAGGCCGGGTCCTCGACGGGCCCCGCCGGCAGCGACGCCGCGAGCAGCTGGTTCGGCCGTACCTGGGTGGATGCGGTGCCGTCGGGCCCGATCACGTCGACGAGCCCGCCGCCGAGCCGCCGGAAGCGACGACCGAACGAGGTCACCGCCTCGGCCCGGAGCGTCCGCCAGCGCGCGGCGTCGCGGCCGACGTCGCCGAGCAGGTCGGCGGCCACGCCCAGGCCGTTGATCCAGAGCGCCTGCACCTCGACCGGCATGCCGGCCCGCGGGGTCACCGGCCGGCCGTCGATGCGGGCGTCCATCCAGGTGAGCGCCCAGCCCTCAGCACCGCCGTGGAGCAGCCCGGTCACCGGATCGACCCCGATGCCGTACCGGGTGCCGGCGACGTGCGCCTCGAGGATCCCGGTGACGACGTCGGCCGCCTCGTGGGCGAGGTCGGCGTCGCCGGTGACGGCGACGTGCCGGCCGAGCGCGTGCAGGAACCAGAGCGTGCCGTCGATGGTGTTGTACTCGGGCGAGCCGGTGTCGGCCGTGTTGGCGAGCATCCCCTCCGACACGCTGCCGAGGGAGCGCGTGAGCGCCGTGCGGCCCTCGTCGGCCCGACCGGTGCAGAGGAACAGCCCCTCGTACGAGGTGAAGAGGTCCCGGGACCACTCGCCGAACCACGGGTACCCGGCGACCGCGGTCGAACCGCCGTCCGCCGCGACCACGAACCGGTCCGCGGCCACGGCGAGGATCCGGTCGACGTCGTCCCGGGCGCCGGCACGCTCCGCCAGCGACGCCGCCCGACGCCGGGCCGCGGCCACGAGCCCGGTCGCCGACGGGCCGTCCGGTGCACCCGCACCGTCGCCGGCCACGGCGACCACCTCGACGGCCTCGCCCGTCGTGAGGTCGGCGCCGAACGTCCCCGCGGCCCACAGGTCCTCCGTGTCGCCCAGGCCCCTGGCCGCCTCCTCGCGCTGCCGGCTCCCCCGGTACCACTCGCCGGCCGGTCGCCAGTCCGGGCCGCTGACCCGGTACGCGCCCTCGAAGACGAAGCCGTCGCCCGTCGCGGCCACCTCGGGATCGGCGCCCGCGAACCGCTCGCCGTGCTGGTCCCGCCACGTGCACAGCGGCGTGACCTCGATGCGCGCCTCGCCCGCGACGAGCCGGTGCACGACACCGACCCGGGAGGTGCCGTGGTCCATCGCCAGCTCGACCTCCACCTGCACCGCGCCGAGGTCGTAGCGCCAGCGGGGCACGCCGTCGTCCAGGTCGAAGCCCGCGAGGTGCCGGTGGCCGAGGGGGTCCAGCGTGCCGCCCGCCCACTCGTGCGTGGACAGGCGAACGCGGCGGTCGCCGATCACGACGACGGCGTCCAGCGCCGCGAGGCCGAGCATCCGGGACGCACCCGCGGTGGCCGTCGGCACGACGAGCAGCCCGTGGTAGCGACGCGTCCGGAGCCCGGCGACCGTGCCGGTGGCGTAGCCACCGAGGCCGTCGGCGACGAGCCACTCGCGGCTCGTGGCCTCGTCGAACGAGCCGCAGACCTGACGTCCGAACGCGATCCTCATCCCCCCCGCCTCACGAGATCGGCCGGGCGAGGTGGTGGTTGGCCCACGGGTCGGGCCGGACGATGAGGTCGGCGACCAGGCCGGTCCACCCCGTCTGGTGGGTCGCGCCGAGCCCTGCGCCGTCGTCGCCGTGGAAGTACTCGTTGAAGAGGACGTGGTCCCGCCAGCGCGGATCGTCCTGGAGCCGGTCGACGCCGCCGAAGCAGGGACGGCGGCCGTCCGGCCCGCGCAGGAAGAGCGAGACGAGGCGCCGGCGCAGGTCCTCCGCGCACTCGGCCAGCGTCGCGGTGTGGCCGCTGCCGGTCGGGTACTCGAACGTGAACCCGTCGCCGAGCGTGCGGGCGTAGCGCTGGAGGCTGCGGAGGAGCAGGACGTTCACCGGCATCCACACGGGCCCGCGCCAGTTGGAGTTGCCGCCGAACATGCCGGTCGTGGACTCCGCCGGCTCGTAGTCGGCGGATGCGACCACGCCGCCGATGTCCACGTGCACCGGGTGCTCGAGGTGGTAGCGGGACAGGGCGCGCAGCCCGTGGGGCGAGAGGAACTCGCCCTCGTCGAACACGCGCATCAGCACCCGGCGGCTGTCGCCGGGCGGGATCACGCCGATCAGGAGCCGGTCGCCGTCGGGCCCGGGCACCACCTGGCCGCGCTGGACGTGGGCGTCGTGGTCGTAGCGCTCGATGAACTGCGCGAACCGCTTCTGCATCTTGTCGGCGGGGCCGAGCACCTGGGGTCCGACCACGACCGACGCCATCAGCGGCAGCACGCCGACGATCGATCGCACCCGGATCGGGACGTCCACGCCGTCGGGCGTGCAGAACACGTCGTAGAAGAAGCCGTCCTGGTCGTCCCACAGGTCCTGGTGGTGCATGGCGTCCACGATCAGGGCGAAGTGCTCGACGAACTTCATGGCCGCGTCGATCCAGACGTCGTCCTCGGACGCGAGCTCCATCGACATCTGCAGCATGCACAGCGCGTAGAAGGCCATCCAGCTGGTGCCGTCCGCCTGCTTGAGCCGCCCGGCGGTCGGCAGGTGCGAGCGGTCGATGGCGCTGATGTTGTCGAGACCGAGGAACCCGCCCGAGAAGACCTGGTCGCCCTCGATGTCCTGGCGGTTCACCCACCACGTGAAGTTGGCGACGAGCTTCGGCAGGAGTCGTGCGAGGAAGTCGCGGTCACGACCGCCGTCGATGTCGAACACCTGCAGCGCGGCCCACGCGTGCACGGGCGGGTTCACGTCGTCGAAGGCCCACTCGTACGCCGGCAGCGCGCCGTCGGAGTGCTGGAACCACTCGCGGCACAGCACGAGGAGCTGGTACTTCGCGAACGCGGGATCCAGGTGCGCGAGCGCGACGGTGTGGAACGCGAGGTCCCACGCCGCGAACCACGGGTACTCCCACGGGTCGGGCATCGACAGGATGTCCCGCGCGTCGAGGTGCTCCCAACGCGAGTTGCGGCCGTGTCGGCGGGCGTCGGGCGGCGTGGGCTGGAGGGGGTCGCCCTCGAGCCAGCGCTTCACGTCGTACGCGTAGTACTGCTTGCCCCAGATCATGCCGGCGAAGGCCTGGCGTGCGACCGAGCGCTCGTCGTCGCCGACCGCGTCGGGGATGACGTCGTCGTAGAACTCGTCGGCCTCGGCCTGGCGCGCCGCCATCACGTCGTCGAAGTCGGCGAGCGGCGGGTCGTCAGAGGGCGGGCGCAGGCGGACGCGGATCGTGCGCGTCTCCCCCGGCGGCACCTCCACCCGGTACCACGCCGCGCACTTGGTGCCGACGCCGTCGGCCGCGAGGGCGTCGGCGCCGTGCACCACGTGGTCGTTGATCGCGTCCTTCGGGTGCGCGGGGCCGCTCGCGGCGCCGAAGAGTCGGACCAGGTTCGAGTCGTTGTCGCAGACGAGCAGCTCCGGGGCCTCGCCGCCGGGGCCGGCGTCGACGCACCACTCGAGGTCACCGAGGACGGGGTGGTCGGCGGTGACGCGGTCGGCGCCGGCGGTGCGGAGCTCCGGGCGGTCGCCCGAGTCGCTCCACGCCCACGTGTTGCGGAACCAGAGGTGCGGCAGGACGTGGAGCGTCTCCGTGTCGGGGCCGGCGTTGGTGATCTCGACGCGCATGAGCAGGTCGTGCGGATCCGCCTTCGCGTGGTGGACCTCGACCACCCAGTAGCGGTCCTCGTCGAAGGCGCCGGTGTCCAGCAGCTCGTACTCCGGCCGGTCCTGGCCGCGCCGGCCGTTCTCCTCCACGAGGTCGTCGTACGGGAACTCGCCCTGCGGGTAGTGGTACCGCCAGCGGAGCCACGCGTGGCTCGGCAGGGCGTCCAGGTACCACCAGTACTCCTTCACGTCCTCGCCGTGGTTCCCCTGCGGGCCGGTCAGGCCGAACATCCGCTCCTTGAGGATCGGGTCACGGCCGTTCCACAGCGCGAGCGCCATGCACATGCGTTGGTCGACGTCGGAGACGCCGCCCATGCCGTCCTCACCCCAGCGGTACGCGCGGGAGCGGGCGTGGTCGTGGGGGAAGTAGTCCCACGCCTCACCGAACTCGGAGTAGTCCTCGCGAACCGTGCCCCACGCCCGCTCCGAGAGGTACGGACCCCAGTGGTACCAGGGCGTCGAGTCGAGCAACCCGTCCTCGGGGTGGCCGAAGCCGTCGACTCGTTCGCGTTCGGCTCCGGGCATCGGCCCAGTCTGCCGAGCGCGTGCGCCGTTCCGGTTGCGCCCGGATGAACTCCCGGCACCGCCCCCGCACCCGCCGACCTGGGAAATAGGGGTCCTCGATCTCGTTCCGCAGGACTGAGGACCCCTATTTCGCTGGCGGGTGGATCGCCGTGGGGCGTGGACGCGTCGAGCTAGAGGTACTGGCCGACCCGCTCGACGGGCCGGCGCGCCTCCTCGACCTGGTGCACCGCGCCGGACCGGCGGAAGAGCTGGGCCAGCGTGAACTCGTCGCCGGCGCCGGGGTCGCCCCCGAGCCACAGCTCCGCCTCCGTGCGGTCGAACGGCCCGAAGTGCACGTTGGCGAGGCAGCGCCCGGGACGGGTGACCGCCGGGTGGAGCCGGTCGACCCGCTCGTTCGTCGAGATCAGGATCACGAGCTGGAGGCCCTGGCCGAGGAAGCCGTCGCCCAGGTTCAGCAGCCGCGAGAGTGCCTGGCCGGTGCGCTCCTTGGCATCGGCGCGGAGCAGCTCGTCGGCGTCCTCGATGAGCAGCAGGCGCCACGCCGGCGACCCGTCCGCGTTCGCGTCGGGCGCATCGCCCTCGTCGCCTCCGTCGCGCTCGCCGAGCAGGAGCTGCGCGAGGTAGTGCGGCTTCGCGAACAGCGCGTCGGGATCGACCACGTAGACGGTGCGGCACCACGGCGCCCACGACCTGGCGAGCGCACGGGCCGCCGTCGTCTTGCCGGTCCCGGGCGGACCGTGCCAGAGCACGAGGCGGGCCTGGTCCCCGGGCCGCTGCACGCCGACCAGCTCGTCGACGGCCATCCGGACGCGCGTCGGGTAGTTGTGCCGGATCTCGTGCCACTCCCTGCTGTCGAGGCGACGGCGGTGGTGGACGGGCCAACGCCCGTTGTCGTGCACGAAGTCGACCTCGACGCGCGGGTCCTCGGGGTCGGGCGGCGGGACGAGCGCGCGCAGGGCGACGACCACCGCCTGCAACCGATCCGGCTCCACGGCCGACACCGACGCGTGCGCCGAGCCGTTGTCCCAGCGGCGGAGCAGCAGGGCCACCCCGTCGCCCTCGTACAGGACGGTCACCAGGTGCTCGTCGGTCGAGCGGCGGACCTCGTCGACGCCGTCCAGCCGGATGTCGTCCACGGGATCGATGCGTCGCAGGGTCACGTCCTCCGCGATCGGGTGCTCCCCGGACTGGAAGCGCGCGAGGGCGGCGGCCCCGAGGAGGTCGTCGAAGTCGTTGATCTCGATGCGGACGCCGAGCGGACGCTGCGGCGTGGGGTGCTGGTCCATGTTCGAAGGCTCCGGGCGAGCGGCGACGGTCGCCGGACGGCCGTGTGCCGAGCCGGGCGACGCTACTCACCGGTCGATGCGCCCGCCCTCCGGTTTGCGTCGGCGAGGATGGGGCGGTGACGCCGACGCCACCTACGGCGCCCTGCTGCAGGCCCTGGAGCCACGCCCGTAGCCGGACGCGGCGCAGCCCCCGGCGGGGCCGAGGGCTGCGACACGAAGGTGCTCCGGGGGGGAGGCTCGAACTCCCGACCCGCTGATTAACAGTCAGCTGCTCTGCCAGCTGAGCTACCCCGGAAGGTGCCGACCGGGACCGATCGGCGGAGGGCACGATAGCGCCCGCTCCGGCCGGTCCCCAACCGACCTGCGCCGACGGTCAGTCGGCCTTCAGGTAGTCCTCGAGCTTCTGGCGGCGATGCGGGTGGCGCAGCTTGGCCAGCGTCTTGGACTCGATCTGGCGGATCCGCTCACGGGTCACGCCGAACTGCTTGCCGACCTCCTCGAGCGTCTGCGGCTGGTCGCCGTCGAGCCCGAAGCGCATCCGCACGACCTGCTTCTCCCGCTCGTTGAGCTCGTCCAGTGCGGACATGATCTGCTCGGACAGCGAGTTGGCCGTGGCCACGTCGGCCGGCATGACGGCGCTCGTGTCCTCGATGAAGTCGGCCAGGTAGCTGTCGTCCTCCTCGCCGACCGGCGAGTCCAGCGACAGCGGGTCCATCGAGATCCGCAGGATCTCCCGCACCTTGGCGGGGGTGAGGTCGCACTTGTCCGCCAGCTCGTCGACCGTGGGCTCGCGCTCGAGCTCCTGGATGAGCTGCCGCTGGTGGCGGTGCACCTTGTTGATCGACTCGACCATGTGCACCGGGATGCGGATCGTGCGGGCCTGGTCCGCGATGGCCCGGGTGATCGCCTGGCGGATCCACCACGTGGCGTAGGTGGAGAACTTGAAGCCCTTCGTGTAGTCGAACTTCTCGACCGCACGCATGAGCCCGAGGTTGCCCTCCTGGATCAGGTCGAGGATCTGCATGCCGCGACCGAGGTACCGCTTCGCGATCGACACGACGAGCCGGAGGTTGGCCTGCGTGAGCTCGTCCTTCGCGCGCTCGCCGTCGCGGCGCTGGCGGTCCAGCCGACGACGCTCCTCGAAGCTGACCTGCTCACCGGAGGCGGCGAGATCCGCGGAGCGCTCCTCGGCCTGCACGCCCGCCTCGATCCGCTTCGCGAGGTCGACCTCCTCCTGCGCGGTGAGCAGCGGCACCTGGCCGATCTCGCGCAGGTACATGCGGACGGGGTCCGACGTGCCGGCACCGGCGGTGCCGCCGGGCAGCGACACCGGCCGCGCCTTCCGGCGCGACGTGCGCATCGTGCGGCGGCGCTGCGCGGCCTCGGCGCCGAGGTCGTCCTCGACGACCGGGTCCGGCGCCAGGAGATCCGCGCCGGGCAGGTCCGTGCCGGCGCCCGCGGGCGGAAGGTGCGGCTCGAGCCCGACGGCCGGATCCACCTCCGGCTCGACGTCGAACTTCACGGCGACGTCCCGTGCGGCCCAGAAGTCCCGGGTCTCGTCGACGACCTGGTCGGTCATCTCCATCCGCAGGGCACTCAGCGCGTCGTCCAGCTGCAGCACCCCGCCGTCCTGGTCGGCCCGGGTCTGGAGTGCCTGGATCTCGTTGTCAGGCACCGTCTGCCAGATGGACACGCTCGCACCTCTCGTCACGACTGATGCCTGTCCCGGAGGAAGGCTAGCAACTGGGTCACGGTTTCCACCTCGGCTCTTGGGCGCCTCAGGTGGTCGAGGGTCACCTTGAGCCAGGCCACGAGATCGGCGTACGCGAGCGGGTCCTCGGAGCTGCGCGCCTCGGCCTCGAGCTCCACCAGCGCGCGGCGCCCGGCCTCGCTCGCGAAGCGGGCCAGCACGTCGGTCGTGTCGGCCTCCATCGGCTCGACCGACAGCCGCGCGAGCACCTCCCCGACCTCGGGCGGCGACTGCTCGAGCGCCTCCGCGAGCGTGTCCGCCGTCTGCAGCGCGTCGAACGTCGCCCGGGCCGTGGGGTGTTGGAACAGCGAGTCGTCGAGGAACGGCGCGGCCACCTCCGGGTGGTGCACCGCGAGCCGCAGCGCCTCCTGCTCCACGCCGTCGCGAAGGGGAGGCAGCCGCCTCGGCGCGGGACCGCCCGGCTCCTCGGGCAGCGGCTCCTCGCGGGACCGTCGATCGGGTCGCGCCGCCGGCTTGGGACGCGGGTTGCGACGGATGTCCTCGAGCCGCACGCGCAGCCGCCCGGCGTCGATCCGGCAGGTGTCCGCGAGGTCCATCACGTACTGGTCGCGGACGAGCTCGTCGGGGTGCTCGGCGACGACCTCGAGCGCAGCCTCCGCGGCCCGGGCGCGACCCTCCGGTCCCGACAGGTCGGCAGCCCCGAGGACGCGCTCGACGCGGAACTCGAGGAACGGCCGGGCGCCGTCGACGGCGGCGCGCAGCGCGTCGGGGTCCGTGCGGGCGAGCTCGTCGGGATCGGCGCCCGGCGGCAGTCCGACCACCGAGACGCGGATGTCGTGCGCCTGCTCCCACGCGTAGACGCGGTCGGCGGCCGACTGCCCCGCCTCGTCCGCGTCGTAGGCGAGCACGAGGTGGCGCGTGAAGCGCTTGAGGACCTTCACGTGGTCCTCGGTCAGCGCGGTGCCGCACGTGGCGACCGCGCGGTCGATGCCGGCGCGGGCGAACCCGATCACGTCGGTGTAGCCCTCGCAGATCAGCACCTGGTCCCGGGCCACCGCGTCGGCCTTGGCCCAGTTGATCGCGTACAGCGCCTTCGACTTGTTGTAGAGCTCGTTGTCACGCGAGTTCTGGTACTTCGGACCCTCGGCGTCGGGCAGCTTCCGACCACCGAAGCCGATCACCCGCTCCCGCTCGTCGAGGATCGGGAACAGGATCCGGCCGCGGAAGAAGTCCTGCATCCGGCCGCGGCGGTTGAGGAACCCGAGGCCGGCGGCCTCCACGTCCCCCTGCGGCGCCTTCAGCGAGCGGACGAGCTGGTCCCAGTCGTCGGGCGCCCAGCCGATCCGGTACCGGGCGACCTCCTCGCCGTCGAAGCCGCGGGACCGGAGGTACGAGCGCGCCGCCGCGGCGTCGGGCGAGGTGCGCAGCCGCTCGTGGTACCAGTCGACGGCGCGCTCGGTCAGCGCGAACAGCCGCGTCTGGCGGCGGCGGTCCTCCGACTCGTTCTTCTCCGTGTAGCGGAGCTGGATCCCGGCCTTCACGGCGAGCCACTCGACGGCGCCCGGGAAGTCGAGGTGCTCCATCTCGCGGACGAACGTGATCGAGTCGCCCGAGGCCTTGCACCCGAAGCAGTGGTAGAGGCCGTCGACCTGGTTGACCGAGAAGCTCGGCGACTTCTCGTTGTGGAAGGGGCACAGCCCCGTCCAGCGCTGGCCGACCTTGCGCAGCTGCGTGTAGCCGCTGACGACGGCCACGAGGTCCGTCGCGTCCCGCACGCGGGCGATGTCCTCGTCGACGATCCCCATCAGGCCGGTCCGTCGTCCGCGAGGGCCGCCTGGCCGGCGGCCAGCCGCGCCGCGGGCACGCGGAACGGCGAGCAGGAGACGGAGTCGACCCCGGCCGTGCGGGCCGCCGCGACCGACCCCGCGTCGCCGACCTGCTCGCCGCACACCCCGATGGGCAGCCCGGGGCGGGTGGCGCGCGCTGCGTCGACCGCGAGCCGCAGCAGCTGGACGACGACCTCGTCGAGGCGCTCGAAGGGGCTGGCGTCGACGATCCCGGCACGCCGGTACGCAGGGAGCAGGCGGGGCTCGACGTCGTCCCGGCTGAAGCCCAGCACGAGCTGCGTCAGGTCGTTGGTGCCGAAGCTCAGGAAGTCGGCGTGCTCCGCCAGCGCGCCCGCGGCGAGCGCGGCCCGCGGCGTCTCGACCATCGCGCCGACGGCGACGGCGTCGCTCCCGGCGAGCTCTCGCACGCGGTCGCGCACCGCCACGAGCTCCTGCACGTAGCTGACCATCGGGACGAGGACCCGCGGCCGGGGATCGCAGCCGCCGGCGCGGACGTCGGCTGCGGCGCCGAGCAGCGCGCGCACCTGGAGGTCGTAGAGGTCGGGGCGGAGCAGCCCGAGCCGCACGCCGCGCACCCCCAGCATCGGGTTCTCCTCGCGCCACGCGTCGGCCAGGCCGAGCAGCTCCGCGGTCGCGCCGGGGTCGCCGGGGCGGGGCAGGAACTCGTGCAGCGGCGGGTCCAGCAGCCGGATCGCGACCGGCAGGCCGTCCATCGCCCCGAGGACGTCGGCCAGGTCCTCGCGCTGGCGACGCTCGAGCTCGTACGCCGCCCCTGCCGCGTCGGCGCCGGCGAGGAGCACCTGCTGGAGCAGCGGGAGCCGCTCGCCCAGCACCATGTGCTCGGTGCGGCACAGGCCGATGCCCTGCGCGCCGAAGCGGCGGGCGCGCCGTGCCGAGTCGCCGTCGTCCGCGTTGGCGAGCACCACCGGTCGACCCGCGGCGACCCGGTCCGCCGCGCCGAGCACGTGGACGAGGTCCTCGGGCAGGTCGTCGACCGCCCCGCCGGCCTCGGCGCGCCCGGCGCGCACCTCCCCGGTGCCGCCGTCGACGGTGAGCCACTCGCCCTCCGCGACGAACCGGTCGCCCACGCGGATCCCACCCGGCTCGACGACGACCGCCTCGGCCCCGCACACGGCGGGCAGGCCCCACCCCCGGGCCACCACCGCGGCGTGGCTGGCG